>JAYZKG010000069.1:0-2527 GCA_036163695.1 Actinomycetota bacterium | reverse complement strand
TTCATAAGAGCGTTTGATACAGAGTTTGAAATATATTCGTAATGGTCAGTTTCCCCTTTTACAACAGCACCAACTGCAATAAAATATCGAATATCAGGAGAGGAAGTATTTATAGTGTATGGTATTTCCCAAACACCGGATACTTCAGTAAAAATTGTATTTGCTATTAAATCATCTGTCTTACTCAATGTTGATTTTATTGAATCTACAATTGGGGATGATATTTCTTGGTAATAGTTTGAAAAGACGACATTAATCATTATCTTCTCCGAATAAGTGTCCAAGTTTGGTTTTTTTGGTGTAAATATATTCTTTATTATCTAGAGTTTCTGGTGATATCAACGGAGTCCTTTTTGTAATTTCTAATCCAAAACCTTCAAGACCAGCACGTTTTCTAGGATTGTTTGTTAAAAGGTTCATCTTAGTGATATTTAACATTCGAAGAATTTGAGCACCAATTCCGTAGTCTCTCATATCTGGAGGAAATCCAATTAATTCGTTAGCTTCAACAGTATCAGCACCTTTATCCTGGTAAGAGTAGGCTTTAATTTTATTACCAAGACCAATACCTCTACCTTCATGTCCTTTCATATACAGCAATACCCCAGACCCATTGTCTGAAATATATTTAAGTGATAGATCAAGCTGAGTGCCACAATCGCATTTTGATGAAAATAAAGTGTCTCCTGTTAAACATTCAGAGTGCACTCTTACCGTCACAACTTCTTCTTTGTTAATATCACCCATGGTTAGTGCTAGATGCTCTGTTCCATCTATAGTTGCTTGAAAAACGTGAGCTATAAATTGTCCATACTTTGTAGGGAGTTTCGATTCTGAAACTTTATTCACTAAATTAAAATTTTTAAGTCTATACTCGATTAAATCTTTTATTGTACCTACTTTAATCGAGTGCTTGAATCCAAAGTCGAGCAGGTCGTCAAGTCTAGCCATTTTGCCATCATCTCTAATTACTTCACAAACAACTGCAACTTCATTAAAACCAACAATTTTACAAAGTTCTAATGCAGCTTCTGTATGACCAGGTCTACGTAACACACCTCCTTGCATTCCCATTAATGGGAAGATGTGGCCAGGAATATTAAAATCATCTTTTGTAGCTTTAGGGTCCGATAGTTTTTTTATTGTTTCATACCTATCTTCAGCAGAAATGCCAGTTGTTACTATATCAGATTTAAGATCAACCGAAGCAGTGTATTGTGTATCGAGTTCGTTTGATACACCATCCATCAAATTTAATGATATATTTTTAGCAACTTCTCTAGATATTGGAGCACATACTAACCCCCTGCCTTCTTTAATCATAAAATTAATATGTTCAGGATTAAGAACATCTGCAGCTACAATTAAATCACCTTCATTTTCCCTATCTTCATCATCTACTAAAATTATGAGTTCGCCTAATTTGAAAGACTCAATAATCTCATCGATTGTGGCTAATTTATTTTCGGTCATATATGTACTTACCAATTATGTCATACTCAATATTTACTTCATCATTAATTTTCATATGTTGTAAATTTGTTTCTTGATATGTATGTTTGATTACTGATATGTATATTTCTGATTCACTTACCTTGTTTGTCGTAAGAGAGATTCCGTTTATTGAAATCGAACCCTTATCAACAACTAAATGATCTTTTTCAATTATAAAGTAAAAATTCCATAAATCATCTTTTACATTCTCAATATTATTACATTTAGAAATAGCATCAACATGACCCAGTACCATATGTCCACCAAAAAGAGTTTCTATTGTTGGCGATGTTTCGATGTTTACAACTTTACCATTGTAGTAATTCGAAATAATTGTCTTAAGTAAGGTTTCTTCTGAAACCTGGAAGGCATATTCGTTCTTATGTATATCAGCTAATGTTAAACACACCCCGTCTACTGATATGCTGTCACCAATTTCAGAACTTAGATCATCGATTTTTATAATAAGCAAATTATCCTGGCTTGATACCGTATTAACCACTCCAGTTTTATGTATAATTCCTGTAAACATATTAATCAGCTGTACTATTATATATTGACAAAGTATCTTCTGAAATAATATTTTCTAGATAAAGAGATGCATAATTTGATATCTCATTATCTAAATTAAACTGAATACCTGTATTGATATCCATGTTTGATTTGAATACAAATATCTTGTCAGAAAACGGTATAAATGATTTCCACGTTGCTGGACCTCCTTCAACAAGTATCGAGTAGATATCATTGCTATACAAATATTCAAGAATAGTTTGTTGGTTATATTCAGGTAGAGTGTGAACACGGGTATTGTTGTACTCAAATGAAGTAAGAAATTCAAATTCTTTATATTTTTCTATATATACATGTAGATCAGCTTTATCGTCCCCCCAGAGTACAAACTTTCTTGGTTCCTCAGCGGAGATATCGTACCTTATAGTTAATTTTGGATTATCTACAATTAGAGTATTCTTACCGATTATTATACCTTCTACTACTCCTCTTAGGTAATGTCCTAATTTTCTTGAATAGG
>JAYZKG010000068.1:0-5330 GCA_036163695.1 Actinomycetota bacterium | reverse complement strand
GTTGGATAAATCAGAATATACCGATGACAAGTTGGATAAATCAGAATATACCGATGACAAGTTGGATAAATCAGAATATACCGATGACAAGTTGGATAAATCAGAATATACCGATGACAAGTTGAGTGAAGACACAAGCTTAATAGAAGTAGGACCTGCTATAAATAATTATGAAAAAATTGACATAATACAGTCAGGAAGTCTCTATCCCTCTGTTGTTAAAGCAGTTAGTCAAATTTCACAAGAACTTAACTTTAATATTGCATATTTTGGCAGAGCTACTCTAGGGATGGTGTCAATTATTAAAGAAGATGGAACAGTAAATCAGATTGTAAAAGAGGGCTATTCAATTCCGATAAGTGTGTTTACTGTTAACAAAGATGTCTCAGGTTATTTTTATGGAAAACAAATTAGCTACGCATTGAAAAAGAATTTAGCCATTGTATCAAAAATTACTGCGGAAAGGCACAATCTTGTCGTGGGTGATAAAATTTCTTTCATGTCAGACACGGGGGATGATAATAGCTTAGTAATCGGACTTATTGTTCCAGACAAACAGATTAACTGGACTGAGATTCTGATAAGCAGGGACTTGGGCTACGAATTTGACATTTACAGAATAAAAAAAGCCACAATGTGGGGAAATAAAATTGATGAAAAACTGTATATAGAGCTATACAAAAATATAAAAACAAAAAAGATACAATACCTAAAAAAAACAGATGCCAATAAAGGAGATTGGATTTTACCAGCAGCATTGTTGAAAAATGAATTTGGTGAGTTCGGTGTCAAAAATAGAGATAGCAACGGCAAGTGGGTAAATGTAGATCCTGACTGGAAATCAGAAAATATAGAGACAAAAAACTTACCAATAATTGGGACTACTACATGTAACAAGCGTATGTGGGAACCATTAGAAGGAGCTCTCAACCAGATAATTGAAGAAGGACTATCTCATACATTGTCCAAAAGTGAATATTACAGTACTGGCGGATGCTACGCACCTAGAAGAATCACAAGGGTAAATGCTGGGGGTGCACTTTCTAGACATACTTGGGGAATTGCAATTGATATTAATACAAAGTCTAAATATCACCCTAGAGTAATTGAAATTTTTAAGGAATGGGGATTTGCTTGGGGTGGAACATGGACTTCTCCAGACCCTATGCATTTTGAACTTAGAGATCCTTAAAACAATTAAGAAATTGGTTTTCTTTACTTAAATTTTTGTTGTATTTTTTAAAAGTTTAGATCCAGTTGTGTCAAAAATAGGAGTTCCGCACTTATTTAGAGACTCTATATCGCTATTGCTATGAAGAGTGTGGATTAAGATCATATCGTACTTATCCAAATTTTTATCTTGGTCAACAGAAACTAATTTATTATTATCTGTTGAAAATTCTTTTACATAAGAGTCGAAGTAATCTACTTTTGAACCTCTTTCTACAAGAATGTCAATTATTTCATTTGCTGGAGACTCTCTCGTATCGCCAATGTCTGGTTTGTATGCCACTCCATATACTAAAATCTTGGAATCTTTTAGTGGTTTGCCAATATTGTTTAAAAACTCTGATACTCTATCGCAAACATACAAGGGCATTGAATTATTGATTTCCTGAGCCAACTCAACAAACCTAACTGGTTGTCCTATTTGCCTAGTCTTGAAAGAAAGATACTGAGGGTCAACTGGAATGCAATGTCCTCCTACGCCCGCTCCAGGATGAAAAGATTCAAATCCAAATGGTTTTGTTCCAGCTGCCTCTACTACCTCCCATATGTCAACATCCAACATATTACATAAGATTGCAAGCTCATTTATTAGTGCAATATTGACATGCCTGTAGGTATTCTCCAATAATTTAACCATTTCTGCTTCTTTAGGTGAAGAAACCGGAACGACTTCGTCAATAATTGATTTATAAAAGGATTCTATTTTCTCTAATGAGTCATCATTTATCCCACTTATAATCTTTGGCGTATTCTTAAATTTCCATGTTTTATTTCCAGGATCTATTCTTTCTGGAGAATATCCAACATAAAATTCTTCTCCAGGTTTCTTATTCGAATGTTTAGCAATTTCAGGAATCAACACTTCTTCAGTAGTACCTGGGTAAGTTGTTGACTCAAGAATTACTACTTGCCCTTCACGTAAATTCCGCCCAACCGATGAAGCTGCTGCCTTAACATAAGTTAAGTCAGGCTGATAGTCAGTCAATGGTGTTGGAACACTAATTACTATATGCTCAACATCACCTAGTACAGCTTCGTCATTAGTTGCGATGAAACCTTGATCAAGAGCGGAATTTAGATCATCGTTACTTATGTCTTCTATTGGAGATTGCCCATTATTAATTAGATTATTTTTCTTTTCGGAAATATCGTATCCAATTACACTCAACCCTGAAGAAACAGCATCAACTGCTAACGGGAGGCCTACGTATCCTAAACCTACAACGCCTAAATTATATTTGAAACCACTCACTTAAGATAACTTTCCTTTAATACGTCTACTATTCTTTTTGACGTCTTTCCGTCCCATAAGGGGACCTCCACTTTTTTAAATTCACCAGCTTCCAATATTAGTTTTACAGAATCTATAATGACTTCCTTTTTTGTTCCGATTACTCTATTTGTTCCAATGTCAACTGTTATAGGTCTTTCCGTTTCTTCTCTAAGTGTCAAACATGGTACCCCTAGAATAGTTGTTTCTTCCTGAAGGCCACCTGAATCGGTAAGACAAATTTTTGATTTTGATACTAAAGAAAGAAAGCTTATATATGGTAAAGGATCAACAAGTAAAACTTGTCCAGTATCTACTGAATTAGTATGGATGAATTCTTTTAATCGAGGATGTGCAGGTAACAGTATTTGATAATCATCTGAAAAAGAAAGTAGACCGGAGAATATTTCATCTAATATCTCTTTATCTAAATTCTCATCCCTATGCAATGTAACTACAAAAAATTCTTTTTCAAGTCCTAACTTAGAAGAAACATCATCAAAAGAAGACTCGATTCGTTCATAATTATTAAGTAAAGAATCAATCATAATATTTCCTACTAAGTTAATTCTTGATTTATCAATTCCTTCATTTATCAAATTATTAACCGAGTACTCGCAAGGTGCAAAGCAAATATCTGAAATGTGATCGACCATAATCCTATTTCTTTCCTCTGCCATGACTAAGTTTTTTGAACGTAGTCCTGATTCTATATGGAATACCTCTTTGCCTTTATTTTTTGCTGCTATTGCTGCAGCCAATGTTGAAGTTACATCTCCAACTACACCAACTAGCATTTGATTCGAGCTATCTGAAAAATGTTCATCTAATTTTTGTATCATATCCCCCAATTGCATATTCATAGAGCCCCTAGGTGTGTCCAGATGATTATTGGGCTCCCTCAATTTTAAGTCTTGGAATATCTCATTAGATAATTTTTCATCCCAATGTTGTCCTGTATGTATTAGGTCTACATCAATATTTTCATTTTCGAACTGTCTAACAAGAGGTGCTACCTTAATAAAATTTGGTCTTGCTCCGACTACTAACGAAACATTAGGTTTTTTAGACATTAAAACAATTGTAACCTATGGTTTTTTTTGATTGAAATATATTTAAATTGTTTAGAATTGTTTATAAGTGAATAATGTATTAATTAATGCTTGCGGAATAAAATCTCTCGGTGGTATTAATGTACTAAAGTCTTCTATTAAAAACATAAACAACCATTCGACCGTTTCTTTACTCATTTCAAATGAAAAACTGAAAAATGAACTTTCTCTATCTCATGATATTGAGAAAATTGTTACTGTGAAAAAACCACGATATATACACCCCTTCCTTCCTCTGTTCGTACGTAAAGAGTTAAGAGATTGGATTAATTCTTTCGACATAACTATACATTTTGGAAATTTTGGTTTTAAAACAAAAACAAAAGATATCGTATTTGTCCAAAATATACTTCCGCATTCAAAAATAGAAAAAAGTGTAAGAAATTACATATTAAGATTTTTTATTAATAGAAGTATTGAATTTGCATCAATAGTGGCAGTCCAAAATGAACATGTAATAAACTACTTGCCTAAGAAGAATAGAAAAAAGATTACAAATATAGGAGCCCTATCGGAGTCTTCAGTAAAAGCTTCGAAACAAAAGGGCGTAGTTGCTATCTCAAATGATTTAAAATATAAAAATGTTGAACTAATAGAAAAAGTTATGAAAAAACTACGAGAGAAAATGGGCAGTGATTTTAATATAACCCTAGTAACTGATAGACGAGAAACTAGTGCTGAAACGGAAATATCCTATATGTCAAACTTGTCACCAAAAGAAATAGATTCGGTACTCAAGAGACACAGTATCTTTTTTCACGCAAGTGCTGTTGAAACATTGTGCCTACCAATTCTAGAAGCTCAATCAAAAGGATTGTTGGTTGTTGCTCCAAATCTTGATTACACAACTAATGCTGTTCAAAATAAAGACTACTTGTATGAATACAATAATATTGAGGATGCTACTAACAAGATAATTAAAGCGATAGATAATTCAGATGTTCTTGAATCCTTGCCAATTAAAGCATATCAAGAAAACTGGGAACAAATCCTTAAATAAGCTTCAATAATTCATTAACCGCAGAAATAGAATTAAAATTTTCAACAGAGCTAATATCATTATCTGAAAACATTTTCTCCTTGAACTCTTTCTTTACCTGTTCAGGATTTTTATTATTATTGATAATTATTGAGTTTGACCTTTCTTTTAAAATACCTATTACTGGATCATCGCTAATTTCAGAATAATGAACAATGGGCTTCCCTGTGGATATATATTCAATCACCTTGCTTGGGAGTTGAAAAGGATTCTGATTACCTATATTTAATAAAGCATGGTACTCGTTATCCATTAAATCAAGGGCTTCATCCCGTGGTACCATCTCGTGAAAAAAGTTTCTTCGATATTTGCTATATGTTGCCTTAACCATTTGTTTAGAGTCATCATTTGTATACCAATGAAACTCTAAGTTGTTTATATCAAGTTTATTCATAAACAAGATAAAGTTCTCTGGGGTTCTTACTCCTTTAGTTAACACTCCAAAATATGCAACTTTTACTGGAGTCTTTTTGTAGTTAAAGTTATTAGTTTTGTCACTTATTTTTGTGAGGAATACAGGAGGAAGCAGGCTTGATTTGTTATTAAGTATATCAAAAGTTTGTTTGTGATACTCCATTGACTCTTTGTGTGTAAAAACTACTTTACTTGCGCGTTTGTAGAATTTATTTTCAAAATATTTATTTAAATAGGAATAGAGATATTTATTGTTTTCTGGAGC
>JAYZKG010000067.1:0-3015 GCA_036163695.1 Actinomycetota bacterium | reverse complement strand
TTGAACCCTTGTTCCCAACAAATAAAGAATGCTCATCTTTGTTTGCGATGTGATCTCGAGCATATTTTTCCCATTTATTAATAGATTTATAAGCTTTGTTATTTAATGGGACTAGTCTTTCTTTCCTTCCTTTCCCAACAACTTTTAAAGTTAAGTTTTTATTTATGTCTTCAATATTCAAATTAACTAATTCAGAAACTCTTAAGCCGGAGGAATACAAAAGTTCAATAATTGCTTTATCTCTTACAGCTTCATTCGTACTTGTTTCCATTTCGTCAATGACTTTGTTGATATATGTAGAAGAAAGTACTTCAGGTAAATTTTTTGAAATTTTAAGATATTTAACGTTTTCTACTATGCGCTTTTCAATTAATCCTTTTTCATATAACCATTTATCAAAACTCTTTATAGCTGATATTTTTCTATTAATTGATGAATTACTATATCCATTAAGAGAAAGTTTTTTTATGTAAACTTTTATATCGTTGTCACTAAAGTACGGATTATCACTTGTCGTAAAAAATAAATTTAGATCATTTTTATAACTAGAAATTGTATTGTCAGAATATCCTTTAACCTTTGAGAGGTGTGTAAAATATTCTTCAAGAAATTTTTGATAATTCAAATCGACTAACTACTTTCAAGTCGTACTTCTATCCTTCTTTGAATTGCTGAGAGTAGAAGTGTAATACATAAGTAGATAACAACAGAAACTGAATATGCTTCATTAAATCTAAAAGTACTACCTGAATAAAGCTTAACTTGGTAAGTAATTTCTCCTATTGCTAAAAGAGAAAGCAGTGAAGAGTCTTTCATCATCGATATAAAATCGTTACCTAATGCTGGTAGCATATTCCTGAATGCTTGAGGTAAAACAATAAATCTCATAGTTTGCTTGTTTGTAAGGCCAAGGGAGAGGCCTCCTTCTCTCTGACCCATGTCTACTGACTCAATACCAGCCCTAAATACTTCTGCAATATATGCTCCGTAAAAAATTGACAAAGCAGCTATTCCTCTTACTAACATACTTAGTTGTCTTGGTTGGAAGCCAAAAAATTCCGCAATAGGAATAATTAAGACTAGAGCTATAAAATATATCAATATCAGTACTGGAACACCTCGTATAAATTCAATATAAGCTCTGGCTATTGTGCTGAAGAATTTATTCTTACTAATTCGAGCAATTCCAGCAAACATTCCGATTACAACAGCAATAGCAAATGAAATAATAGTTGCAAGAAAAGTAATTTTTATACCAGGAAAAATGAAATCAAAAGCTTTTTGAGATTCAGGATCTGTAACGATTCTTCTTATCATAAGAAACAAAAGAAAACCGATTACATAAATCCACCAATTATCTGGTTTTGTTAATCTCTTAATCATTTCTGCCTATTCCCATATTAAAAGAATAGGCACGGATTAACCGTGCCTATTCAAGTTTAATTCACTATATTACGAATCTAGTTCACAATCCTCAGGCAAATAATCTGCTGGTATTTGTGGATCACACTCAGCGATATCATCGTAGCTAACTGAAAAATCAGGTGAGAAATATTTTGTATTTATCTCATCTAATTTACCATTAGCTTTCATCTCAGCTAATCCAGCATTGACAACCGCTACTAATGGACTGCCATCTGGAAAAGCAAAGCCAAGCATTTCACTAGTTAAATCGCCTCCAACTAGTTTAACTTTGTCTTTATTAGCTCCCATATAACCCAATCCTGCTGTTTCATCAATAATCGATGCATCAACGTCTCCAGAGATAACTGCTGCAATAGCAAAATCAAAAGTATCAAAAGCTTTTACTTTTGATTCTCCTAAATTTGATACAGCAAACTCATAGTTAGTAGTTCCTTTTTGTACACCAACTACATAATCTCCGGACTTAAGATCGTCTAAAGAAGTTATTGCAGTATTGCTAGTTGAAACTAATACCCTTTGAGCAAGATTTATATAGCCATCAGAGAAGTCAATAATTTCATCTCTCTCTGCGGTAATAGTTATACCGTCTCCAGCAATATCAAACTGGCCATCCGCTACAGCCTGGATCATTCCATCCCAAGCAAATGGTACATATACAGGTGTGAAATTCATTAGCTCTGCCATATAATTAAAAACGTCATAATCCCAACCTTTTGCTACTCCATCCGTTGGATCGACATAGTTAAAAGGTAAATATGCATTCTCAACAGCAAATGTGAATTCACATCCACCTAGGTCAGGCAAACCATTCTCGCCTGTTCCTATCTCAGCTTCGCTACAAGGTGTTGCTGCACTTGAACAAGCTGTCAATAATGCTGCAAAAACAAGTAGTAATATAGTTGTTTTTTTAGTTCTCACTAATTAAACCTCCGTTATTTGTATTCAAATTATTACATAAATTTAGATAAATACTAAAAGTAATTGTATTTTTTTTGTAAAACCCTTTACTTAAAGTCTGGTTTACGTTTTTCAAGGAAAGACATTGCCCCTTCAATACCATCAGGGTGTTCAAAGGTCCGTAGTTGAATATCATGCTCTAAATCAAGATAATTGTCCATATCCATCTGAAGGCTCTTACGCATCATTGCTTTTATCTCACAAATTGAGTTATAACTTACCTCTTGTAGACTTCCTAAAAGAATATCCAGTTCAGAATCAAGATTACCCCTATCTACACATTTATACACCAAGCCAAGATCAATTAACTCTTTAGAGTTAATTGAGTCAGCTAACAATGCAAGCTTATTTGCGTTTTGGAAACCGATTAATCTTGGAAGCAACCAACCTCCTCCAAAATCAATAACAAGTCCTCTCTTCGAAAAAATTTCGATAAATTTTGTCTCGTTTGAACATAATATAAAATCCGACATTAAAGCTATATTTGCAGAAGCACCGACTACTAACCCATCTACTACAGATATAACGGGTTTGGATAAATTCCATAACGTTTTAGCCATAGTTGTTACATCCGACATTAATGAAACTGTATCTTGTGATAATTGTGCTCCCGTTGAGAAATTATCACCTTCC
>JAYZKG010000066.1:0-8907 GCA_036163695.1 Actinomycetota bacterium | reverse complement strand
TTTTTGCTAATCCTTCATGTAAAGACGTAATCACTTCTAATCTACCTTCCGGCATATCTTTCATTATTGAAATATCTAAATCGCCGTAAACTGTAAGAGCTGTTGTTCTTGGGATTGGTGTTGCTGTCATAAATAGTATGTCAGGTGGTTGCCCGCTGATTGACGCACTTAACTTAGACCTCTGCTCTACTCCAAATCTGTGCTGTTCATCTATAACAACAAAACTTAATTGACTAAATGAGACCTTATCTTGTATTAAGGCATGGGTGCCAATATATATTGCTGGATGGCCATTTTTTATTTTTTCTTGAATCTCAGTTTTATTCTTTTTTGAAGAAGTAATTAAGTGAACTTCGATATCAAATAATTTGCACAATTCAACCACTGTTTTATAGTGTTGCTCAGCTAACACTTCTGTTGGAGCCATAAAAGCAGATTGGTAACCATTTAGAACAGAGAAAATTAAAGAATACACTGCCACAACTGTTTTTCCTGAACCAACATCTCCCTGGAGCAACCTCTTCATAGGAACTTTTGATTCCATATCTCTAGTTATTTCCTCAATTGCACTCATCTGAGACTTAGTAAGAAGAAAGCCTAAGTTATTTATATACAATTTAATATTTTCTTCTGAAAAAGTATGTTGAAAACCAGATGATTTTGACCTATTCAGCTCTTTTGATTCATGAAAAAAAGCTTGTAGATACATAAATTCATCAACTACTAAACGCTTTCTTGCCTCTGAGCTTTCCTTTAAGTCAGTGGGAAAATGTATCTTCTCATAAGCTTTTTTTAGACCCAGTAGATTATACTTTTCTCTTAATCCCTGGGGCATAGGATCAAAATCATTAGTTTTATCAAATATTTCTTTATATTTTTTTCGAATCCATGCGGGACTATTGTTTCGCACTTTTTGGTATATAGGAATGAATGCTATGTTATCTTCTTCAAAATTGTAATCATTAATTTCAATATACGGATTTTTCATTTCAATTGAACCATTCTTCTTTATTTCAAATTTTCCTGTAATAAAAACGTTTTCTTCTTTTTTGAATCTTCTTTCAACATATTGAGGACCAAACCATTTAGCTGAAAGAAAACCGGAGTGATCTCTTATCTTAAATGTCGTTATTCTTAATTTAGTTCGTGTTGTAAATACAGACATGTCTTCAATAACACCTGTTATAGTAACTTCTTGATCTTTAGATTTTTCTCTTATTTCGCTAATGTCCGTTATATGGTCTCTTTCTATATATTTTTTTGGAAAAAACCTTATTAGTTCTGCAACATTATTTATATTTGCACTCTTAAAACCAGAAATTTTATTCTTATCTATTAAGCCAGGGGTAGGTTCTAATTCAGTAGGAATTTTCTTTAATGTATCTATTGGTATCTTTGATAGCTCTATAAGATTTAATTCAATTTTTTCTTGCACAATTTGAAGATAATATAGAAAAAGCTTTTTGTCTCACTTGAATTATTTTATTGTTTAAAGGATAATTTATGCAAAATAACATTAATATCTATAAAGAAGATGGCACAAGGAATAGTTAAATCATACGATCCAAATACAGGTATAGGTATTGTTATTGATGAAGAGACAAAAGAAGATCTTGTTATAGACAAGAGCACACTTGATAAATCTATATTTATAACTTTACGTCAAGGTCAAAGAATTAACTACACAAAAAAAAAGACAGAAGATAAAATATTCATTGTTGATATCAAAATTGGTCAAGATATATACTAAATGGTAGTTCATTGAGTTTCTATTTGAGAATTTTAATCTACCTACACATGAAACAATATTTATTAACAGGTGGTAGGATAAAGTTTCTTAATTTTGGATTTCCATGTTTATTGCTATATACAACAGGAGCTAAATCTGGTCTAGAAAGAAGAACTGTACTCACATATTTTATAGAAAATAATGAATATTATTTAATTGCTTCAAATGGAGGAAGTGATAAACACCCATCTTGGTTTTATAATTTGAAAAAGTGTCCAACAGTAAAAATAGTTGTGGACGGAAAAAAATATAGTGTACTAGCTGAAGAGATAAGTAGCCAAGATAAAAAAGAGTACTGGAAAAAAATTAATAAATTTTTTAGTGGAAGATATGATAAGTATCAAAATTCAACTGACAGAGAGATCCCTGTATTTAGGTTAAGTAAATTATAGTCTTAGTCACAATTGTGCCTAAGACTATTTTGTAGTTTATTTTAAGAATCATCAGTAAAATTAAGCTGATAATAATTTATTAAAAAATTCTATATCCAAAGTATCTAGTTTGTAGTCAGCAGCGCTTAGATGATCGTCGCTAAACATTCCCCTATCTATAGCAAGCACCTCTGCGCCTGACCTTTTCCCTGACTCGATACCATATGGGCTATCTTCAATAACAAGAACTTCATTGGGTTCTACATCTAAATCGTGAAAGGTAGCTAGGTATATTTCAGGTGAAGGTTTATTATTTTCAACCATATCTCCACCATAAATCGATTCAAAGTATCCAATTATATTAGATTCGGTTAAAACCTGTATAAGCCTTTTTTCTGGAGAAGCTGATGCACATCCTTGTTTGATATTTTTTTTTAGTAAATATTCTAGAGCTACAGCAGAATCTTGAAATAACAAATCTTTTTGAGATAGTTTTTCCCTAATTGAATCATGCAACATATTCATCGTTGTTTGAAAATCTGGAAGATCAACATCTCTAGATAGTTCTGCATGAACAATCTTGTCATCCATACCAACATAACCTAGCATTCTTTCGTCAGATATTTCTACGTTATAGTCCTTCATAACTATTTGCCATGCCTTAGCAAACTGTGCTTCTGTATCTAGCAGAGTGCCATCACAATCCCACACAACTGCTTTGATTTTACCCAAGCTTTGACTCAATTTCTTTTGCTTGAGATAATGCTTTTCCATCAGATTGATAAGTGGTCGTGTAATGATCTTTAGATTGCATTGCTTCTTGGACTATGTTTTCTATTATTGAAAGCTTTGAAATGTTTTTGTTCTTCCACAAATAAGTTGATAGGCTGCCTGGAATAGAATTTACTTCATTGATATAAATATTCTTAGCATCTTTTAAATAGTCAATTCTATAGACCCCTCTTATACCTATTAGTTCAATGAGCTTGATAGTTAAAGAAAAGAACTCTTCTTCAACATCTTTTGACAATTTAGCAGGAAGCTCCCTTGAAGAACCTTCCAGTCCCCCATTCCTAAGATACTTATCGGAGTAATTAAAAATAGAGGTAGACTCATTAGCTCTTATAGGCTTTTCTATATCAGAAATATTAATTTCAGGATAGCCAAAAGCAGCTACCAAATAATCTTCGCTGTCTTCAAGGTACTTCTCTATAACAGCACCTTGAGAATATAATTCAGAATTAGCAACTAAAGATTGTGCCGTCTCTATGTCTTTAACCACTTCTACTCCAATCGAAGAACCTCCGTATCTTGGTTTTAGTATATAAGGACCTTCAATTTCAATATCTTTAATTGACTTATCTAACAAAAATCGATCAAGTACAGGTAGGTCATTTTTTTGCAACAATAAGGTAAACAAATACTTATCCATGCATATTTGTGCCAAAGAAGTATTAGGGCCTGTGTATGGAATATTCATAAGTTCTAATAAAGCTTGGAGCCTACCATCCTCACCAGGACCACCGTGGCAACAATTAACAACAACGTCATAATTAACCTTTTTTTTCTTCAAATAGAAGCCCGGATCATCATTAAGGATAACATTTAAGGGCTTTTTGGATACTTTCGTAAAATCTAAAAAATCCTCTGCTTCCAATGAAGTTTCGTTTATATACCACTTATTGTCTTTAGACCAGAAAATAATAGAAACATTATGGTTCTCTTCTAGGATTCTTCCAGCTTGAAGGCCAGTAAGAATTGAAATGTCATGTTCGGGTGACGGACCTCCAAGAATTATACCTATATTTAACTTCATAAAATCTTACGGATAGTGATCTGGGAGGTCATTTTCAAATAATACTACATCATTTTCATTAACAAGTGAATCGAGAATTTTTACAGCTTCATCTCTATTAGTAACATAGTTAACTTTAATTCCATAATCAACAAATCCTGCCTTTAATGCACTTTTATTTGTTAGTCCAATAACAAAGACTTCATCAACTATATTTGATGCCTCTTCAGCAAAAGCCTTATTCATAACAAATTGTTCAGAACCAAGCTCTACCATTCCTGGTGTAACTAGCCACAGTTTAGAATCTTCTGTTGCATTCTCTTTTAATAAATTTAAACTACTCAAAACAGAATATGGATTTGAATTAAATGTGTTATCAATAATTTTCTGTCCTTTCTTTCCAGTTAAAATGGACTGTCTATGTTCTACAGGTTTAGTAGTATCAAAATTATTGATAATAGATTGTATATCTTGTTCCAGAACATATAAGACTCCTATAGATAATGCTATTGAAAGTTGGTGTACCTCTGGTCCTTTAACTGTTCCTATTTTTTTACCTTCAATATATATTGAATGCACCCCAGATGAATATTGAACATAGACTAGAGCTTGATCTGTTTCTATCGAGCAGTCAATAACTTGCTTTGTGTTAATCCAAGCTCTAGCTCTTTCTATCAACATCTCGTCATCTCCATTAATTACAACAGAGCCTGAGTACTCAACTATTTCAGATTTTGCATCCAATATATTTTCATAAGTTTTCATTCTTTCCAAATGAACAGGTCCTATGCCAGTAATTACAGAGACATGAGGTCTAACCCATGAACATATTTCTTTAATCTCACCTAATCCATAAGTTCCCATTTCAAAAATTCCTAAATCATTATCCTTCATGTTTTCATTATTTATTGCTGTTGCTATGCCTAAGCGATTATTGAAACTATTAGGAGTGGAAAAAACTTTGTTGCTTAATGATAGAAAACTAGTTAGAACTTCTTTTGTAGTCGTTTTTGAGTAAGAACCTGTAATTCCAATAATTGGGCCATTGAGTTTCTTTAGCTCATCAGCAGCAGAGGTTACATACTTCATGGATAAAGCCTTTTCAATATTCTGCATTAAACCTAGTGATCTATCAAAAAAGAAGAAGGAAAATATGAATGATACCAATGCACCAAAAAAACCAAATCCAGTTGCTAGGAATAGAACAGTTACAAATGTAATAAACAATACATATACAAGAAATAATCTTTTCAGTCTTGGAGTAATATCTATATTTGAAGTACGAGTTGAATAACTTATCCCATAAGGGAATACTAAACCAACAAAGATAGACAAAATAGAGGCAAATTCATACATTAGAGAAAGAAAAATTACTAATAAAAAAACAATAGAAAGAAAGTAGTTTATTTTATTAAGCTTTATCCATCGAAAATAAAATCTAGATATAGACCCTGGAATATAGTGCTCTCTTTGAGCAATTCTACTCCATCTTATTCCATTAATTAAGGAAGAAACATAATAGAGGAATAATATTGCCCAGTGAAATATACTCATAAATCTTTTATTATCTCCATAACTTCATTTGATTTATTGATGAATGGATTATGTCCAACATCTTTAAGTACAAAGAGCCTAGAATCGTTCAACATCCCTAATGCTTCCTGTGCAACTCTTAATGGCACTTCTTTATCTTTATCTCCCCATATTAAATAAATGGGAGAATTTAACTTTTTCAAAATTTCTGACATGTCATCATTAACTGCTGATACAAGAATGTCTCTCATTAAGCCCTCGGAATTTCTATAGTCCAATGATCCATGTTTTCTTTTATATTTTTCTACATATGAATCAGGCAGTATATTAAATTTGTTGGCTTTTTTTAACAACTTTAACTCTAATTTTTCCCCTTTTTGAGAATTTGAGTATTTCAATAGAGGAACTCCAACCATGATAGATCTATTTATGTTATTAAAATTATTTAAATAGTGTGTGGCTACTCTTCCTCCAAAAGAATGTGCAACTATTGTATCCACTGAATCTGGAAGAACCTCATTTAACCATATAGAATAATCATTAGGACTCCAAGCTCTGTTTGGTTCTGGAGATTTTCCAAAGCCTGGCAAGTCTATAAAGATTCCGTCTATTTTATTATAAAAATACTCAAAATCTGAACAGTCTCTCCCCCATCCGTGAAGAAAAGCAAAAGATGGATTGTTAGTTGATTGCCAAGCATAAGACTTTTTATCTTTTAAGAGTGTAAACGACAAGTTAACCTATCCCCCTGCCAAAAGTTAATACAGCTCTAATTGCGAGACCCATTATGAATAAGATAGCTAATCCCCAAAAAAGCTCAGGTTTTTTATTCATATCATCTCTATAAATATAAAGAAAGGTAAGGGTAAATAATATTACTACACCATAAAATAGATGGAAAGATCCTGGATTAACTCCTACTCCAAATAAATAAAGACCCGCAGAAATTTGAATTAGGATACTGATGATTGATAATTTAACTAAGTAATCAGTGATATTGTTTTTTTGCTTGTTTGCTAAAAAATAATAAAGCAATAACAGGCCTGTGAATCCAGATAGATAAATGCTAATCCATGCCCAGGTGCTATGAAATACTGAAACCATAACTAAAAGTTTACACTTGAATTAGTTTTCCAAATAAAATAATTTTCTATTTATCTGGAAACCTTCAATATAATTGACTTCCCATCCTCCAGGTCTTCACCTCCTAAGTAGTTAGAGCCAAAAACTTTACCGCTACATTCACTTGAAAAGTCGAAATATTCAGTCAATATATCAATTTTGATAGGGTTATCGAAAGCTCTCTGTCTTTTACTACTAATAATTTCAACTGCTTCTTCTTCGGTATAAATACATCTTTCATCAAAATATGGGACTACGGCTTCAATATGTGAAGAAAGTGGGTCAGGAATAATAGAAGCAGTTTGTATAACGTTTAATGGGGAAGAAAACAAAAAAGGAAGGCGGGTTAATAACAAAAGAAAAGTAAAGACCCAGACAAAGCTTTTTACCTTAGGCCAAAATTCTTCTAAAAAGGAAAATACAGAAAGAATAAAGAATATAAATAAAAATCCAAAATATGTTGTTTTGGTTGGGTCACCTTCTGAAGACTTAAACCATTCAAGAACAGAAGCAATAATAATTAAAGAGACTGGTGCAATTAAGAAATATAAAGAGAAAACTACTCCGTCAAATCCTTTAAGTTTTCTTTTATAAATTTTATATATTAGAGAAATCACGAAAACAAAATTAGCAATAAATGATAAGAGAAAGCATGCTCTAGCCCATAACATTTTGAAAGTTGGACGATCTTCTCCAGCTACCGAGTCTAGTTGACTGTGTAGTGAAGAATGTTTACTCAGAAAATATACCTCCCAATAGTCGCCGTAGAAATCCGCTAACCAAATAGATGAAAATGAACCTTTCAGATTATCGCGTAAAGGATTTTCATAAGTATCTATGAATGAGAAATTTGTAAAATATTCAATTGGAGCTGATTCGTAATTTGGTTCCGCTCGAGGAGTCTCCCATACATACCTTTCCGTAATACTGTGAGAGTGGATAATCAATACACCGGCTAAAATTATTGAAATTAGAAAGAAAATAATTATCTTCTTATAAGAGTATTCATTCTTTTTATGAATAAATAAATAGCTAACAAGTATAAATGTTGATACTGCAGAAACAGTAAATTTTGTAGAAAGCATGAAGCCAAAAAATAATGAAAAATACAGATAGGACCTTGAGCTATTATCTTTAAAGACTTTTTCTTCTAAAAGAACATGTAAGAATATTATAAAAAGAAGTATTGTCAAAAGATCCGGCTTAATGAGCAAGCGAGAATAGTAGATAGGTGTAAGGAGAAGGAAGTTCCATAATGCTAAAAAGGAAATTATTGTAGCACTAAATAATTTCTTGAATAAATAAAATGTAATGTTTAGAAGTAAAATAAACAAGAAAGTATTGAAAAGCAAAACACCAAGATGATATGCCCATGCATCAGAAAAATTACAGTAAGCAGTTACAGCGCAAAGCCATAAAGGTCTCACAAGAAGAGACAAAAACCAAAAATAATGAACACCTTGCTCGTAGCCGATTGATGTAGGTCCTTCAATAAAGTATTTAAGATAGAAAGAATATTGAGAAGCATCAGCTCCAAGCCAAATTTTATACCAACCTACAAAATCAAAACTTGTCCAAAGAAAAAATAAATTAGTTAATAACAATAATATTTTTTCTTCGCTTCTTAAGTTAGGAAATAACTTTTTCATCAATATATATTCTAGTAAAACTATTGATGCATCTAGTTTGTTATAACGTATTAGGCTAAAATATAGAAATATGAATAATAATTATGAATTATTAAATACGGAATTACCTTATGCATGGAAAACAACTATGGATACTTTCATATCTAAGGCTTCAAATGCAGAGATTTGGGATGACGAAGGTAACCGGTATTTAGATTATGTTGGAGGATACGCTGTATTGAATACTGGACACCTTAACCCAGTAGTGATTAATAAAGTTGAAGATCAATTAAAAAACTTTACTCATTCATGTTTTGCCTTTGCTCCACACGAAAATGCAGTTAAAGTCTGCGAAGAATTAAATCGCAGATACCCAATAGACCAAAAAACAAAATCCTTCCTTGTAAATAGCGGTGCAGAAGCAGTAGAAAATGCAGTAAAAATTGCTAGGCATGCAACTAAGAGGAAAAATTTAATTTCTTTTGTTGGAGGCTTTCATGGGAGAACCCATATGACGTTAGGTTTAACAGGTAAAGACATTCCGTACAAAGATGGTTTTGGACCATTCCCTAATGAAATTTTTCATGCTACCTATCCTTATGTTTATAGGGGTGTCTCAACGGACCAAGCAATAGATTCAATAGAGGAAATATTTAATAACCAAGTAAA
>JAYZKG010000065.1:0-4525 GCA_036163695.1 Actinomycetota bacterium | reverse complement strand
TCTGTAGTCCTCTTCGCGTAATGGGCCAACTCTTTATTATCATGCTCTCGTAATCTTAAGTTTTCTTTCTTTATTCCTAAACTTAAATACCAATTAAATCTCTCGTTAACCCAATAATCAAACCATTCCTCTTCCTCTTCTTCTCTACAAAAGAATTGAAGTTCCATCTGTTCAAATTCCCTAGTTCTAAATATGAATTGCCCAGGTGTAATCTCATTTCTAAATGATTTACCTATATTGGCAACACCGAAGGGAATTTTCGAACGAGTAGTCCTCAATATGTTTGAAAAATTGATGTATATACCTTGAGCAGTTTCGGGCCTTAGATAAACTTCATTTCCTTCCTCTTTAACTGGTCCCATATAAGTTTGAAACATTAGGTTAAATTCTTTTGCGGAAGAAAAGTTTGGCTCTTTTCCTTTGCAGTCTTCTGTTTCACAAAACACTTCTTCACTCGAATCTTCTCTGTATCTTTTGTGACAATAATTACATTCAATTAACGGATCTGAAAATTCACTTAGGTGTCCTGAAGCCTTCCAGACATCAGTACTTTGAATAACTGCAGTATCGATAGGGTATACATTAACCTTACTCTTTATTGAAGATTTCCACCAAGAATCAGCTATATGCTTCTTAAGTAAGGTACCTAAAGGTCCATAGTCGTAACTACTTCTTAATCCTCCGTAAATTGAAGAAGCATTGAAAACAAAACCCCTATTAGTAGCTAAATTGACCACTGATTCGAAGTCACTCATTAGACTCCTCCATACTTCCTTTGCCTGCTTTGAAATTCTTTAACTGCTTCTAACATATTTTGTTCATTAAAGTCCGGCCAAAGTGTATCCACAAACATAAGTTCAGTGTAGCTGAGTTGTAATAGAAGAAAGTTACTCAGTCTTTTTTCTCCTGCAGTCCTGATTAATAAGTCAGGACTAGGCATTTCGGGTAAATACAAGTATTTCTTGAAATTTTCCTCAACATATTTTTGGGAAAAAAACCAAGCACCTAAATTAAAATAGAACCAATGATTTAGGGCTACCCTGCGAGCAGCTGTATAAATTTCTTTCTCTGAACCATAGTTGAATGCAAAAACTAAATTTAGTTTGTTGTTTCCTCTTGTATTTGATTCCGTTTCATTCATTAAATGTTTGTTCTCATCAGGTATCAATTTGTCTTTTAGATCACCAATAAAATGAAACCTTACTCCCTTCTCGTTGAATTCGTCTCGTCTTCTTGTTAATAGGTCTCTATTAAAGAACATTAAATAGTCCACTTCTTCATTAGATCGATTCCAATTTTCTGTTGAAAATGCGTAGACTGTTAGCCATTTCAGATTATTCTTTAAGCACCAATCAATTACCTTGGATAAAGCATGTTCTCCCGCAGCATGCCCAGCAGTCCTTTCTAGGCCTTGCTTTTCAGCCCATCTGCCATTGCCGTCCATGATTATTGCTATATGATTTAAATTATATTCTTCAAGATCCATTCCAAACCCTCTTTATAATCTTCTCTTGATGTTGGGATAGTAAACTTTCATTATTGTGGGAGAAACCAAATAAATGCAACATCCCATGAATAAGAACTAATTCAAGCTCCTCAACCATTGTTTTCCCATATAGCAAAGCATTTCTCCTCACTTCAGGCCTATGTATTAATATATCACCAACAAAACCATCAGTATTGTTTTTTGACTTAATATCTTTAAGGCTTTTATATATCGGCAAAGTAACTACATCAGTAACTTCATTTCTATTGAATGCATTAAAATTTTGATTACATATTTCTTCTACATCTAATGATGCAAGGTTAAAATTAACGTCTCTATTAATTTTGAAATACTGAAGAAAAAGCTCTGCTGCTCTTCCCAACCTATTCTTTTCTCCAGTGTAAAAGTAGCCATTAAATTGGACTGTCATGTTATTCTTCTTCAGGAAAATCAGGTTTTGATATTTCAGGATATAGAACCCTTTGATGGTATAAACCTTCTAGGCTTTCTTGAAAAGACTCTCGTATCATTTTTATTTCTTGAAGAGTTAATGGGGCATCAATAAGTTGATTATCATTTATTTTTTCATCAAAGATTTCATCTATTAATTTAGAAATCTTTTCAGGAGATGCGTCTTCTTTAGTAAACCTGGCTCTTGAAGACCCTTCAATAGAATCTGCCAGCATCACAATTGCAGACTCCTTAGAAGTAGGCTTCCTTCCTTCATGTCGAAATAAATCTTTATCAACATTCGTATTATATTCTTTTTCCTTTTCATAGAAAAATCTCATAACTGCATCGCCGTGATGCTCCTTGATACCATTAGAAACAATTTCTGGAATTTTGTATTTTTTAGCTATTTCTAAACCAACTGGAACATGATCTCGAATTATAGAAACTGAATCTAAAGGACTTAATTTATCATGAGGATTCTGAAAACTAAATTGATTTTCTACAAACATTGATGGATTTGCAGTTTTCCCTAAATCATGGAAGTATGCCATAGCTCTTGCAAGTTGACTATTTGCCCCTATTTTCGAACATGCTCTATCAGCAAGGGTTCCCACTACTAGTGAATGATTAAATGTTCCTAATGCTTTCTCTTCAAGAAATCTAAGAGCAGGATGGTTTCTGTCTGCTAATTCAGAAAGTCTAAAATTAGTAGTAAGCCTAAAGGATGATTCTATAAATGTTATGCTTCCAAATGCTGCAAAGTTTGCGAGTAAGGCTCCTAGGAAAGCATATAAAAACAAACTTACTAGTGAACTATCTTCTCTTAGATAGTATGCGACTCCGTATGCAATTACTGGCTGAAATAAAGAAATATATATCAACTTCTGTTTCAACTCTCTCCTGTCAACATTTTCTGAAAGAAATATAGCTGGCTGAATACAACCTAAACCACCCATAGCTACTAATCCTAAGTTTCCTCCTCCAGCTAAAGCTAGGAAAGAGCTCGCCAAAGCAATAACGATTGTTGCTCTAAGGTTTAATAAAGCACTACTAACAATTCCAACAAATGAAATAGGAACTGCATAAGTTAAAAACTCTATGTCATATTGTTGTGAAAAATATGAAACACCTCGTAGAAATACAGAAGAAAAAAGTATCAATGTAAGAAGTAGTAAATATTGATTACTGTTTCTCCATATAGAATCATTAAATCTCCAGAAGATTCCATATATCATTAGAAAAACTGCAATAAATATAGGAACGGCTGCATTTTGAATAGTTCTTGAAGCCCCTGAGAGGTATCCAAAATTTGATAATGCTTGATATTGAACATAGGTAACACTTTCTCCTTGGCTTACTACAATATCGTCTTCAAAAAATTTTATTATTACAGGATCTACCCTTGACCTAGCCTCGCTCTTAGCCAGATCCCATGCTGCTTGGTCTAGTTTCTTGTTTGCTACTAAGTTTTGAGATATTATTTCTGCTACAGCAGACTCTAATCTTACTTGAGAAATTTCTAGATAAAGCTCGCTAGGAAGAGATAATGAATAGGGGTTCTTAATTAAAGTACGTCTGGTATCGTTAAGCTCTTCTTCTCCAATGCCTTCGCTCATTATTGACAAAACCTGTTTTCTACTTTCAGCTTCAAGTAGAGAGATGTAAGATGTTTTATCATCCAAATCTAAATTTGAAACGATTACTAAAGCTTCTATTGTATTTATTGAAATATTTGAAAAATCAATAGAGTTCTGGAGTAGTTTTATCTGATCACCGGCAGATAAAGTTGTAATCAAAACTTCAGACTCATTAGAGTTGCCTTCTATGTCTCCCTCATTTTCAATATTTTCTTCTAAGGTTCTAACCTCTAGTATTTCCAGAAACATATCTGCAATTCCATTTATCACTAATAATGTTGAGTTGTCATCAGTGATGTATATAGGGCCAACTGAACTTTCTGCAATTATTTTTTTGTTTTCAGTTGATTCAATATCTTCAATTTCAATATACTTAGGGGCTACAAATGTTCGTGGTGAAGGGTCATCAATATCTAGCTTGACTATTTGGTTCTCAGGAAAAATTGCAAATGAGACAAACCAAATAGCAATAAGAAAAAAAGAAGTTACTAATATCTTTACTAAATGGTTACTAATCTGTGGGTTAATATTCATCTATTTTTTGGTAATGCTTCTAATATCTCTGCTACAAGAGGGTTTCTAATTATATCTGAATTATCAAATTCAATAACATTTATCTTCTCAATTTTAGATAGTGCTGTTCTTGTTTTATACAAACCAGAAACAATTTTATTCGGCAGATCTATTTGAGTCTCGTCTCCAGTAATTACCATCTTCGAATTCTCCCCCAATCTTGTTAGAAACATTTTGATTTGAGTCATTGTAGAGTTTTGTGCTTCATCGAGTAAAATGCATGCATTACTAAGTGTTCTTCCTCTCATATATGCTAGAGGTACAATTTCAATAGATCTTTTTTCGATTAATAAGCTAACTTTCTCACTTCCCATAAAGTACTCTAATGCATCAAAAAGAGGTACTAAATAAGGATCTATCTTTTGTGACAAGTCAC
>JAYZKG010000064.1:0-3133 GCA_036163695.1 Actinomycetota bacterium | reverse complement strand
GAATTAAGTAATGAATATATCAGTAAACATTATGAATATATAATTAATAATTTAGAGAACACAGGCAATGTTGTCGGCAATCATTATTTGATTGAGCTAACTTCCATATTATTTACTATTGCTAATTATGATTTCGAAGATAAACAGGAACACTTTGAACTTTATCATGATGAGCTATCTAAGCAATTAGATGCTCAATTCCATCTAGATGGGACAAATTTTGAAGGCTCAACGCATTATTCAGCATTTGTTGTTGAAGCGTTAATAATTTGCAAGCTTTCAATTGAATCAATAGATCACAATTCTAATTTATTATCTCGTATTGAGAAAATAATTAAAACAAATCGGCTATTCCTATCATTGTTAATGAACAATAATGAACTATCCCAAATAGGAGATAATGATTCCGGAAGGTTGTTTTACAGGCAATTCGATGAAGAAAACCCTCTTAATATGAAATGGCTTTTGGATTTAATTGATTATATATATGAAGGCTCATTAGGTGGGAAAGAGGTCAGTGAAAAATATAAAAATGAGATTAACTATGAGATGCCAAATTTTGATGAATACAAAAAAGTTTCACACAAACCTATCCCAGTTTTTACCAAAGATTACGAGGCTTACAGCTTTATAGATTTTGGAATGTTTATATGGCGAAATGAAGGAGAGTACTTCAGTATAAGGTGTGGCCCTATTGGACAAAATGGTGTTGGAGGACATTCGCATTATGATCAGCTAGCAATTGAATGTTTTACAAGAAAGGATTGGATTGCTAGAGATCCAGGGACGGGTACTTATACCAATGATATTGAATTAAGAAATAAATTTAGATCACTCGAATACCATTGGGGACCTAAAGCAAAAATTAATTTTCCAAAGGAAGATGAATTTTCTTGTTTTAAGCTAAATTATATTAGCGATGGGGAAGTTGTTAGTTTTGATAAAAACAATTTCCTTGGGTATGCAGAATTTAATGGGAAAAGAATCTACAGGAAAATTAGAATTGATGATGGGATAGTTTATATTGAAGATTATTCAAATGATGTAGAGTTAGAAAAGTATGCTGCTTGGGGAGAAGGTAGCGAAGGAGTCAAAGTTCAATTTTCAGAGGGGTATAAAAGAGTAAGATGAAGCTAAAAAATATAAACATTACATTGGCATTGTTCTGTTTAGCGATATTTCTGGAAGGCTTAGATGCATATTCAATTTTATCCATACCAATTTCATGGATAGGGATTTCAATCCTTGTCTTTACATTTGTAATTAATTTTTATTCTGGATGGAGGACAGATATGGGGCGGTCTTCACCTCTTAAACTATGGGTGTTCTATGTAATTGGATTAACTATTGTGCAGGCGTTAATTTCTGATGACATTTTACCTAAATATGCAAGCACTACTTTCGGACAGTATGTCTCCCTTCGTTTATTAAAAGTTTTAGCCTTTCTTGTAGCAATATGGTTGGTGCATTTACTAAATGATTATGTAAGCAAAGATCAAATAATTACCTACATTGCCTACGTCGGAATAGCCATATCAATCCTGTCACTGTATTCATATTTTTCTTATATTTTTGAGTTACCAGATTTTCCAAGAACAAGGCAAGGTTCTGGAGGTTGGACACAACCAATAAGGAGGGCTTGCTCGGTCTTAAGAAATTATGGTACCTTTAGGGAGCCTAGCTTTCTAGCAGTATGGATAGCTCCAATGATTCCCCTAATTTTTTACCTAGCTCAAAAGAAGAAGTATTGGTATTATCTTTCTGTTATTCCCATCCTATGCCTAGTTCTAACGAGGAGCTTAACTGGTATTATGGGCTTAATACTTACATTTATTTTCATAAGTATATATAACTTCCTTAAAGCTCGAGAAATAAATATAAAACTTATCTTCCCTGTAGTTTTAGTATTAGCTGCAAGTCTTCTTGGTAACAATTTAACTTATAAATTTCCAGCTTTGGATTCGTCTATGTGTCCTCCATACCCAATAGACCAATGCGATTGCTCTATTTATGAGGATGACCTTGATATAGCAAAAAATTCAGAAAACTTATCTTCAAGTGTCTTTACGAGATTTTCTTTAATTGCATCAGGAGGATTAGATGCTTTTGAAAATACATCTTTTCTTAGAAGCTATATAACAGAGAATGGTTTAACTATTTTTGGGCAAGGTATGGGATTGTCAAATATCTCATTGTCATATGCGGCTGACGAAGCAACAAAGCAGGTAAAAGACGGGCAAGCTGTATTCAGAAATCCGGGACAAGTGGTTTCTTTCAACAATTTATTTGCTAACTTGCTTATGTCTACAGGTATGGTTGGATTTATTTGGTTTATGTATATTCTTTCCTCGATAATTAGAGATTTACTTGTAAGGAAAGATGAATTATCAAATTATATGTTAGCCCATTTACTGCTTATACTATTTATGTTCTTTTTTCAAGCTGAAGAATTGAGTACATTATTGGGAGTCTCTCTTGGCTTGATAACAGCCGTAGGTAGTAATAATGACTAGTAAACCTAGAATTCTAGTTGTAACTCATCAGTTCACTCCACACGTAAGCCCTAGGACTACACGTTGGTCTATTCTATGTGAAGAATTGGCAAATAGAGGTTACGAAGTTCAAGTGATTACAGGCACTAGACAAAATGGGAATGATAGTAAAAACTACAAAGTCCAATATCTTGGCTCTGATAGATTAGGGGGTTTAATCGAAAGTACTAGGAGAGCTTCTAGTAAATCAGAAGAGAATAATTTAGTAATAAAGCTTTTCTTTTTTCTTGCGAAAAGGATTTATCGATTAATATATAGGACTTTTGCCTGGCCAGACTATTCTATGCTTTGGTACTTTTCAGTAAGGAGGAAGATAAATAGTATTCCAGAGCATGATTTACTAATTTCAGTTAGCCTTCCTTTCACTTCACACCTAGTTGCTTACACATTAAATAAGAAAAGAGGTAGTAGGTGGATTATGGATATTGGAGACCCTTTTTATCTCAAAAAAGAAGCTCCAGAAAACAATAAATATCTCTATTCCTATTTAAATAAATATTTTGAAAATAAATTCTACAAACGCGCAAGTAAAGTAGTTTTTACACACAAAGAGTCAATGGAGTATCACAAACAAACTTTTG
>JAYZKG010000063.1:0-5245 GCA_036163695.1 Actinomycetota bacterium | reverse complement strand
CTGAGGAAACAGATTTTCTAATTGATGTAGTGAGACTACCAAAAGAGGCAGATGTCGCCTTATTACTAAAAGAGCAAGAAGATGGTACCTATAAAGGAAGCCTTAGATCTAGAGGAAAAATAGATGTACAACTTATAGCCTCTTCTTTTGGTGGGGGCGGTCACAAAGCAGCTGCTGGCTTTAGTTCAAATGAAAATAGAGATGACATACTAGTTAAGATAAATAATGAGCTTAGAGCACAGGGCTAATTTCTTCCTTATTGATAAGCCAAAAGATTTTACTTCTCAAGATGTGTGTACAATTATTAAAAAGAAATATAGATATAATAAAGTAGGCCATTCAGGAACTCTTGACCCTTTAGCGACAGGATTATTGATACTCGCCACTGAATCGTATACAAAATTATTATCTTATATAATCGAAATGGAAAAAACATATGACTTTACTGTACGCTTTGGATACTCTTCTGAATCCGGAGATTTAGGTACCGATTTAGTAAAAACAGATCCAAATTATATAGTAAATATAAATGATCTGAATAACGTACTAAGTAAATTCATAGGGTATTCAGAACAAGTTCCTCCCATGTATAGTGCAATAAAAGTACAAGGTAAAAGACTATACAATTATGCAAGAAATAATGAGATGGTTGAACTACCAAAGAGAAATATCCATATACAAAATCTCAAAATAAATGAAATCATTAATGATTCAAAGGTCAACTTTTCTGTAACATGTTCCAAGGGAACATATATTAGATCTTTAGCTAGTGATATAGGAGAAATGTTAGGAGTGGGAGGCGTTATTGAGAATTTAAGAAGAACAAAAATTGCTTCAATTTCTGTAGAAGAAGCTACTGACATAGCAAATTTACCAGACTACGATAAATTTGAACTGCTTGCTTACCAATACAAGAAGTTAATAAATATTACGAATGTTGAAATAGACAATACAAATATAAAAACTATAAAAAATGGAGGATTTTTGCCATCAAGTCTTTTTCCAAAACAGGAGGAATGCTTTATAGTTACAATTGACAGTAGGATAGTAGCGTTATACGAAGAATATGATGAAATGTACTATAAACCAAGAAATGTATTAATTTAAGGCAATGAATATCATTAAGGATAATCCAGAAAACAGCAAAGCCCAACCTCTAGAATCCAAAACTGCATGCATCGGAACATTTGATGGTATGCACCTAGGCCATCAAGAGCTGTTATTAAATGCAAAAAAAGTTGGGAACGGTGTTTATTCCGCAGTAACTTTTTCTGAATTACCACAAATAACTTTACAATCAGAAGATTTCAAATTGATAACTAGCAATATACAAAAGGAAAAAATATTTTCTTTATTTGATACTACTAATCTTATATATTTAGATTTTTCTTATATTCGCAACTATACGCCACATAATTTTTGTGAGCTATTAGCAAATAAATACAATATTAATGAAATTGTAATTGGAGAGGATTTTAAGTTCGGTAAAGATAGAAAAGGCGACGCATCATTTTTAAGAAAATATTTTGGAAATGATAATGTAGTAACAGTCCCGACTAAATTAATTAACAAAGAAAAAGTTTCTTCTACTAAAATTAGGGAGCTTCTATCAGAAGGTGAAGTTGAATCTGCATCAAAACTACTGGGAAGACCTTACAGTTTAGATGCCAAAGTGGTAAAAGGCGACGGTTTTGGAAAAGAGTTAGGCTTCCCAACTGCAAATCTTGAAATAGAGAAACATATAGTTCCTAGGGTTGGAGTATATGCTGTGAGAGTATACATAGAAAATCCTAGGAAAGACCTAATTGGGATGATGAATATAGGCTACAGACCAACAGTTTCAAGTAATGGAGAATTGCGAGTGGAGGTTAATATTTTTGATTTTGATTTCGATATTTATGGTACAAACCTCTCATTAGAAATAATCTCATTATTAAGAGAGGAGAAGAGGTTTAACGGGATAGATGAATTAAAAACTCAACTTTTGATGGATAAACAGAACTCTATAAACAAATTAAAATAATAACATTTAAATTTCTTAATGTTATTATTGTTGTGTTTATGACAACAAAGAAAGAAATTATTAAGGAATATGGAAAGTCAGAGCATGACACTGGCAACCCTGAAGTTCAAGTTGCTCTAATTAGTGAAAGAATAAGTTCTCTAACTGAACACCTTAAGATTCATAAAAAGGACCATCATACAAGAAGAGGCCTTTTAATGCTTGTTGGCAAAAGAAAAAGATTACTTCAATATATTGAGAATCAAGATGTTTTGAAATATAGAGAATTAATCGAGAAATTAGGTATAAGAAGATAAATATAAGACACGGAGTTATTAATTGGGAGCTTTTATAGAAGGCTGACAATTAATAACCTCTGTCTAGAAAAGAGGATAAATGTCCGTAACAAATGTTATATGTAAAATTGGCGATAAAGAAATTAAATTTGAAACAGGTAAGTTAGCACTGCAAGCACCCGGATCAGTTGTAGTAACTTCGGGTGATACAAATGTATTAGTAACTACAGTTGCTAACGAATCTGTAAGAGAGGGGATAGATTTTTTCCCACTAACTGTTGATGTTGAAGAACGAATGTATTCAGCTGGTAAAATACCAGGTGGATTTTTTAGACGAGAAGGTAGACAAACGGAAAAAGCAATATTAGCTTGTAGGTTGATTGACAGACCATTAAGACCTTCATTTAAGGAAGGATTTCGATGTGAAACTCAAATAATTGCAACAGTACTAAGCGTTGATAATGAAAATGAATATGACGTTCTATCATTAAATGCTGCCTCATTGGGATTGCAACTTGCAGGAATACCTCTTGACTCACCAATAGGTGCAGTAAGAATGTCTTTGATTAAAGATAATTGGGTAGTACAAGCAACAAATACAGAAATGGTAGAATCTGTATTTGATATGGTAGTAGCTGGCAATTTAAATGAAAAAGGTGAAGTTGATATTGTGATGGTTGAAGCTGGAGCTTCAGACGATGCTTTTAATAAAATTGACGAAGGAAGTAAAGCACCTACAGAAGAGATTGTTGCTGATGGGATTGATTTATCAAAAGAATATATAGCTGAATTAATCAATAAACAAGCCGAACTTGTTGCTAAAAATGACGTCCCAATTGTAGATTGGCCTTCTGTTGAAGATTTTACTCAGGAGTTAAAATCCCAAATTGAAGAATCGGTTATATCTGAGGTTATAGAAATAACCTCTATTGTTGACAGAAAAGAAAGAAGCAATAGACAATCTGAATTAGAAGAAATAGTCATAGAAAAATTTCTAAATGAAGAAGAGGACAATTCAAAAGCAATAAAACTAGCTTATAAATCTATAGTAAAAGATGTTGTTAGAGAGAGAGTTGTTTCTGGTGGCGAAAGGTTAGATGGAAGATCTCCAACTGAAATAAGAGAAATTTCTGCAGAAATAAATTTGTTACCAAAAGTTCATGGTTCATCTTTATTTCTTAGAGGAGAAACACAAGTATTAAATGTTACGACATTAGGGATGGGACGTTTAGAGCAAATGCTCGACACAATAGATACTGTTACTTCTAAGAGATATATGCATCATTATAACTTCCCACCATATTCAACTGGCGAAGCTTATATGATGAGGGGTCCAAAAAGAAGAGAAATTGGACACGGAGCTTTAGCTGAAAAAGCGTTAGTTCCAGTGATCCCGACTAAGATAGATTTTCCATATACCATAAGAGTTGTAAGCGAAGCGATTTCTTCGAATGGTTCTACATCTCAGGCATCAGTTTGTGCTTCTAGTTTATCATTGATGTCAGCTGGTGTTCCTATTAGAGAGCATGTAGCTGGCATTGCAATGGGCTTAATCTCTAAAGATGATAATTATGTAACATTAACTGATATATTAGGAGCTGAGGACGCTCTAGGAGATATGGACTTTAAAGTTGCAGGTACTAGGGATGTGATCACAGCTCTTCAATTAGATATGAAAATTGAAGGACTACCTTCTGAAGTTTTAAGAAAGGCATTGAACCAGGCAATGGACGCTCGACATCACATCTTAGACATTATGGAAGCTACAATTTCAGAACCAGCAGAAAGCTTATCTGGAAATGCTCCAAGGCTGGAAACTGTCGAACTACCAAAAGACAAGATAGGTGAAGTAATTGGTCCTAAAGGTAAGAATATAAGAAAAATTGAAGAAGAGACTGGAGTTAGTGTTGAAATTGATGATGAAGGAATTCTTACACTAGGATCTACTGAAGAAGAGTCTCTAGTAACTGCTAAGGAAATGGTTATGTTAATTATTGATCCACCAGAGGTAGAAGTTGGCACAGATTATGAAGGAGAAGTTGTTAACATTGCTACCTTTGGGGCCTTTATAAATATCTTACCTGGGAAGGATGGATTACTTCATATTTCTAAATTCCACTCTAGTAAACGAGTCTCAGACCCTGAAAAAGTTCTGGAAGTTGGCCAAAAACTTTTAGTGCATGTAGATTCTGTAGAGAAGGGTAGAGTCAGCTTATCTTTGAAGGAGGATTTAGATATATCAGGTGATGATAAATCAGAAACGAAAAAACATGGCAAGGGTAAAAGTGATTCGAAAAGTGAGTCACCAAAAAATAGAAAAAGAGTTTCATTTGAGGATGACTTCGAAAAAGGTCTTTAGTCTCTAGCCCTACCTAGTCTCTTCTATAGTTATTTGCTTAAAGAGGTTGGATTAGCACTATCTGTAGTAATGTATGCTTCAGGATTTACTTCTGAAATTAATTTCAGAACAGTTTTTAGCTTTCTTCTTGGGATGATGCACCAATAAATCCTCACACCTCCATCTTTACCTTCCCCATTTATGACTGTCACCCCGTAGCCAGCATCTCTAAGGGGTTGAGCAACACTAGGGCTATCAATAGAAGCGAATACTCTAACTACTAAATTCCCGATACCAATTGTTTGTTCAATGTATGATCCTAAGATAGTACCTGCAGCAAATCCACCAGCATATCCGAGAACTAGTAATGGATCAGCAATATCTTTAATGACTTGAGATATTGCTAAAATCCATATTACTGATTCAATAAATCCTAAGAGAGCCGCATGATATGGCTTTCCTTTGTTAACATACAATGCCCTCATTGTTCCTAGAGACTGGTCTATGACTCTTAAGGTAAAAATAAATAAAGTCGCTAGTAAAACATTCATTTAGAACGAACCTTCATAATGAACTTTTTAATTCGAGGTATTTGTCATGCATCATATC
>JAYZKG010000062.1:0-5821 GCA_036163695.1 Actinomycetota bacterium | reverse complement strand
GGCTCAAGTCCCAAATATATCAAAGATTAATAAAATTAAAGACAGAGATCTTAGAATTGAACTTATTGGACCCGAATATAAAGTATGGAATTTTGGACCGGAAAATTCAGAAAATTTAATCAAAGGTAATGCAAGTGATTGGTGTAGGCTAATATCCGGAAGATCAGAATCAATAAAAAAATTATCTTTAACAACATCTGGTCAATTTGCTGATAGGTATATTAAGTTCAACCATCCTATGATATAAATGAAGATAATAGGAGTTGTTCACTTAAAGGCCTTACCTGGTAGCCCATTTTACCAAAATAATCTTTCTGAAATTTACGAAACAGCACTTGAAGATTCTATAAATTTAGAAAATGGTGGTGTAGATGGCATCATCGTTGAAAACTTTGGCGATGTACCCTTTGTTAAAAATTCAATATCTAAACTTACACTTTCACACTTTACAAATATTGCAAAAGAAATAGCAGATTCTGTAAATATTGATATAGGAATTAATGTTTTAAGAAATGATGGTGAATCAGCATTATCAATAGCGGATTCAATTAAAGCAGCGTTCGTAAGAATAAATATTTTATCTGGAACCATGTATACAGATCAAGGAATAATTCAAGGTGAAGCTAATAAACTAATGAAATTAAACAATAGTTTATCGAGTAAAATTGAAATCTATGCAGATGTTTTTGTAAAACATGCTGTACCGCCTGTAGGCTATACAATTGAAAATCAAACTGAAGAACTCTTGTTAAGGGCTGGTGCTAATAAAATCATTATCACAGGTGATGGAACAGGTAAGGAAATTAATTTCGAGCAATTAGAGAAAGTAAGAGGAATAGTACCTAAAGGACAGTTAGCAATAGGTTCAGGCGTAAATGAATCAAATATTGAAAAATATAAAGATATAGCAGACATATTAATAATTGGGACTGGCTTCAAAGTAAATAATGATGTTGCGAAACCAGTAGATGTTAAAAGTGTTGAGAAATTAATTAAAATGATAAAATAATTTAATGTTTAAGAGAATATTTCACAATAACCAAAAAGTTCACTATATTAAGTTTGAAAAGGACCAGCTTCTTCTTGAGTCATTAACTGACTATGCAAAGCAACATAATATTAAAACAGCTGAAATTAGTTTTATAGGTGCAGTTCAAAATGTCAACGTTATGTACATGAATCAGGAAAAGAAAGAATATGATCATCATACATTTCAAGGAGGTCATGAGGTTTTAAGTGGATTAGGTAATATATCCTTACTAAATGGAGAGCCGTTTGTGCATGTTCACATTGCAGTCGCAGATAAAAATGGAATTGCTTTTGGAGGTCATCTAGATGAAGGAACCAAGATTTGGCTAATAGAAGCAATAATAAAACAACCGAGATTATTTGGTAAAGGTATTGAAAGACATTTTGATGATGAAATTTGCTTGAACGTTTGGAAAAATTAAATCATAGAGTTTCCACTTAGTAAGAATCCCCCATCAATAGTTAAGACTTCTCCTGTAACCCAACCAGCCTCGTCTGAACACATATAATAAACCGCATTAGCAATATCAACTGGTTCTCCGAGTTTTTTTAATAAGTGTAAATTTTTAGCAAAATCCTCGTTTTGCCACAATACTTCAGATAATTTAGTTTTCACTATTGCTGGTGCTACACCATTCACTCTTATGTCTGGAGCCAGCTCATATGCTAGTTGTTTAGTTAAGTATATCAAAGCTGCTTTTGAAACATTATACGCACCCATTAATTGAGAAGGAGCTATTCCTCCTACTGAACAAATATTCATAATTGCTGTACTTAATTCATTTTTATAAGCAGCCCTTGACCATAAAAGTGGGCCCATTAAATTTACATCCCAGGTTTTTTGTACAGCACCAATATCAACATCCATTAATGGTCCTCCTGCTGGATTTGTCCCAGCGTTGTTAACTAAGATATCTAAACTTCCAAATTTTTCATTTACATCTTTGCAAGTTTTGTCTGCAGCTTCTTCGTCATCTGCTTTTGCTGCAATAGTATGAAAGTTTTTATTATTAACTTCATTTGCTAACTCTTCTAAAGTTTGTTCTTTCCTGCCAGTTACAACGACATTGTATTCATTTGATTCTAAATACTTTTCGGCTATTGCTAGACCTATTCCCCTGCTACCACCTGTTATTAGTATTGTTTTCATATAAATCTAATTATACATCTTATTTTATTTTCAGTTGCAGTCATAGAACTGATGCAAAATTGATTACTTTCTCTGAAATTAACTAAGTAACTGTTGGTAGGTTGTCTACTTTAGTTGTGTATGATCCTGATTTTCTATCTGCTCTCATTTTCCAATTTTTATGAATTCCCTGTGCCCCAAAAAAGAGACTCCCTGATCCGAACTTTCCGTTAACACTGTCTAATGATTCCATCACTGTATCTGATTTGTTATAGTCTTCAAATTTATATAAACTATACTGTTCATTTTTAGCATCTGTAATGTTAAGTAGCATTACTCCTATTTTTTGATATTCGTAACCTGAAATATACAATTTTTTTGTTATACGCTTTGCTTCTTTAATAATGTTCGAAGTGTTACTAGTCGGGATATCAAAGTAGGAAGTCATCCCATTGCTGTATTTATTCTCTTCTTTAAGATAAGGACTCGTTCTTAAAAATACATTGATACCTTGAGCTCTCGACCCTTGTTCTCTTAGTTTTTCGCATGCTCTAGCCACATACATAGATACTGCCTCCTCTAACTCTTCAACCTTTGTCACTTTTTTTCCAAAAGATTTTGACGAAATAATACTCTTTTTATTTTTTACTTCTTCTATGGGAATACACGATAATCCATTTAATTCATAGTGAATTCTCTCAACAGTCACGTTCGATGCTTTACGGACTTCTCTAGGATTGTTTATGGATAAATCATATGGATTTTTAATACCAATCTCTCTTAATCTAGATGCCCATTTTGATGATATTCCCCAAGTGTCTTCCAACTCCATATCTTTTAATATACTCACCCTCTTAGCTTCATCCCTTATGTCAAAAACATTTGATGATTCGTATCTCTTTGCTTGCCTATTGGCAACCTTTGCTAAAGTTTTTGTTGTTCCAATCCCTATAGATATTGGAATCCCTGTCCACTGTTTTACTATTTCTCTAATTTGTTTAGAAGTTTCTTCTATATTTCGATGATAGAAGTCACTAATATCAATGAATGCTTCATCTATAGAGTAGACTTCTATATCTCCAACTATTGACCGGAGTGAAGTCATTACCCTTGCTGACATATCTCCATAGAAGGTGTAGTTTGAAGAGAATACATGCACATTGTTTTTTTTGATTAATTGTTCGTACTTGAAATATGGAGCTCCCATCGGTATGCCTAAGACTTTTGCTTCATTCGATCTTGCAACAATACAACCATCGTTATTTGATAGGACAACTATTGGCTTGCCTTCCAACTTTGGATTAAATACCCTTTCGCAGGATGCATAAAAATTATTACAATCAATTAATGCAAATATTTTATTATTCACTACCTTACTCCTTTGAATACTGTACACTATTCTAAAGAAAAAGAAAGACATTTTTTATGGCAAGAGGAGGAGCTCGAAAAGGAGCCGGGAGACCAAAAGGAAAGGGGAAATATGGAGAAGCCACAAAAGCCATGCGTATCCCCGTCAGCAAAGTTGATTATGTAACTACAATCGTGAACAAAGGATTATACGAAATACCGTTATACGGGAATCCGGTAGCAGCTGGGTTTCCATCCCCTGCAGATGATTACTTAGAAGAGAAAATAGATCTCAATAGATACTTAGTTAAACATCCTGCTTCTACATTTTTAGTACGAGCTTCTGGTGAATCAATGATAAATATAGGTATATTCCCAGATGATATATTAATTGTGGACAGAAGCTTAAAAGCTGAAAATGGGAAAGTTGTTATTGCAGTTATTGATGGTGAGCTTACTGTCAAAAGATATAGGAAAAAAGGAAACAAGATAACACTTGAGGCTGAGAATGATTCCTACAAAAGTATTAAATACAATCAAGAAGGAGAATCATACATTTGGGGTATTGTAACTAGTGTTATTCATGCTGTCTGAAAGTTACGAATTAGATGACAGGAATATTTGAACGTATCCTATCAATTTGAATCTGATTTGGCTCAGAACAACAAAACCAGGATTCAGATAATTTAGGAGTTTGCTTATAGTCGTAACCATTAGTACTTAAAAGCTTAACGTTAGAAAATTCTTCAATAAGAGTTACCATATCCTTATACTGTGTATTCTCATCAGTATCATATGACTGAAGAATATACTCGAATAAAGTTTCTTGTAATTCACCAACTTGGGGATTTTTATATGACCAGAGGTAGCTAAATGATTCTTGATCATAGACCCCAATATACTTTCGTATCTCAGGTTTAGTTAATATAAGGGATTTTTTAGGTATTAGTAATTTTATTGTTAATTGTATAGGGTCAACAGTTTCTCTTAGTTGATATTTTTCTATGAAAGAAACAATATTATGCAGATCCTTAATTTCGGTCCAAGGAGTGAAAGGCATCCAGGTAGGTCTTATGTCCATATTGTTTAATAAGGATATCTCTGTTGCTTTTTCAATGTCATACGAAGAATGATTTTTTTGTAATATATTCAAAATGAAATCATTAGTTGTTTCAAAAGCAGAAATCACAAAAAGCATATTCATTTTAGATAATTCAGTAAAGTATTTTTCATATTTCAAAATATGTTCAACTTTAATAGTTGAATCATAAGTAATTGAAGGAAATTTATTTACTAGAGTATCTAAAATCTTTAATGAATATTTAGGACCATTAAAAAAGTCTGGATCATTAAAAGATATATGTCTAGCTCCCGACTCAATTTGATTAGATACATCACTTATTATTTTCTCTTCAGAATAAGTTTTGAAACTTCTGTTAAACACTATAGGGACAGGACAGTGTGTACATGAATGCTTACATCCATATGTTGTTTCAACTGAACCTGCAATTAACTTTGTATTGCCTTTAACAAGATGAGCGTATTTGGAAATATCTGGAAGGATTTTCCTGTCTGGAACTGTATTTTTCAAAGTAAAATTGTCATTAAATTTTATGTTCAGATAAGTCGAAAGTTTTTCACTTTCAAAATCTTCAACATAATATATATTTTCATTCAGTTCAGATAATACATTTCCATAAAGTCCAAAAGTAAATACTTTTTTTGGTAATATCTTATTTTTAAGATAATTATGAGCTAAAACCGAAGCAGTATGCATAGATGCATAGATTCCCATTGCATCGTATTGGTCTAGTTGTATATCTCTATCTTCTATTGAATAATCTACTATATCGACTTCTATATATTTTGTTTTTAATCTACTGTATAGTTCTGAAATTATTTTTGGTTGCTTCCCTAAATCATAAAAAGAAAGAAGAAGTATTTTCATAAAATATTTTTAATAAACTTGATTGTTTCTATATCAACAGGTGAGCTAATTGATAATTCAGTAACGCTCGTTTTTTTCCACGTATCAAGTTTTTTTTCGATCTCATCTTCAGTGCCAACAAGGGTAAGATCTTCTATGAACTCATCGGGCAATAACTCTTCTGCTTCTTTCTTGTTCCCAGATAAGTAATAATCTTGAACTCTTTCTGCAATATCCTTATATCCATATTCGCATGCTAAGTTGTAATAAAAGTTTTTACTTTTTGCCCCCATGCCCCCAATATACAAAGCAAACGTCTTTCGTGCTGGTTCTAGATATGTTCCTTTTTCTTCCTTTTTACATAACTTTGCATATGTTGTAGCAACAAT
>JAYZKG010000061.1:0-7178 GCA_036163695.1 Actinomycetota bacterium | reverse complement strand
TTTTTTGAATAATATAAAAATGAATGGCTTTGTTCTTCAGTTATTAATAATGCTATATTCGCATTATTATAACTTTCTTCAAGCTCAGAAAGTATAGGGTTTATAGGTTCATTTTTATAGAAGGTTGTTGTTGTTGTCAAAACGAGAATCAGGTAAATTGATGAAAAATATAGTAAAAACTTATAATCAGAAAGATTAATAAATTTTGAAAGTAAGAATTCCAAAGCATTCAAAAGCAGAATAATAACAAAGGGTGAAAACAGTAAATCTGTTCTCCCTCCCCCAATTGGATATAAACTTACAGATGAAAGAATATATAGCAAAAATATTGCAATAAACGAATATAGGGTGGTTAAATTATTTTTCTTTATCAGCAAAATAAAAGTAAAGAAGAATAAAAACACAATTGCTGAGTGGTGAATGAATGGAAAAAATGATTTCAAAAATGCATGGTTGAGAGAATAAAAAGAATATAAATATTCTGTAAAAGAGTTTGTGTTGATAAAGTGTCTATCCCAGTACCCCCCTTCGGAAACTCTTTCAATCTTCTCTAGGATTTCTTCTTGGAGTATGAATATCAAGACAGCGGGAAGACTTAAGTAATACAAATTTTTTGTATTACTTTTTCTTATTAAAAAAATAAAGAGTAAAAGCAAGGGCAGAATATTAACAAAGCTTAATAAAAATAATACAGGTGATACTAAAGCCATCAATCTATAATCTTTTTTGCTTATTTCTTTGTGTGAAAACTTTTCTAAAAAACATAAACATAGAACTGAAGTAAATAGTTCAAAGTTATATTGTTTAAGCCCAATTGTGTAAGTGTTGAAAATTGGTGATGTAATAAACATTACAGTACCTAGAACTGCAAGGTAGTAATTGAAAACTGTATCTAGTAAATTAAAAAATAAAACAATTGCCATTACACCGAAGGTAATGATTAACAATGAAGTTATGTACTCTGGAGATGAGAAAAGCTTTGAAAATATCCAGACTATCCCAGAAAATAATGGATGTTGGTCTCCCCATCCAAATGCACAAATAAAGCTATCAAAATAACCAGGTTCTAACTCGACAATGTCATCTTGCTGATAATTAGCTGGGAATAAATTTTCTCTTAAATTAAAGAGAAAAACAAGAACCAAGGTAAATGAAGTGATATATTTTTTATTGTTTAATTTATTACTGATAACCACTGTTCATATATCTTTTCTTCATTCAATTCATTATTAACAAAGGATTTTGCTTTTTTCTGAATTTTCATTTTTTCTTCACTTGATAATTTTAAAAAAGATCTCAATCCTTCTAGAATCGCCTCCTCATCAAAACCTTCAATTATAATTCCGCGACCTTCATCAAGAATCCACTCAACATCCCCAACCTTTGTTGAAATAGTAATTACTTCAGAATTCATAGCTTCAATTATTACATTCGGAAAAGCTTCATGGGTTGAAACAAGTAAAAGTGCTTGGTATTGGTTAATTTTATTAGAAATAGATATGTCAACATCCTTAAAATGAATGACGTTATCTAACTTATTGTCACTAACGATTCTTTTTAATTCGGGTAATTCAGGACCTTTACCAAAAATATCTAACTCTATTGTTTCCTCTTTGTTTATTGAATTAAATGCACATACCAAGCTTTTAACATTTTTCAATTCGTCAAGTCTCCCGATAAATATAAATTTATTGTGTACTTTTTCTCTTTTTGATATGGAATTTAATGGAGCATTGAAAATAATATAATGTGAGCCTCTTTTTAATTTCATATGTTTCTGCCCAGATCGAGAATTAAAAACAACAACTGTTTTAGTGTCAACTATAAACTTTTTAAATATGAAAGTTCTAATTAGGCTTACCTTTGAATCTCGTTTGCTTAGTCTGTCAGACCTGAATGTCACTATATGAGAAATCTTATGCTTGCTAAATATTCTTATAATTTTTCCTGCCAAGTTTGAATGATAGAGGACTGTAACCATTGTATCTATCTTGTATGTATTAACTAATTTAATAAGCTTTATTAGACCTAGTAAAACATAGTAAAACTTTGATAAATTGTTTCTTGCTTTTCCTAATTTAAAATTATTAACTAAAACTTTTGGATTCAGTTCTTTGGACAGGACCCCTGAATCTTTTAAGGAAACAAAAAATACTGTATAGTTGCTTTTTACTAGCCTATTTGCCAACCAGACTGCTTGCTTTTCAGAACCGCCTAGGTTTAGTGAAGTACAAACTATCAATATATTTTTATTCATTATTTGTTATTGTATTCAATCATAAATGTTTACAGTAACATCTTAGTTATTTGATGTTTAGGGAGCTAGATTAAGAGAGTCTAAATCTAGTTGCAGAATCTCTCCTGTATATGTTGAAATCAATATATTGCCTAAATAGTCATTTTTTACTACTACAGGGGGGCTTTTTATTGATTCTGATATAGACCTGAAGACTGTCTCTCCTGTTTTGTTAATAATGAATATCTCATATGTACATTGATCAACAAAGAAAAAATACCCATTCCAACCAGGTAATTTTTCTGATTTATGAATTGCTCCTCCAATGTTTGCACATCTGTTTTTCTCTGTAGAGTGTTGGTAAATAGGGAGGATTTCATATTCCCAAAAAGACCCTACTTCATCTTTTGCATAATAAAAGTCTCCTTCTTTGTGGGGCCAGCCAAAAAATTTAGGCTTCTGAGAATAAAGGTCAATTAAATTAATTTCCTCAACCTTGTTAAGTCCGACGTCGGGAACAAATATGTAGCCATCTCCAACCGCAAAACCCCAAGGGTTCCTAAATCCTAAAGCTAAAATGTGCTCGATTTCAAATTGACTCTTTACAGCAGGGGAAGCTAGAACTGCTTTTGGCCTTACGTCTCGACCAACTGGAGTAAAAATTTCTGGATTATATGAAGGAGTTGTAGATTGGTAAACTTCAAAATCTTCATTCATTGAAAACATTAGTAATTTCCCAGAATATAAATCCGTTCTAATTGAATTTTCATTTAGTGCATAAAGTGTGTCCTGATCTCCTACGCAGAAAACCCAACTACTAATATCTATCCTCTCAATATTGCCACAATAATGTGTATCCTCTCCTCCATTCTGTGGTGATAGAAACAGCTCTTTTTCTTTATCGATTAATCCTGTTGAAAAGTCAAAAACAAAAACGGAAATCGATAAATTCATATCCTTATCTGTATAAGCTGCAAGGAAATATATTTTATTGTCCTCATGTCTTATGGGGTCGATTGATATCAAACCTGTTTCCCAACTTTCTGTCGTCCCAACATAGTTTGTTAAATCAATAAGGGGGGATGGTTCGGGAGACTCTTTACTAGAGATATAGATAACTGATTTTTTATGCCCCACATATAGATAAGACTCGATATCGGAAAAATAATCAATATCTGTTATGTAATCATCATAAATACTAAAATCTTGAAACAACGAATCAGCAATAAATCCTAAATCTATTGTCCTGCCGTATTCATTAGGTAAATCTTTTTCTCTACTTGAGTTATTTAGATCCTCTTTTCCGACTATTAAATCAACGCGTTTAGTTTCTTTGTCAACCTTTGCTCCCTGATCTAAATTTGATCCCCAAACTCTTCCAGCACATTCCATGGGGCCTGTCTGGTAAATCACCTTTATGTTGAAGTCGAGATTGGCATCTTCTCTTAACCTCTCTAATTCAGTTAATGCTTCTTCCTCTGAATATAAACATAAGCCATTGTAAACGGGTAGATTAAAATTCCCTTGTTTCACCTCTTCATTTACATCTTGATTTGTGTCCCCTGAAGGAGAACAGACAATAATAAAAAATAATAAAAATATTTTTAATTTATTCATGCTGAATCTTATTTTAATTTAACTTAAAGTTATCACGACTTAGTTATAAATATACATAAACAAGATTGGCTTACCATATTAAGAGCAATTTATACCTCTTCTTTTTTAAGTAATTTACCATCCCCAATAATTGATAGATATACCAATACTATGAATGTTGATAGGGTTCTATATGTAGATAAGTCAAAAGGATTATAGGGCTCCCCAACGTAGTAGAGAAAAGTTCTTCCAACAACATTAACTTCTTGAAAATAGTTCGGATCCGCTAGCATTACAGCACTTATGTTCTGATATGATATAACCTGTAAGACTCCTAGAAGAATATATGAAAAAAAGACTAGTAAGTTAAATTGGTTCAAAATTTTTTCTTCAGAAATACCATCTTGAAGCAAAATGAGCAAGAAGCCTACTGTAACAAAGCCAAAACCTCTAATACTTGGATGAAAGAGTTGAATATTTATTACACTTAAAATAGCAAGAGTTTCGGTCAACCGAGAAAGTAAAAAAGCAAATATTACAAATAGAGGTGTTGCTACAATTCCTTTTCTAATTAGCGAAGAATTTTTTTTGCCAATCTCTGATGTACAGAAAAAATTTACTAGTAGAAAAATTATAGGAGATAGAATAATTGATATATGCAAAATGTTCTCCCCCTGATAGTGTTGCAGAACAAAGAGAGAATATGGAAAGAAGAGCAAAACTTTTTTCCAGTTTCCTTCTTTTGGGATTATTAAGCAAAGAATATAGATTAAAAAAATCCATGACTCTGGTCTGCAAATAGCGATTCCTGCCAGAATAATTAAATTATTATTATAGCTCCTATCGGTATTCTCATACTTAATACCTATATACAAAAGAAGGCCGAGTAAAATATGTGTTCTTAAATCAAGCATATCTTCTAGGAACCGAAAATTTGTTAGAATAGCCAGAAAAGAGATTGTTTTTACTGATAGTTTTGCCTTCGATTCTAAATTGATCTGAATAATAGCAAGAGTAGTTACAACTATGTATAGAGAAGACAAGGGGAAGCCACTCCAGCCACTAAAATAGCTAGGGAATTTTGCTAGAGGTGAAATGTCGAGGAATACACTTCTCTGATGAATTGTGTTATGTAAGGCCCCCTCTATAAAGGATGTGTAGACAAGACCTTCTAGGTGAATTGCGTGAAATTTTTCTATAAAGTTTTCAATAAGCCCCCAAAGAGTGGCAATTGAAATAAATCTAATTAAAATTATTTTGAATTTACTAATATCCTTTTCTCCTGTTTTAAAATAGACATATACAACTACAAAAATGTAAATTAGTAGGTGCAACCCTGTAGACCAGTAATTCAAAGACATAAGAATGGTAAATATTAATGAATTAATTATTAAGCTTTCCACGGGTGCGAATAACCATAAATCATTCTTCTTTTTTGTTAAGATGAAACTGCTGAAAAGAACAATAAGGATGTTCTCAAGTATTAAGCTAATCATCGCTAGTACCTTCTCTCAACTCTTTAATTAAGATTCTTTCATTCTTAAATTTCCATTCTGATGGGTTGTCTTTGTTTTCTTCAGATAAACCAATATTCCAATTCCTCACTTCGTAAGATTTTGATTCAGTTGATATCCTCTGATCATTTGTATATGGATGCATATTTGAATCAGAAAAGAAGTATAAATTTGTAGTAATTACTAGAATTCCAATTAAATTAACAAAAATTGATTTCCTTCTATGAAAATAAAAAAGTATAGGTAGGAAAAAGAGGTAGGAGAGATTGCTAAAAAGCAACATAGAAGAAACCCCTATAGTGACCACTAGGGGTTGATCTATTTCTGTTAATTTCTGGCCTTGTTTAGCAGAGGTTCCGACTGGTGTTTCGTGGCAGCTTGGATTAATAGTTGATCTGTATCGTTTATCGTAACTTATATTATTTTCATCTAATTGACTAACTAGATCTTTGATTTGAACTTCGCATAACCCATTAATTGGATATAGATGAGTTTCGCTGTCATAAAGATAATCTGTAACGGTTTGAGCATATTCATCTATATCAATAGATATTTTATTCTGCATAGATACAAAGACTTGAAATATACAGAGAGCAGAAAATAATGTTATACAAATTGTTCCTAGATTAATAATTGGTTTGTTCATATTAAATTTAAATACCCAGTGACCAGAGGCAGAATCGAACTGCCGACCCCTTGTTTTTCAGGTAATAAAAAACACTACCGGCCTACTTCATTTTAACTTATTTACTGTGATTTATTGCTCACTACTGACAGCAACCTGAAAGCAAATAGCACTACTGAACGATGAATAAATTAATGGCTTGTTCACAGTTTCAATATCTGGAAAAGTCCATGAATCTATGAATAATTTATTGAGTATATTCCTATACTGATTAAGAGGTTGTTATTTCTTATTTAAGTAAATCTATTATTTTTGAAAAAGAGTTACTAAAAAATTTTGGAGTTAAAAGTATAAACTTAATTGATGTTGGTTCTTCGTTTAATCTTTTTGAACCATTTAATTATATTGAAGAGAGATGGGAAGAAGACCTCAGGATCTTATGCTTTGAACCAAATGAAGAAACTGACATAGTATCTTCAAAGGCAGCAAGAATAAATATTAATAATGCCTTATGGAATAATGAACAAAAAATTACTTTTCATGTTGCTAAAGAAAAAAGCAAGTCATCTGTTCATCCACCCAATATAAATCTAATCAAACAGTTTAGTGATGAAAATTGGGTTGAACGACAAACACATGAAATCATTGAAGTTGATGCGATTACTTTAGATAGTGTTGTAAGCGAACATAACTTTAATGCAGATTTTATAAAAATTGACACACAGGGTTCGGAGTATGAAATTTTAGAAGGAGCTAAGAAATCAATTTCCAAAGGTATTTTTGGAGCTTTACTTGAAACATGGTCATATCCATTTCACGTGAATCAAAAACTTACTTATGATGTTATGAAAATTATGGATGATAATGGCTATTTTCTTGCAGATTTGAATAAAGGTGGTTATTACCGTCGAAAAACAGTCCCAAATTCTACCTTATTTCTTGGTCAGATAGGTCAACTAGATTTACTTTATTTTGAAACTTTTGAAAAATTCATATCTACTGAAAAATCAAACGAACAGATAGTTAAGGCTGCATGCCTAGCTGACTTATATGGAATGAGTGATTATTCAGTTGAGTTGTTAAATTATTACAGTAATTATTCTGAGTTAATTGAGCAAATTTTAAAGAAAAGAAAAACACTCATCAGCAATGTTGCAAATCAATGGAGAATCGAAAAGATAAAAAGTCTTTTTAAATTTCAACCAAG
>JAYZKG010000060.1:0-3590 GCA_036163695.1 Actinomycetota bacterium | reverse complement strand
CAGGGATTGGAGCTAGCAATCTAACTTCTGGCGTACCAAGTGTGTAGGCAATGTCATGTGATAAAGAAGTTACTCTTGAAACTTTTACTCCAGGTTTAAGTTCAACTTCGTACCTTGTAACAGTAGGTCCAGGAACTATGTTGGTAACTTCAGCATCAACACCGTGGTCTTTGAGTAAGATAGTTAAATCCGTTGCTGTATTTTGTAACATTTTCTTTGAAGTAGAATTATTACTTCCAGATTTCAGAAGCTTGAGTGGTGGTTTTCTATAAGCAGATGAATTTTTTCTATTACTTTTTATTTTTTTTGTAGTTATATTTTTTTTGGATTTTTTATGATCGACAATTCTTTTTACATTGTCTTTTTTAGGTTCCTCTTCCAATATTTTATTAATGTCAGCTGATAATAATTCTTCATCTAATGATTCATGAACTATCGTTGATTGGTTATTCAACTTTACTAATTCTCTTCTTGCTTTAAAAAATGCATAAACAAATCTAAATATATAATTTCCAATCGCTTTGATACCAGTGAAAAGATCATTCAACCTAATATCAGTCATGTAAATAACTGAATATATCAATCCAAATAATAACACTGCTTTAGTCATTTCCGGCCCAACGAATTCATCGAGAGGATATGCTATAAAAGACGACACGTAGCCACCTGAATTTTTAAGTATTTCTGTTCCAGCTTCAAATGGTTGTGGGTTAGCATGAATAAGTGAATGGAAAAGTGCTGTTGAAGACATAAGGACATAAATAGATCCTATAAAAACCTTTTCCGGTTTAACTAAATCTTTATCTCTGAATAGAATTAGTGATCCGTAAATAAGTATCAATGGAAAAAGATAAGCTCCGTAACCGAATAGCAAAGTAAGTGTATCAAAGAAAAATTCTCCTGCAGGACCAGCTTTTGAAATAATAGAAAGAAAACCAAATATAGAAAATAAAAATAAAAAAGAAGTAACAAAATGGTAAGATTCTAAGAATTTATTAAAGACAGAAAACACTCTTTGAGTATTTCCCTTAAAGCTTTGAAACCCTGTTATTTTTTTGTTTTGTTTTGACACCCGCTTACGCCCTTTACCCTTATTGTCGCGAGTGGATGTCTTCACAGCCACGTTTATATTTTACTACAAATTAATTAATGTTTATATATTTAATTTTTTTATTCTTGTGTATTCCTCAACTAATTCAAGCTTTAATTCTTCTGTAACATCAACTAAGGGCAGTTTACAGCTACCAACATACTCGAAAGAATCCGTAACAATTGACTTTATAGGAGCAGGACTAGGTTCCTTAAATATTAAATCAAAAAATTTACCTAGTTCATTATTTATTTTTTCTGCTTTACCTACCTCGCCTGTGAGGTAGAAATCAATTAATTTTCTTATCTCCGTACTGACTACATGTCCTGCAACCGAGATTACCCCACCAGCTCCTAACTTAAGCATATCGAGCGTTAACTTGTCATCTCCAGAATAGATAGAAACATCTAATTCATTATTTTCTATAAGTTCTTTTATCTCTTTTTTTGTGTATTCAATATCATTTACAGCATCTTTTATCCCAACGACACTAGTATCTGTAACAATCTGTATAAGTGTATCGATTTCTATTAGCTTCGATGTTCGTGAAGGTATGTTATAAGCAATGATAGGTAAGTCAACTTCTTCGCTAATTGCTTTGAAGTGACTATATATTCCCTCTTGTGATGGTTTCGAGTAGTAGGGTGTTACTACCATTAAGGCGTCAACCTCGCAATCTTTTGCTTGTTTGGATAGCCGTATTGTTTCAGATGTTGAATATGTACCAGTTCCGGCAATTATACTCCCCTTTTCTCCAATTGCTTCTCTTGCTGTTCGGTATAAAATCTCTCTATCTTCATATGATAAATTTGGAGATTCACCAGTTGTACCTGCAAGAACAATGCCATCATTCCCATCTTTAATCAACTTTTTTGATAGTTTTGAGATAACTGGAGTATTGATAACACCATTGTTATCAAAAGGAGTAAGCATTGCAGTTAACAATTCACCAAACATATTATTTACCTAATACTAAGTCTAAACCAATGCATAGACCTGATAAATCTTTATATCGATCGAGAGCTAACGCAATACCTTTTTCATAAGATTCTCTATCCTTTGATATATGTTCAATAATTAGTTTTTCATGTTGATTAGAAAACATAACTTCATGTTCAGCAAGGTATCTATCATCTCTTATTGAATGTATTTGAATATTATTAATATTATTTATTTCTCCAGTCGTATTAATTGTGACTTGGTTTGAAGATGATGAGTTCAAATCAGAAGCTAGGTCATAGGCCGTTCCAGATGGTGAATCTTGCTTAAGGCTATGGTGGCGTTCTTCAATATTGATATTAGAAAAATATTCTTGAGCCTCTAATGACCATCTCTTTTGCAATACTGACCCGATTGAAAAATTAGGAACTATCCATAGCAGTGTATCTGAAATACTCGCTTGTAGTTCATCTATATTTTTGTTAGTTAGTCCAGATGCACCTACGATAACGTTTTTATAATTTTCAATCCAATATTTACAATTTTCAAAAATTGCATCTGCAGAACAAAAGTCTATAACGAGATCAGCATCTGGAAGAGATTTCTTATCGTTATAGTTATTAGAGCTATTTTGAAAGTTTGGATCGTAAAGACCGGTTATATTGAATGAGTTAATTTTTGCAATAATATCATTTGTAAGACTTCCCATCTTTCCATTTGCTCCAGATATAATTACATCAGTCATACTCCAATATTAGGTTCATGGTTTAAATATTCATACTATATATAAATCTACGTAGTTCGGAACAAATATATTTCATATTGGAGTATCTAGTCATCCTAATTAGAATGGTATTGTGAAAACAATTCTTAGTGCACTTGTAGCTGAGCAGCAACTTCTTGATCAGTATTTACAATCAATACCTTTACGTGAGTGGGATAAAAAAACTCGTTATAAATCAATGACGATAACAGACCAGGTAAGTTATTTAGCTGGATCAGAAGACCTCGCATTTAATGCAATAAAGAAAAAAGGGTCATTTTTTACGGACTATAAGGGACCGAGCGGTCAAGACAAGTTTGCTAAAGTACAGATTGCAAAAGGTAAAAAAATGAGACCTCAGGATGTTATTGAATGGTGGAGGCTATCAAGAGCAAAAATGATAGAAGTACTAGCAAAATCATCACAGAGTAGAGAAGTAAAGTGGTGGAAGAACAGTTGGGATATGAAAACTTTTGTAATGTGGAAGTTATCTGAAACCTGGGCACACAGTTTAGATATATTTGATGTTACAAAAAAAGAATACAATGACACAGCTAGATTGGAGCATATTTCAGAATTTGGATGGGTTCAAGTCCCAAATATATCAAAGATTAATAAAATTAAAAAAAGAGATCTGAGAATTGAACTTATTGGACCTGAATATAAAGTATGGAATTTTGGACCTGAAAATTCAGAAAATTTAATCAAAGGTAATGCAAGTGATTGGTGTAGGCTAATATCCGGAAGATCAGAATCAATAAAAAAATTATCTTTAACAACATCTGGTCAATTTGCTGA
>JAYZKG010000059.1:0-3878 GCA_036163695.1 Actinomycetota bacterium | reverse complement strand
ATTCTTCTAGTATTGTTAATCCAAGTTCTTTTTTTAGTTCAAATGGATTAATATTATTAGAACGCACATCTTCCTTATATGCAGTTATATCTTTTACAGAAATATCAGTAAGAAGTAAATAATATTCCCACATAGCATCATCAGGAATACTCATTAATTTACCAAAAATGTTTTCCGGAGAATCAGTAATTGAAATATAGTTATTAAAAGATTGTGACATTTTCTTTGAGCCGTCAGTACCTACAAGCAGCGGGTAGGTCATAGCAACTTGAGGTTTTTGATTATAAAACTTTTGAATCTCTCTACCAATCATTAAATTCCATAATTGATCTGAACCACCAATCTCTATATCTGCATTTGTTGCAACCGAGTCATATCCTTGAAATAATGGATAGAAGAACTCAATCAAAGAAATCGGAGAATGAGACTTAAATCTATTAGAGAAATCGTCACGTTCTAACATTTGAGCTAATGTAGTTGAAGATGAAAGGTTTAGCAATTCTTGTATAGATAGGCTGCCCAACCAGTCTTTGTTAGAAACAACTTCTAAATTATCACTATGTAATACATTTTTTACTACAGTTAGAACACTATCTGAATATTTATTAATATCTTTTTCTTCTACACGGTTCCTTGTATCTGATTTGCCTGATGGATCACCAACTTGAGCTGTAAACTCGCCCAATATTAAAACAGCTGTATGTCCAAATTCTTGATACTTCCTTAACATCCGTAAGATACCATACCAACCGAGAGTAACGTCATGAGCAGTAGGGTCGATTCCTAATTTTATTCTTAAATTTTTTTTCTTTGATATAGTTTTGTAATCGTCTAATGGCTCGATTGATGAAGCTCTTTCTTCTAAATATTTCATATTACCTCGATAGAGTATATCTCCATAATTTATCTGAACCTCCCTGAGGGTTTTTTCTTGGTTTTGCTATAGCTTGATCTAGAACATGTATACGAGGAAGTAGAAATACTGGCCCATTAAATAAATTTGAACCATCTTGTTTAAGTGATATACCTAGTGCTTGAGTTAGGTTGCCAGGTCCATTGATGTAATCTGACTTAATTTTTTTCTTTCTTCGCGACTCCATAGTAGGCTTCCCTAATAAAACTTTACCTGACCTAAGCAGTATACACTCAGTAGTTCCCTTTTTTCCTGAGAGTATATATAAACCGAGATTGGTTCCGTATGTTTTTAATATGGAGACATAAGGAGGACCCTTAACAAGAGATTCCGGCATTGTTCTCGTATGCACATTCATCATTGATATTGGATCTTTTTTGGCTGTGCTGTATGCCTCTGATTCAGTTATCATAATTTCACAATATTTATTATTTATTTCAGTAGCAATTCTCATACCAAGTAAATCAATAGCTGCTTTTGGGGCTGCTTGGGATAAAATTTGGTATACTCTGTTGTCTAATTTAGGTATGTTATTCATTATCTTTAAGATTAGCTGAAAAATTAGTTGTTATTTCTGAAATGATTGTTGATCTAATATTATTTAATTCATCTTCCTCAATAGTACTTGTATAACTTCTAGCTTTGATTCTGAATCCTACGGTTCTTTTATTTGTTGATGGTTCAATATATTCATCAAATATATAGGACTCATCTTCTAATTCTTCTAGTTTGCTATTGATATACTTTAATATATCAATAGCAATAGTTTCTTCAGACACCTCAAAAGATAGATCGAATTTAATAAATGGATATTGAGATATCCTCTTGTACTTAACCTCTTTATTAATCTGTTCTTGAATGAGATCTAGATTAAATTCTGCTATATAGGCATCATCATTCAGTCCAAAATGTTTTTTTGCATTGTCAGATATTTTCCCGAACCAACCAACTTTTTTACTGTTTATTAGAACAGTGAATGAAAGATAAGAGTGCATACCAGGCCTTGTAACTTGCTCTATTGTAATTTCATTATCAAATAGAGTGTTGATTAAAGACTTTATATAATATATATCGATTTTTTTTGCTTCACTACGTCTATCAGCTTCTTGGCTGTATTCTTGAATAGCAAATGTAAGATACTTTGTTTGATCAGGTATCTTTTTATCTACAGGGTTCGTACTATTTGCAAATGATGTCCCTATTTCAAATACAGGCTTACTCGCATTCCCTATGTTCTGATTGTAAGCAAGATTGTTTAGGAGATGAGTACAAGATGTGGATCTTAGAAATTGTTGTGATTCATCTAGTGGGTTAGAAACTTTAACTAAATTTCTTTCTGGTGTAAATAGCTTGGAATCAATTTCTGATATAAAGGATAAGTTATAGCATTCATAAAACCCAAGACTTGTAAGTGCAGAAGTAATTCCTGATATATATTCCCATTCTTTACCTTTATGAAAGTTATTTCCTAATTTGATAGTTGATGGAAAGTTTTCAAAATTCAAATGTCTTGCTATTTCTTCAATAATATCAATTTCACGGTCAAGATCATAACGCCAAGTAGGTATAGAGATTTTATAGGAATCATTATTTGTTATGTATTCAAAACCAAGCCCCTTAAATATTTTATTGATAGTTGATTTCTCAACATCGACTCCGATTATTTTGATAAAATTACTAATATCGAAATCAATCACTTTATCTTTAGTACCTTTTGCTCTTGAACCTGATACATTAGAAAATAAAAAGTTATTCTTTTGTTTATTTAAACATGAAATGAATTGATAAAGACCTTTTTCTTGTAAACAATAATCCACTCCTCTTTCAAATCTTATTGATGCTTCAGAAATCAAATTTAGGCTTCTAGATGTATTAAGAATATTTACTGAAGAAAAGTTTGCACTTTCAATTAGTATATTTTTTGTTATATCAGTTACTTGCGTTGAGTACCCACCCATTACACCTGCTAAAGCAACTGCTTTATCATTATCCGTAATAATTATGTCTTCTTCTGTAAGTTTACGTTTTTGTTCGTCTAGCGTTTTTATTTTTTCACCACCTTTAGCTTTTCTAACACTGATTGGTCCAGTTAGCTTATCTCTATCAAAAGCATGCAAAGGTTGTCCAACATCAAACAATACATAGTTAGTTGCGTCAACTATGTTATTTATAGGCCTCACTCCTACATTCGCTAATTTAAATCTTATATCTAATGGGCTGTCTTTAATTTCTATATTCTCGATTTCTAATCCATAGTAAGAAGAAGATCCAGATTTTTTACCGTGACTTACTTTAATTGTAGATTGGATATCAGGATTGTAATTTTCCTTAATGTATTTAGGTTTGGTACCAATTTTAGTTGAGATTTCTCTTGCTAAACCGAAATGTGACATTGCGTCGCCTCTATTTGGAGTAATAGCTATGTCTAACATAGTATCGCTTGACTCATAGCAAGTATCAAGTAATTGACCGTTGGATATTTTATCGTTTAATACCAATATTCCATCTTTATCTTCCCATAAATCTAATTCGTATGGGGAACAAATCATTCCGTTGGAGACGACACCCATGATTTCTCGTTTTTCAATCTTAAATTTATCTCTAATAAAAGATCCTGGTTTTGCAACGGCAACCATATCTCCTTCATTGAAATTCCAAGCACCACAAACTATTTCTAATTCATGAGTACCTATATCTACATGTGTTAATCTGATTTTTTCAGCATTTTTTATAGATTCGATATGTTTAACTGTTCCGATACATACATTTTTATAATTAGGGGATATATTTTTAACTTCTTCAATTTCGAAACCGAGCGATTCAAAAATATCAGTAAGCTCATTAATTGATAAAGACGAAGTGTCAACCCAATTATTTAGCCAGCTAACTAAAATTTTCATTTGAACTGCTGTAAGAATCTAAGGTCATTGTCATAAAAGTGCTTAATATGGTCAATTCCATACCG
>JAYZKG010000058.1:0-3074 GCA_036163695.1 Actinomycetota bacterium | reverse complement strand
AGTTGGTTAGAGCACCTGGTTGTGGTCCAGGATGTCGCGGGTTCGAATCCCGTCGGTCACCCTAAGGTTAAGTTATGAATATAAAAATAAAAAATAAATCTGATTTTGAAAGGGTTGTACACCTAACCCTTGTTGATGATGATTTTCAAGAAGAAAGGAAGACTTCAATAGCAAATATTGGAAAAGAACTAAAGATAAAAGGTTTTAGGCCAGGAAAGGTTCCGCCTCAAATTGTAGAAAGAGAGGTAGGGGATGATTATATAAATCAAAATGCTATTGAACTAGCCCTTCCGAGATTAGTTTTTGACTTTTTAAAAGAGAAAGAACTTCAACCAGCCATTACTCCTTCTATTCAGAAAATTGAAAATAAAAAAGATCAATATTTAGTTGAAGTGATAGTTACATTATGGCCAAAAATAAAAAAATTACCAAAAACAGATATAGAGATAGTAATTGATGAAATAGAACCAGAAGACCAAGCGATAAAAGAGCAGATAGAAAACATTAGAACACAATTTGCTGAAGTAGAAAAAGTTGAAAGAGCTGCTGATACAGGAGACTTTATAACTATGAATTTGACTGTACGCCGAGGAGGGGAAGAATTAGAGAATTTAAGTGCTCAAGACCATTTATATGAAGTAGGATCAGGAAATTTTGCTGAACAATTAGATAAGAAAATTCAAGGATCAAAGTCAGGAGCAATAATCAAGTTTAGAGATGTTCCCTTAGCAGATGGTGAAGATGAAGAAGCAGAATTTACTGTACTAGTAAAAGATGTAAGAAATAAGATTCTACCTGATTTAACTGACGACTGGGTAAAAGAAGTACTAGACTTTGACTCCGTTTCTTCTCTTGAGGATGAGTTTAGATCTAATTTAACTTTTCAAAATAAAAGAAGAGCCGTTTCCGAGTTTCAATCAAAATTAATTACAGAATTAATCAATGCTATTAAAGATGAGCTTCCAGAACAGCTGGTAGTTGCTGAAATGGAAGCTATTCTAAGACGTTTTTTAAGTGAACTAGAGCAAAATTCAATTTCTCTAGAAGACTACTTTAAGGCAACAGGGCTAAACGAAGAAACTATGAAAGAAGATTTGACCAAACAAGCTACAAATAATCTGAAGATGGTTTTAATCCTTGATAAAGTTATTGAAGAAAATAATATAGAGCTTGATGACTCAGATATTAAAGAGATTGATGAACATTTCAAAACTCATGATTCAAAAGAAGACGAGACTGAGCTAGCTGCACATAGAGTAAGCATTGAAAATGATGCAATTAGGAATAAAGCCCTTGTATATTTAATGGATTCAGCTTTCCCAATTGACTCTAAAGGAGAAGAAGTATACCTCAGAGATGTATACACTCAAGATAGAGATAGAAGAGAGGAAGAATAATAATATGGAATTAATGCCAGAGAACTACGTTGTGCCTACAGTTATTGAAAACACAAATAGAGGTGAGAGGGCTTTTGATATATATTCAAGATTGTTAAAAGACAGAATTATCTTCTTAGGAACACCTATCGATGATAATGTTGCGAATTTAATCATGGCCCAGTTATTGCATTTAGAATCAGAAGATCCGGAAAAAGATATTTATGTTTACATCAACTCTCCTGGTGGCTCAATAACATCTTTGTTTGCTATCTACGATACGATGAAGTATATAAAACCAGATGTCGCAACAGTCTGCATGGGCTTAGCTGCATCAGCAGGGGCAGTAATTTTGGCTGGAGGAACCAAGGGCAAAAGGTATAGCCTTCCTCATGCAAGAATAATGTTACACCAACCAGCTGGCGGAGCAGAAGGAACATCAAAAGATATAGAGATTCAGGCAAAGCTCATTACAGATATGCGAGAGCAAATAAATGGTTTACTAGCTGAATTTACAGGGCAAGATGTGAAGAAAATAACTGAAGATACAGATAGGGATTTTTGGATGAATGCACAAGAAGCTTTAGATTATGGTATAGTCGATGAGGTACTCTCTGAAAGAGATATAGAAGCAAAAAAAGAATAACAGGGCAAGATAATGGCAGATAATTCCAGTTCAAAAGAAACTCTCAAGTGTAGTTTTTGCGGGAAATCTCAAAAACAAGTAATCAAGCTAATTGCAGGACCAGGAGTATATATATGTGATGAATGCATCGATCTTTGCGTAGAAATTGTTGAAGAAGAAAGGATAGAGGAAGTATCTGATTCTTCTGATATAGGCAAGGTCCCAAAGCCTGAGGAAATATTTGCTTTTCTTAATCAATATGTCATTGGACAAGAACTAGCAAAAAAATCTCTATCAGTTGCTGTATATAATCACTATAAAAGGATTGAAAATGCTAATCCTGATGAAAACGAAACAGAAATACAGAAATCTAACGTTCTTCTCCTAGGACCTACTGGCAGCGGGAAAACTCTTCTTGCTCAAACTTTAGCCAAAATGTTAAAAGTCCCTTTCTCAATTGCTGATGCCACAACGCTTACCGAAGCAGGATATGTTGGAGAAGATGTTGAAAATATACTGCTGTCTCTAATTCAAGCAGCTGATTTTGATATTAGTAAAGCCGAGAAGGGCATTATATATATAGATGAAATAGATAAAATCACAAGGAAATCTGACAATCCTTCAATTACTCGAGATGTATCTGGAGAAGGAGTCCAGCAAGCTTTGTTAAAAATCATAGAAGGTTCAACTGCACAAGTTCCACCTCAAGGTGGGAGGAAGCATCCCCAACAAGAATATTTACAGATTGATACTACAAATATATTATTCATAGTAGGAGGAGCTTTTGATGGTCTTGAAGACATAATCGTTAATAGACTAGGTGAGAGCTCAGTAGGTTTTAATGCAAAAGTAAAAAGTAGTTCAACAGAAGATATAGATGTATTTAGTAAAGTAGAGCCCCAAGATTTTATCAAATATGGATTGATTCCTGAATTTGTAGGGAGGCTACCAGTAATAACTTCAGTTGACGAATTAGACAAAGAAGCATTAATCGAAGTTTTGACCAAACCAAAAAATGCTTTAATTAAACAATTTCAAAAAGTCTTTGAGCTTGATAATGTAGAGCTCTCTTT
>JAYZKG010000057.1:0-9940 GCA_036163695.1 Actinomycetota bacterium | reverse complement strand
TTGGCTGCTGGTTTAGGAATTCCTATAGTTCCTGTAAGCAGCTTAGATGCTTTAGCATTTTCCTCATTTACTGGTCACAGAACAATTTTTTCAATCGTTGATGTCAAAAGAGAAGAGTATGCGGTTTGTTCATACAAACCTGTTCCAGGAGGGGTTGTAAAACAGATGGAGCCAAGGATCATGAAAAAAAACGAGATAGTAGATGTTCTTAATGAAGACAGAGAAAAGAAGTTAATCGTGGGATCTTGGAATAAAATATTTAATGATAAGCAAAATGTTGATGCACACATAAAGTTAGCTAGCCCAACTCATGTTTCAGCGGAGCATTTGTTCAATATAGGTAAAGATTTATTGGATAAATCCCAATATCCAGCATATTCTGAAGTTCTTCTCAACTACATGAGAGAACCAGATGTATCAATCCCTAAAGAGTCATTGGAGAAAGAGATTAACTGGTCAAATGGTTAACGTTATATTAAATTGTGATTTAGATCTTGCCAAAGAACTTTCTGAAATAGAGAAGGAAATCTTTAGTACATCTTGGGATCCATCTTGGATTAGAGATAGCATCAATAATAAAAAAGCTATCTACTGGGTAAAGAAGGAAGAGAATAAGATTATAGGATACATAGGTGTTCAGTTCTCAGGAGACGATGTAGAAATACTAGGGCTAGGTATTCTTGAAGACTACAGGGGGAGAGGTCATGGGTCTGCCCTAATGGATGCTATGCTTGATTATTTTCACTCAACGGAATGTAAAAAGATTTTTTTGGAGGTAAGAGATTCAAATAATGTAGCCAAAGGGTTGTACAGCAAATTTAATTTTAGTAGAACCGGTACACGCTTAAATTACTATAAAAATGAAAATGCCGCTCTCTTTGAAATGAGTATTAATGGTAAATAAAGAAAAAGTAGTTTTAGGTTTTGAGACCAGTTGTGATGAGACATCAGTCTCTATATTGAGAGGCAATGAAGTTTTAGTTAATTTAATTTCTTCTCAGGTTGATCAACACAAACAATTTGGGGGAGTAGTCCCAGAAGTTGCTTCTAGAGCTCATATAGAGAAGATTAGAAACTTACTACATGAATGTTTAATTCAAGGAAATATTCAACCAGAAGATATTGATATTGTTGCTGCAACAGATGGACCTGGGCTTGCAGGTTCTTTAGTAGTAGGATATAACTTTGCAAAATCTTTTGCTTGGTCATTGAATAAACCGTTTTATGCGATAGACCACATGGTAGGACACCTAGTTGCTCCTACTATAGATTTTGAAGAATTAAAACCTCCTTTTCTGTCATTGCTAGTTTCAGGAGGGCATACCCAAATTGTTTTGGTAGAAGATTGGGGTAAGTATGAATTATTTGGTCAAACAATCGATGACGCAGCCGGCGAAGCATTTGATAAGCTATCTAGATATTGTGGGTTTGGTTTTCCGGGAGGTCCTGCGATACAGAAATTAAGTGAGAATGGAAATCCAAATGCTGTAGATTTACCTAGGCCCTCTGTAAAATCTACTAAGGACTTCTCTTTTTCAGGGCTGAAGACAGCAGCAATATATTATTTAGAAGGAATAGATTCAGAGAATAAAATTGTTTCGAAAGAGGACTTTGCTGCTTCATATCAAGAGGCGATTGTTGATACATTGATTCGTAATTTTTCTCTTGTAATTAAAGAAACAGGGGTAAAAACAATATCCGGAGGTGGCGGAGTAGTAGCTAATGCTAGATTAAGGCAAAAAATGCAATCTCTAGCAGATGACAAAAAGCTAGCTTGCTACTTACCATCTGTTAGCCTATCTACTGATAATGCAGCTATGATTTGTGCTGCTGCAAATATGGAACTTGTTTCAACTAAAGAATCAAAAGATATAAGACTAGCTTCAGTAATTAAGTAATAAAGTTATAAATAATTAATAAATAAATATATATATATAAACAGAGCAGTATTAAATTTTTTATTTGAGACAGTTTTAATAGGAAGGAATCATAATATGAATCTTCAACCATTAGGAGATAGGGTTGTTGTTAGGCCCTTAGATGAAGAAGATATGAAAACACCATCAGGGATATATATACCTGATACTGCAAAAGAAAAACCCCAAGAAGGAGAGGTTGTAGCAGTAGGTCCAGGAGAGCTCAACGAAAAGGGTGAAAGGATCGAAATTGATGTAAATAAAGGTGATAAGGTTATCTATTCTAAATATGGAGGAACCGAAATCAAAGTAGAGGGCACTGAATATCTCATACTATCTAGTCGCGATATTCTTGCAAAAGTAGACAAGTAAGGAGATAAAGTATGGCGAAAAAAAATCTAGTTTTTAATGAAGAAGCAAGAAAAGGCTTAGAGGCCGGTGTAAATAAGTTAGCTGATGTAGTGAAAGTGACTTTAGGGCCTAAAGGTAGAAATGTTGTTCTTGAAAAGAAATGGGGAGCACCAACAATTACTAACGATGGTGTCACAATTGCAAAAGAAGTTGACTTAGAAGATTCTTTTGAAAATATGGGAGCTCAGTTAGCTAAAGAGGTTGCTTCAAAAACCAATGATGTAGCTGGAGATGGAACAACGACTGCTACGGTATTGGCTCAGTCTATGGTTAATGAAGGGATGAAAACCGTTTCTTCAGGAGTAAACCCTATGGAGGTTAAAAGAGGAATGCTGCAAGCTTCAGAGGCAATTACAGAGTTTATTGCAAGCTTTTCTAAATCTATCGGAGGCAAAGATGAGGTTGCTCAAGTTGCTTCAATCTCTGCTGCAGATGACGAAATAGGTGGAACGATTGCTGAGGCTATGGAAAAAGTAGGACAAGATGGTGTAATTACTGTTGAAGAAGGTCAGACGTTTGGAATGGAGTTAGAGTTCACTGATGGTATGCAGTTTGATAAGGGGTTCATCTCTCCTTATTTTGTAACAGATCAGGACAGACAAGAAGCAGTCCTAGAGAATCCTTACATATTAATTGTTAATTCAAAGATTACTGCTGTAAACGACCTACTTCCTTTACTTGAGAAAGTAATGAATTCAGGGAAATCTCTTCTAGTTTTAGCAGAAGATGTTGAAGCAGAAGCACTTGCAACACTAGTTGTGAATAGGATTAGAGGAACTTTCTCATCAGTTGCTGTAAAAGCCCCTGGCTTTGGTGAAAGAAGAAAAGCAATGCTCGAAGATATTGCTATCTTAACTGGTGGAGAGGTCGTCTCAGAAGAGCTCGGATTAAAGATAGAGAACACAACTGTTGAGATGTTGGGAGAAGCTGCAAGAGTTGTAGTAAAGAAAGACACCACAACAATAATTGATGGAGCTGGTAAAAAGGCAGATGTAGAAGGAAGAATCAAGCAGATTCAAAAAGAAATTGATGAATCTGATTCAGATTGGGATAAAGAAAAGCTTCAAGAAAGATTAGCAAAATTGTCTGGTGGTGTTGCAGTAGTCAAGGTTGGAGCAGCTACAGAAGTTGAGCTAAAAGAGAAGAAGATGAGAATTGAGGATGCCCTTTCAGCAACTAGAGCTGCAGTTGAAGAAGGTATAGTTGCAGGTGGAGGAGTAACTCTAATTAGGGCACAGGCATCAATTGAGAAGTTGTCTGGAGGTTCAGACGGAGAGAAGATTGGGAGAACAATTGTCTCCAAAGCTTTGGAAGAACCTTTAAGACAAATTGCAGAAAATGCTGGCTATGAAGGCGGAGTAATGGTTGAAAAGGTTAAAGCTGCAAAAAACAATGAAGGACTAAATGCTTTAACAGGCGAAGTAGTAGATCTTGTTTCGGAGGGAGTTATTGATCCCGCAAAAGTTACCAGGTCAACAGTACAGAATGCAACATCTATTGCCTCTCTTGTTCTTACAACAGAAGCATTGATAGCTGAAGAACCAGAGGACCTTCCCCCTATGCCTCCAGGCGGCGGTATGGAAGGGATGATGTAACTTAACTATTCTTTTGAAAAAGAGTGGATTTTTAATCCACTCTTTTTTTTAGTAGAGTTATTAACAAGGATCTATATGAAAGCAATAAGAGGAGCAACTGTATCTACGGGCAATACAGAAAATGAAATTCTTGATGCAACAAAAGAACTCTTAGAAAAAATACTTGAAGTAAATAATATTGAAAGTAGCAAGATAGTTTCAGCTACTCTTACTTCAACTTCTGATATTACTGCTTGTTTTCCTGGTAAAGCAGTTAGAGAAATGGGCCTTGATGAAATTTCTGTAATAGATACCTTAGCTCCGAATATTCAAGGGGATATACCTTTCTGTATTAGGTTGTTATTGTATATAGATACGGATGAAAAGTTAAAACACCTATACTTAAGGGAAGCTAAAAAATTACGTCCTGATAGATAATTTTGTTGTATTAATTTTACTAACTGTTAACATTCTCTTTATGAAATTGAACACATACTTTTTTTATTTTGGAGCACATATTAAGTAGCCCGAAATAATCATATGTTCAAGAAGCGGGCAAAGGCCCGCTTTTTTTTTAGGAGGAAAATTGATAGTAGTAATGAAAAGGAAGGCTTCCAAGACAGATGTGGAGGAAGTAAAGGGTAAAGCAGTTTCTCAAGGACATGAACATGTTGTTATAGAGGGTGTGGAGAGAACGGTGGTAGCAGTTAGTGGCCATGTAATTGAAGACCACAGGGTAGCAATGAAGCTATTAAATAATGTACAGGACGTCATTGCTGTTGGTAGACCTTATAAATTAGCTAGTAGGTCATATAAAGATGTTGATACAGAAATAAAAGTTGGATCTATAACTGTTGGAGGTAGCACGCTAGCTTTAATTGCTGGGCCTGATAGTGCTGAAAGTGTAGACCAGACAATGGAGACAGCGGCAGGTGCTAAACAAGCAGGAGCCAATGCATTAAGAGGAGGTGCATTTAAGCCTAGGACCTCTCCCTATAGTTTCCAGGGACTAGGAGAAGATGGGTTGAAAATGCTTAGAGAAGCAGCAGATGTTTATGGTTTCCCATTATTCAGTGAGATTATGGATACAAAGCACCTAGATATGATAGAGAAGTATGTCGATGCTTTACAAATAGGAACTAGGAATATGCAAAATTTTAAATTGTTAGAGGCAGTAGGAACTTCATCAAAACCTGTATTGCTAAAGAGGGGTCTGAGCTCAACTTTAGAAGAGCTCCTTCTTGCTGCTGAGTACATTCTTGCTAAAGGTAATGAGAATGTAATACTATGCGAAAGGGGGATTAGGACATTTGAGACAGCAACTAGGAACACTTTTGACATTAATGCAATTCCTTACTTAAAAGCAAATACTCATTTGCCTGTTATAGCTGATCCAAGTCATGCAACAGGGGCACGAGATTTGGTTGAGTCAGTAGCTCTTGCAGCAATCGCAGCTGGAGCAGATGGATTAATTATTGAGATTCATCCTCGGCCAGACGAGGCTCTTTGTGACGGACCACAAGCCCTAACCCCTGAAATGTTGAAAACCTTATTTGATAAGGTAAAAAAAATTGCTCCTGTAGTAGGAAGAAAAGTAGGTTAAGAAAGTGCTGAGTAGTGTTTTAGTAGTTGGACTTGGTCTTATGGGGTCGAATTTAGCCTTAAAGTTAAGAAGCCAGGGATTACAAGTTTACGGAGAGGATGTTAATCAAGATGCATACCTTAATGCAATAAATATGGGGGCAATTGAAGATAGTAGTTGTAGTGAAGTAGATTTAGTTGTTCTTGCAATTCCTATCAACGAAATACTTGATTATCTCAAAAACCCGAAGGATATTAAAGCAAAAGGCTTAATTGACTTAGGAGGGACGAAAAAAGAGATTTGTAAAATAATGAATAATTTTAATATTCCCTCTATAGGGGGGCACCCTCTATGCGGGGTTGCTGATAATAGTAGTTTTGTAGAAAATATTGATTTGTATAGTAATTCTACGTTTATTCTTTCAGAGACCTCTTCTACAAATGATGAAGTTAAAAATCTATCTCTTGAAATGGTAAATTATCTTGGAGCGAATCCAATTTGGCTAGATCCTACTACTCATGATGAAATTATTGCAATTACTAGCCATATACCACATTTAATTAGTACGGCTTTGATTGGTGCAGCCATGAACAGCTATGGGTTAGAAGAAATTATGGAATTTACTTCTGGTGGTTTCGACGGAGCTACACGATTATCACGAACTAATCCAGATATGATTTGGGGGATGCTAGAAACCAATAGTAAACCCATCGGAGATTTTGGGGAGAAGTTTTTACAGGAGTTAAGAAATATTTTTTCTATGGAGAAAGAACAAGAGCTTCATAAGTATATTGAGGATACAGTTGAATGGAGAAGGGAACTAGCAGATAAGTTTGGAGAGAGACCTCTTGAATAAAGGATTAGTGAGGAGCTATAAATACTGTGGAGAAATAACTTTGCATGGAGACAAATCTCTTTCTCACAGAGCAATTATCTTTGCTTCTCTAGCAAATGGGAAATCAAATATAAGTAACTTACTTTTGTCAGGAGACACTACTGCAACACTTCAAGCTTTTAAGATTATGGGAATTAAAGTAGAGATTGAAAATAATGAAGTAGTCATTCACGGGAATGGTTTAAATGGCTTAGTCTCTCCAAAAAAACCTATAGATTGTATAAACTCAGGAACTACTGCAAGACTGCTTATTGGATTACTTACAGGTCAAGATTTTGAATCTACCGTTGTTGGAAGTGAACAATTAACTAAGAGACCAATGGATAGAGTCAGTATTCCCTTACAAGAATTAGGTTGCAATATTAAATTAGATGGAGCGAATTTACCAGCAGTAATTAAACCAGGAAAAATAAGCAAGAATACTGTATATACAAATGTACCTAGTGCCCAAGTGAAGAGCTCCCTTATGCTTGCAGCAATGTATTCCGATGAACCTGTTGTAATAATTGAAAATAATATTACAAGAGACCACACAGAAAGACTTATGACTTATCTTGGTATCAACTTAGTAAGGATAGGTAATTCAGTTACCGTCCCGCCAGTTAGCGAAATAAAAAATTTTTCAGAAACTATACCTTCAGATATATCTTCAGCATCTTTTTTGCTTGCTTTGGGAGTTTTAACAGAATCTTCTATAAAGCTGAATAATATATTGATCAATGAATCTAGGATGGGTTTTGTAAAAGTTTTGCGACATATGGGTGCGGAGATTAGCATCGAGAATCTAAGGCCTCAATTTGGTGAGCAAGTAGGAGATATAAAGGTAGAAAAATCACCCCTCTCATCTATAGATATCAACAAGGAAGATATACCAAGTATAATTGACGAGCTACCAATCTTTGCTCTTGTTGCTTCGCAAGCAGAAGGTATTACAACTGTAAATGGAGTTGGAGAATTAAGACTAAAAGAATCAGACAGGTTGGAAGCGATGAGAGAGCTGTTTTCTTCTATTGGTATGAAATTAGAAATTTATGAAGAAAGTTTTAAAATTATTGGTCCTCAAAAAATTCAATCAGGAAAAGTTAATACACATGACGATCACAGGATAGCAATGACAGCAGTTGTAGCTGGTCTTATTTCAAATCAAGAAATAGAACTAGATAATGTTGGTTGCATTGGAGATTCCTACCCGTCATTTTTTAATGATATCGAATCCTTAAAAGGTGATAAGTAATGGTTTTATTAGGGATAATAGGTTGGCCACTTGAAATGACACTTTCGCCAAAATTGCATAATTATTTGCTTAAAATAACAAATTTAGAGGGGACGTATGATCAGTTGCCTATTGAAAAAATTGATTCTATAAATATAAAAAATATAATCAGTAAGTATTTGGGTCTAAATATAACTGTTCCACACAAGGAGTCTGTGTACAAAGCTTTGATTAATTCATCTATTAGTTCAGATTCAGTTAAGAATATAGGAGCAGTTAATACAATTGTCTCGAAGAACGGATTAACATCACTTCACAATACAGACTACAAAGGTTTCTCAGAGGAAATATCCAGATTGGAATTTAATCCTGAAAATAAAACAATTCTTATTTTAGGAACTGGGGGTAGTTCAAAATCTATACAGTTTGCATTGAGGAATTTGAATCCAAAAAAAGTTTATGTAGCAAGCAGGAATCCTTCTGGTCAGCAAATAGACTACTCAGATATAAATCTTGTTTCGAAAGAAGTTAATTTAGTTATAAATACAACTCCTCTAGGGATGCCACCTTACGAGAGCGAAAGCCCATTAGATAGTTTAGATGGCTTTAAAGACTTAGATCTTCTGATAGATATTGGCTATAACAAGAGAGAAACCAAGTTTATGAAGTCACAAAACAACGTTGAAGTAGTAAATGGTATAGGAATGTTAATTGCACAAGGTATAGAGTCATTTAATTTGTGGACAGAAAGTAGCCTCAATTTTCAAGATTTATATGAAGACCTAAAATTACACTTAGAGGAGGATTGAATGATTAGGTATTTAACAGCAGGAGAAAGCCATGGTCCAGAGCTAACTGGAATTATAGAAGGAGTTCCTGCTGGTTTTGAAATAAAAAAAGAAGAAATAGATAAGATATTGGCTAGGCGACAGTTGAAAACTGGTGCTGGGGGGAGGATGAATATAGAAAAGGACGAGGTTTCAATTAGTTCAGGGATTGTTAATGGCAAAACAACAGGAGCACCAATTGCAATAACGATAAGAAATAGGGACTGGGAGAATTGGAAAGATAAGGAGATTGAGCCCTACCTCGTTCCTAGACCTGGTCATGCAGACATAGCTGGTACAGTAAAATATGACCATTCAGATATAAGACATGTCCTAGAAAGAGCAAGCGCAAGAGAAACTGCAATGAGAACCGCAATAGGCTCCATTTGCTTACTCATACTAGAAGATTTAGGTATAGAGATATTTGGGTATGTGCAATCAATAGGTACCAAAAAGTGCAAAGAATTAGATTTTTCAGACCTCTCAAAACTTAAAGACAGCCAAGCAAAATCGTCAAGCATGTGCCCAGATGAGAAATCTGATAAAGAGTTTGAAAATGAAATTATTACTGCAAGAAAGAAAAAAGATACTCTTGGAGGCTCAGTTTCTGTAGTTGTCCAAGGCCTACCAGTCGGTCTTGGTAGCTACGTTCACTTTGATAGAAAAATTGATGGAAGAATTGCTCTGGCATTCATGTCTGTCCAGAGCGTTAAAGCGGTAAGTATTGGAAACGGCCTGGAAGCATACACTTCTTTCGGCACAGATTTTCATGATGAGATATTGGTAGAGAACAAAAAATTAAAAAGAGAAAGCAATAACTCAGGAGGTGTTGAAGGTGGGATGACAACAGGAGAGGATTTAGTCGCAACTGCTTACCTAAAGCCAATTAGCACGACATTAAATCCTTTAAAAAGTGTAAACCTGGATTCAGGAGAGCAAGTTGAAACAGTTTATGAGCGCTCAGATACTTGTGCAGTTCCTAGAGCAGTTCCTATCTTTGAAACCGTACTTGCATTAGAAGTATTACAATGTCTGTTGGAAAAAACTGGAGGAGACAATAGGAGAGAGATAGTAGCAAGGAAAAATGAATTAACAGGACTATCCATTGAGGATTTCAATATGTCTAATGAAAAATGGAATATGAATTATGACACTTAACAAAATAATTATTGGGGGCTTTATGGGATCAGGAAAATCAGCTGTTGCTCGAAAGCTAAATAGCCTATACGGCTATAGCTTTGTTGACCTAGATGAAGAGATAGAAAGAAAAGAAGGTAAAAAAATATCAGATATTTTTGTGGAAGAGGGAGAAAGCCATTTTAGACAAATTGAAAATAATTTATTATCAGACCTACTAGATGGAGAATCAGAAGTCATAGCTTTGGGAGGGGGTACTTTAAGCAATACTTTCCTTTTGGATCTTGTCCTCTCATACAAAAATTGCTTTTACTTAAATACACCTTTCAATACTTTATGGAAAAGAATAAGCAAAAGTGAAAGACCATTAGTAAAGCAAGGATAC
>JAYZKG010000056.1:0-11856 GCA_036163695.1 Actinomycetota bacterium | reverse complement strand
CAAGAAAGAGGAAGAGGCAGGCCAAACCAAGGAAATAAAAGAGAAAAAACCAAACCAAGAAGGGATAGAGAGTATAAAGAAGCTGATCCGAAGGAGCAGTTAGAAATATCTACAACCTTTTTAAAAGGGCTTTTATCAAGTTTTGGTCTTGAAGGAGAGGTTAGCGGAAGAACAGAGGATAGAAACCTAGTTGTCGAAGTTAAAGGAGAACAGACAGAAGCTTTAGTTGGGGAAAAAGGCTTTATTATTAGGTCTGTTCATGAACTAACAAGGACCGTAATTCAAAGAAAATCAGGAGCTGGAACAAGACTAAGGTTAGATGTTGCAGGATATGCAGAAAAAAGAAAGGAAGCATTGACAATTTATGCACAAAGGCTTAGTGAACAAATACTTTCAGACAAGCAAGAGGTAATGTTAGAACCAATGAACTCTGTAGACAGAAAAACACTACACGACGCTGCAACAGAAATTTCTGGAATCAGGTCCTATTCAGAAGGGAGAGAGCCCTATAGGTCTGTAATACTAGCCCCCGAAGAAGATTCCCAAGAAGAAGAATAAGTAAATTGTATACAGATTACCCAAAGTGGTGTCTGCCCCTTATAAATGGGGAAATAAATGGAAAAATTATAAACTATGCTCATTGGTTGAGTTCAGAAGGTATAAAAAAGGGATTAATTAGTGACAAGCCGGAAAGATATGTTTGGGAGGAGTTTATTATCCACTCACTTGGTTTCAGTAGCCTTGTTCTTAAAAACCAACAAACAAGTTCAGTATGTGATCTAGGAACAGGGGCGGGTATACCAGGAATACCTATAGCAATAACAAACCCAGAAAAAGAGGTTTTTCTTGTAGATAGGAGTAAAAAAAGGATATATGAATTGGAAAGATTAAGAAATGTTCTTGGAGTTAATAACTTCTTACCAATACTTTCTTCCGCTGAAGCCTTTGTAGAGGAAAACATTGAAAAAATAGATATCTTTGTATCTAGGTGTTTTATGCCTAGCGAAAAAATAAAAAAAGAGATATTTGTTGATAAAGAAAGAAGTAAAGGGAAGGTTTTAATGGTTTCTTCTAAAAAGAAAGAAGAAAAAGAATCCGTGTTTCACGTGAAACATGAGGAAATATTGCTTAATAACGGAGAAACAAGAAATATTGATGTTATAACATTGGATTAGTGTTTTTATCTATAGTTTGTCAAAAGGGTGGTGTTGGTAAATCAACTTTGGCAGTCAACATTGCCGATGTTTATTCAAAAAAAGGAAAGAAAGTTTTACTCATTGACTTAGACCCACAAGGAAATTCAACAACATATTTACATAATAAGGAAAAAAGCACATTTGACTCCCTAGATTTACTAGAAAACAAAAAGAAAATAGATATAGATCAAATACCGGAAGTTAGGGAGAACCTTTATCTAATTCCATCAAACCAAGAGGTTAAAAGGCTAATATCTAGCAAACTTGTTGCAGGCTCAATACTACGAAAAAAGAGAGACGAAGAAGAGTTTAAGGGTTTTGATATCGTAATAGTTGATACACCACCATCAATGAGCTCTGTTGTAAGCGAGGCAATATGTTTCTCTGACTACTATCTAATTCCGACCCGAGCAGAATTCTTATCAGTAGAGGGGGTTGGACAAGCAATAAAATTTGCCAAGGAGAGCGCTGCAAACAGAAAAGAAGCCAACCCTATTTTTTTAGGAGTTGTTCTTAACTCTGTAGACAAAAGAAGAACAAGTTTCGAAAGCTTTTACTCAGAATTAAAACTAATTTTAGGTGATAAGCTTTTCGAAAGTGCAATAAGCCAACTCACGGAAATAGCAGAGGCACCGTTTTTTGGGAGAACACTTTCTGAACATAATACAAATGGAAAAGGCCATAAAGAGGTAGTCTTGTTGGTAGAAGAAATTGATAGAAAGATAGAAGAATATATATGAAAAGAGATTTAAGATCTTTGGTTGGAGACCAGGAGGCGCGTGTATTTGAAACAAAACTAATATCCTTAGAAAAAATAAAAGAAAGCCCCACCCAAGCAAGAACACAATTCAATACAGAAGACCTAAATGGCTTAGCAGAATCAATAAGGTCAAACGGGATCCTCCAACCACTTGTTGTTCAAGTAGCACAAGACAATACTTACAAACTAATTGCAGGAGAAAGGAGGTTAAGAGCTTCAAAAATTGCAGGCCTAACAGAGGTCCCCTGTGTAGTAAAAGACGTCAGCAAGAGAGACGCTGCAGTTATGGGTATAGTTGAGAACATTCAGAGAGAAAAACTAAGCCCCATTGATGAGTCACAGGGTTTTAGAAAACTAATAGAAGATTATGGACTAAACATAACCGAAGTGGGACTGTTGGTTGGAAAAAGTAGGCCCTATATATCGAATTCTTTAAGGCTTAGTGGTCTAGTAAAAGAGATAGTAGACGGCCTAAGTTCTAACGAAGTCAAAGTAGGTCAGGTAAGACCTCTAATCTCTCTTAACGAAGAGTTACAAAGAGAGTTATATAAGGAGATAAAATTATTCAACCTATCAAGCAGAGAGGTTGAAGAAAAAGTATCAAATCTTTCTTTTGACAAAGCTGGTGGGGAAGATGAAGAGATGCTTCATGCAAAAAGGATACTCGAAGATTTTTTTGGCAAACCAATCTCAATCAAAAAAAGAGGTCAAGGTGGAAAAATAGAGATCGGGTTTACTAAGAAAGAAGATCTTAAGGATATTTTGGAAAAATTAGTTTAAATTTTTATCGATTTGTTTTATTGAAGATACCAAAGCTAATGATATTAACTCAACTTTAATATTTTGGTAATTTTTACCAAAAATGCTAACATCGAGATTTATAACCACTGTCGGAGGCTTTGTTTTAGTTAATACTTCTGCACTGGACCCTCTTATAGTTAAACCAAGCGATTCTTTGAAATTTGTTGCTAAAAGTTTCCCGAGAGAACTTTCGGAATATTTTCCTGCAAAAAAATTTACATCATTCGTGTCTGATTCATCCATGTAAACAAAAAACGAGGGCTGTATTTTGTTTACAAATGCAATTACTGAACTCAGCTCGATTTTTTTGTTTATATCAGAAGCAAAAATTGGCACTATGTTGTTTAAGATACATGTTTTTTGTATATCTTCATAGAGGCGAGACCTAGTTTTATAATCATTTATCATTGGTATATAGAAACAAACATTATGTTTTTGTTTGTTTGCAAAAATTTCTTTTGAACCAATTAGGTTCATAGCATTATTCAATGAAGATCTTTCACCTGGCCTCTGCATTGACCTAAGCTCTTCAGCTGTATCAAGACCAACATTTCCATCTACAACTAAACCCCTGTTTTCTTGAAATCTTTCAACAGCTTTTTCAAGCTCTTCCGAATATATAGATGTATGAGTTCCTGAATAAAAACCCAGCTGAGATAATAGCTCCTGGACCTCTTCGACATCTGAACCATAAAGAACTGGGTTTGAAAGGTTCAATAACCTATCACCCAACTGGTAACCAAAGTTAATTAAACTCTCCCAGACATCGTCTCTACCTTTTCCCTCAAGATTTTTATCCTTGGTAAACGAAAGAAAAGAAAGAGAAAGATCTTTTTCGTCATTATTCGTCGGGTAACCAGCACTTATAAGTTTATCTCTAAGGTCTTCTTTCTCTTCTTTGTTTAAATGACTAATAAAGTTTTTATCCAACTTTTAACTCTCAAGCCATCTTTCAGCATCTATCGCAGCTTGACAGCCAGTCCCAGCAGCTGTTACTGCTTGTCTATATATAGAATCAGCAACATCTCCTGCTGCAAACACTCCATCAAGAGAGGTGCTGGTAGCAGTGGTAAAACCTGTTTTTATATAACCTTTTTCATCTAGCTCAACTAACCCATCTAAAAAATCTACATTTGGAGTATGCCCTATTGCAACGAAGACCCCATCCAAATCGATATTTAAATCACCTTCTTCAGTAGAGCTTACTAAGTCAAGAGAAGATACAGACTCTTCACCATTGATTTGTTTGACTTCCCTGCTCCACAAAACTTCTATTTTTTCATGATTCAGAACTCTCTCCTGCATTATTGCACTTGCGCGAAAAGAATCTCTCCTGTGGACTACGTAAACTTTTTTTGCAAACTTTGTAAGGAAAAGCGCTTCTTCCATAGCTGAATCTCCCCCTCCAATAACAGAAACCACCTTGTCTTTAAAAAAGAAACCATCACAGGTTGCACAGGCCGAAACACCATACCCCTGTAGTCTTTCTTCTCCATCAACACCAAGCCATTTTGCAGACGCTCCAGTGGAGATAATTACTGCTCTTGTAATAAAGCTGTCTGCATTTGTTGAGACCTCGAAGCCTTCATTAGATTTTTTTACAGATATTACATTATGAGGAAGAATTTTTGTACCAAACTTTTCTGCTTGGAGCTTAAACTCACTCATTAAGTCTGGACCCATTATTCCATCCTTGAACCCCGGGTAATTCTCAACATCTGTAGTCAGCATTAACTGACCACCAGATTCAACACCTTCAAATAAAATCGGACTTAAATTTGCTCTTGCTGAATATAAACCTGCAGTATACCCTGCTGGTCCTGATCCAATTATGATTAGGTTTTCTAGCATTTATCTTTTCTTTCTGTAATTTTTTATTGAAAGAAGTAAGAATATTAATCCTAACATTCCCATTGCAAAGCCAGCTGGGTTTACACCTAAATAAAAACCTAGCCCTTGAATAATTTTCAATGAGCCCATAAAGAAGAACACAAGAGACATAAGTAGTAGAGCAATCAATACAAAACCAAGGGATAAGAAACCAGTGAATCTTTTTATAGGCTTTACTACGACTTTTTTTATTGTTTCAACCAAGCCCTCGACAGCCTCCGTAAAGCTATCACCTTCTATTGAGTTTTTCTTATCTTCCATCACAATTAATGATAAGCGAATACCGTTTATTCAGTTACCTAATTGGTATTAATTTAGTTATAATTTAAAACTTCCTAATCAGAACTCATTATTGAGAGACTTTTATTTAAAAGAGAAAACCCCTTCTTTTCATAAAGCTTTTGTGCCGCCAAATTTTCTTTTTGGGTATTCAGCTTCATTGAAATCATTTTTCTTTCTGTCATATCTACAATAAGTCTGTCAAGAATCAACGAACCAATACCCAGTCCTTGAGAGTCGGGATGGACAGCAAACCTTTGAAGAAAAGAAGATCTCATTGTTATTCCTACCAATGCATACGCCAAAAGGTTTCCCCTATCTATATATTCATAAATCAGAGTTTCTCTACAACTCTTTAAAGTATCAAGAAGTGTAAGAGAGGAAGACCTCCAGTACGGATCAAAAATTTCTTTATCTATAGAAACTATCTTAGCAAATTGGCCCTCTCTTAGTTTTAGACAGTCAACTACATTTATATTTTCTTGAGTCGAAACTTTACTATTAAAAAATTGACTATAGAGATAAAGTTGGTTGCGCTCCCTCCACCCGCAATCAATCCATAAACTTTTCTGACTAGAAGAAACTACTGAGGAGTTGAAGACTATACCTTTTTCTTTAGCCTCTTCTAAACATTTAGCAAGAAAAAGTTTTCCTCCCCTCTTTTTTTCATAGTAGTAAATATCTACATCATCGTTCCACTTTCTTGTTTGATATGTTCCGTAAAAACTTCTAACCTTTTGACTACTTTTTTTCTGATACATATCTAAGTAGTTTTTTATCATTTTCAAACGAGAGCATATTATATGCAGATTCAAAATGCTCTATAGCCACCTCTTCGACCTCGTTATCTGGTTCTTGAGAAAAAGCCTTAACTATACTCATTTTGTAGTACCAAACAGTTTTACTTACTCTTACATTTTCCCATGAGTATGTATATTTTGTTTCACTTATTGGTATTAAGCTTTCAGCAACCTGAACCACGAATCCAGTTTCTTCTTGAACCTCCCTTAGGGCAGCTTGAAGGGGATTTTCACCTTCTTCAAGGTGTCCTTTTGGAAAACCCCAATAACCATCACCACCCCTAGCTGGGTCAGGCCTGTTTTTCACTATCAACACCCTTTCCTTATCAATAGCAATGCCACCTGACGCAAAATCTACTTTTGAATTCATTTTTACTGCTTATTTTATCGTTTAAGCTATCAAGTATGGTATCAAAAACATTTAAAAACAAAATTGATGAAAGGCAGTTTTTAATTGACCTTTGTAGACAATTTAACACATCAGGCAAAGCTCTATGGCTAGTAGGAGGAGCAGTAAGAGATTTTTTATTAGATATTGAAACTAATGATTATGACTTTACTACTGATGCGACAACTGATGAAATATTAGACATTTTGTCAGAAGGCAACTACAGATCAACTGAGGTAGGTAGAGACTTTGGAACAATAGCAGCCCACATAGAAGATAACACTTTCCATATAACTTCCTATAGAAAAGATGAATACAGTAAAGACTCAAGAAAACCTAAAACAACAGAAGCTACAAGCCTTCTGGAAGACCTTTCAAGGCGAGATTTTACTATCAATGCAATTGCTTACGACCCGCTTACCGATAGTATAGAAGACCCTTTCAAAGGAATAAAAGACCTCGGGTCTGGAGAGCTGAATACACCTATGGACCCAGCTGTCACATTTTCTGAAGACCCTTTAAGAATGCTAAGAGTTTGTAGGTTTATAAGTAAGTATCAATTCTCTATTAATCAGGACATATTCAAAGCCATAAAGGAAGAATCTAGTCGAATTGAGATAGTGAGTATTGAAAGAATTCGCGACGAACTATCAAAGACACTACTAGGGACAAAACCTTCATTGGGACTCAGAGTCTTTGTGGAGAGCGGACTTAGTAACTATATCATCCCAGAAATAAATGAATTAAAGATGGAAAGTGACCCAGACCATCACCACAAAGATGTATATGAACACACAATGGTCGTAACAGACACAGTTTCACAGACTCTGCCTTTACGATTAGCAGCCCTATTGCATGACATAGCTAAGCCAAGAACAAAAGGTATAGATGGTGATAAGGTTCACTTCAGACACCATGAGGTTGTAGGAGGGAAAATGGCGAAAGAGATTATGGAGAGACTAAGGTACGATAAAGCTTTAATAAAGAAAACAAAAAGACTAGTAGAGCTTCACTTGCGACCACATACATTCAAAATGGGATGGACGGACTCAGCAGTAAGGAGATATATAGTTGATGCAGATGAAGAACTGGAAGAGCTTAATGAGCTCGTAAGAGCAGACGTTACAACAAAAAATGAAAATAAGAAGAATGAAATATATGGATATTTAGACGAGCTAGAGTCTAGGATAGCCGAAGTTGTTGAGAACGAAGAAGTGAGAAAAATGAGACCACCGATAACAGGCAATGATGTAATGAGAGAGTTAGATTTAACACCTGGTCCTATTGTTGGGAAGATTATGAAAGAACTTTATGAACAAAGAATCAATGAGGGTCTCGTATCGGTTGAAGAAGCACTAGAGCTAGCGAAAAAGATTAAAGAAGAAAGTTCCTAATAGGTTAGCAATCCCCCCTTGCTGTAAAAAGAAGTGTCATTGAATTTCTTCATCCTAAATATATATCCACCCTCTATCTTTGCTGATCTTAGAGAGGTATGGGCACAGTGTATAGGTAAAAATCTTCTCCAAGTCCATGGAAATAGAGGGATATCTAAGAAGTAAGAAAGTAAAACAGACATTGTTCCCGCATGTGAAATAATAAGTATTTTTCTGTTATCTGAATTGTCAATAGAAAAAACTTTTTCGATTTTCTTATCAACAACATTAATTCCTCTAGATGATAATTCTTTTTCTAGGTTTTGAACTATATTGTCCCTGTATTTAATAATGTATTCACCATGATAGTTACTTACCCACTCATCGAGAGGTCTTGAGTTTCTTCTAGTAAAAAACTCTTCAATCTCTTCTTTTGATTTTCCGAACAAAGCTTTTTCTTTTTCATCCTGCATCTCTCTTAACCAACCGAACACATGGGTAGTATTAAAATTTAGATTCTTTTCAAAAGGAATTAATGTTTCCCGAGCTCTAATTAAATCTGATACCCAGAGTTCTTCAAAATCAGTTTTGTGCAAAGACTTAGAAGACTGCTCTGCCTGTTCTTGACCAAGCTCAGTTAAGTGTGGGTCTAAAGTATAGTCTTCTCCATGCATCCAAGCTGGCTGTCCATGTCTAATTAAAACAATTTCCACATTAGAACAATACCCTAATCAGAGTATTCTGATAAATGATGAACGAAAACAATTTAATGGATAACGAAATCTATGTCTACAGGGATAAAAAGACAACCTACAAGGCCCTTTTGTCGGGGTTTTTACTTGTGATGTATTCCTTAGACTCTATTTTTTTTGAATATTTTAGAAACATATTAGAGAAAATAGTGGTTCTAAAAGACTTTACTGTAAGTGGTAGGGAAGAATTATTAATCTATACATGTTTAGCATCAGGAATTTTCCTTATTACTTATTCTTACTCAAGTTATAAATCTCCAATAATTTATATATCACAAGAATCAATAGTGATAGCTTCAAAAGAGAAAAGAATAGAAGATTTAATATTTTATGAATTTATTGAAACCAATAAGGTTGTTTTTCACTTTTCAGAAGAGAAAATCTCTTTAGATGTTGATAGTGTTAGTAAAGAAAGTTTAAGAGAGGTCCTGGATAGATTATGAACATTGGAGCACATATCCCGTCTAAGAATGCCATTGATGAGATTGAGAAAAGAAAAGGGGATACTTTTCAGATATTTATTTCCAGTCCTCAAATGTGGAAACCCCCTAAGCCAAGGGAAGATCTTGAAGCCTTACAAGATTATAAAGGAGCTATATATGTTCATGCTCCATACTTAATTAATGTTGCGACTCCCAATAATAAAGTTAGACACCCAAGCAGAAAACTACTAAGAGAGACATGTAAGACTGCAGCTACATTTGGTGCAGCAGCAGTAATTGTTCACGGGGGGTCAGTTGGAGAAGGCGGAGATATTTCTGTTGGTTATGAGAATTGGGCAAAGGCATTAAAAGAAGTAGAAGGCGAAGGGGTCCGTGTTCTTGTAGAAAACACAGCTGGCGGTAAGAACTCAGTTGCTAGATATATGGATTCTATAGAAAGACTCTGGGAAGTCATTGGGGGGTATAATGTTGGTTTATGCCTTGATACATGTCATACATGGGCTGGTGGAATACCCACAATAGATGCTGTAAAAGGATTCAAAAAACTAGTAAAGAAAATTGACCTGGTCCACTTTAATGATTCCAAAGATACTTTTGAGAGCAGTAGAGATAGGCACGAGAATCTTGGAAAAGGAAATATTCCAAAAGAAGATCTTGAATACGTTATAAATAATGTAAAAACGGATATAGTTGTTGAAACACCAAATGGTTTAGAAGCACAAAAAAAAGATATCGCTTGGATAAGGAAAAGAATCAAGTGATAAATGAACCAACTAATCTTGAAAAAATAAATTCAAGCAAGAACAAAATAGGTTACGACTTCGAAAATTACAAGAAGATTATGAAATACTTCAAGGAAATAGATGCTGAATGGAAAGGAGATGTCTCCCTAGGTCCTTTAGAGAGAGAGGTCTTAACTGTCTATGTAGAACACCCTAGGGTGAAGGATTTAGTAGCATTTGATGAAGAGAGAATAATTGAGTTTTTATCTAAAAAAGCCAATGTTCAATTGGCTAAAATTAAGCCGGTAATTTATATAGACAACATATAAGAAGCTGATCCTAGTAGAATTATTACTTAAGAAAAGACAGGGATTCTATGGAAAAGAAATACTTCAGGATGGTTTTTTGTGCCTAAAAAAACTACCTACGACTCCAAAGACATAAAAATACTTGAAGGGCTTGAGGCCGTAAGAAAAAGACCGGCAATGTATATTGGCTCAACAGGCCCAATAGGACTTCACCATTTGATTTGGGAGGTTGTAGACAACTCAGTTGATGAAGCTATGGCAGGGAGGTGTACCCAAATAAAAGTAGAATTAGAAAAAAACGGTTCAGTAACAGTAACAGACAACGGTAGTGGAATCCCGGTAAAGAAACATTCAAAAACAAAGATCTCTACCCTTACAACAGTACTCACAACTTTGCATGCAGGAGGAAAGTTTGAATCTGGAGCATACACTGTTAGCGGAGGCTTGCACGGAGTAGGGGTCTCTGTAGTCAATGCACTATCTTCAAGCATGAAAGCAGAAGTTTGGAGAGATGGCCACACTTATTCTCAAGAGTTTAAGATAGGTGAACCAAAAACCAAAGAACCAAAAAAGGGAGCAAAGATAAAAAAAACAGGGACCAAGATTAATTTCTTACCCGATCCAGATATTTTTGAAGAAACACAAACATTTGAATATGACATTGTTGAAGAAAGACTAAGGCAGACAGCATTTCTTAATAAAGGCCTCAAAGTTGTCCTTGTTGACAATAGAGTTAAACCAAAAACAGAGGAAACCTTTCTATATAAAAATGGTTTGAAGGATTTTGTTGAACACTTAAATGAAGGATACGAACCTTTACATGAAAATATAATTGCATTCAATACTAGTGTTGGAGATTCAGAAATAGACATCGCTCTTCAGTGGAAACAAGATGACGAGGTAGTTATAAAAAGCTTTGCAAACAATATAGACACAATAGAAGGAGGAACACACGAACAAGGTATGAGGACCTCAATTACAGCTGCGGTTAATAGTTTTGCAAAAGCAAGGAACCTGCATCAAGACATATCTCTAACTGGAGAGGATATACGAGAAGGCCTAACCGCTGTGGTTTCAGTACGAGTTAGTCAGCCACAATTTGAAGGACAAACTAAAACAAAATTAGGAAATACTGAATTAAATGGCCATGTTCAGAAAGTTGTAAATAAAGAACTCCCGGCTTGGTTAAAAAAGAACAATAAAGATGGAAGAAATTTGGTAGAGAGGTGTGCAGTTGCTGCCAAAGCTCGAATGAATGCTAAAAAAGCAAGAGAGCTAACAAAAAGGAAGAGTATTTTGGAAACATCCGGATTGCCTGGAAAATTGGCCGATTGTTCCTCTACGGATCCAAAAGAATGTGAATTGATGATTGTTGAAGGAGATTCCGCAGCAGGACCAGCAAAGCAGGCAAGAGATTCAAGGGTTCAAGCTATATTGCCAATTAGGGGTAAGATAATTAACGTTCAAAAAGTTTCTGAAAACAGAGCACTTCAAAATACTGAGATAAGTGCACTAATAAAGGCAATAGGTACAGGGATAAATAAATATTATGATGGAGACCAATCTAGATATGACAAGATAGTTATCTTAACTGACGCAGACGTAGACGGGGCGCACATTAGAACTCTGTTGCTCACTTTCTTCTTTAAGTTTATGAGAGGATTATTTGGAGATAATAAAGACAATCAAAGCAAAATATGGATATCGGAACCACCTCTGTACAGAATAAAATCTTCGGGGGGAATTGAGTATCTTAAAGATGATCAAGAATTAGAGGATTACAAAAAGAAAAATAAAAATAAGAAATTTGATGTAAGCAGGTTTAAAGGTCTAGGAGAAATGAATGCAAACGAATTATGGGATACATCTATGAATCCTGAGACCAGGACGCTTACAAGGGTAACAATTGCTGACGGTAAGGCAGCTGAAGCTAAAGCTGCAGCTATGTTTGAAACACTAATGGGAACAGATATAGCAAAGAAAAAATCGTTTATTCAGAATAATGCTCAAGATGTTAGGTTCTTAGATATATAATGGCTGCTAAGAAAACCCCTGCTAAGAAAACCCCTGCTAAGAAAACCCCTGCTAAGAAAACCCCTGCTAAGAAAACCCCTGCTAAGAAAACCCCTGCTAAGAAAAACCCT
>JAYZKG010000055.1:0-7087 GCA_036163695.1 Actinomycetota bacterium | reverse complement strand
TAGTGATTTATACATTTTTCTAGATCATTTTTGTTGTATTTATTTTCAATATTCATTAATTCATCAACGAATCGAAGCTTACTTAATGAAAAACTTTTTGGATATATTGCTTCCAAAGATTCTTTAGCGATAACCCTAAAGCCTGTTAATTTTCCTCCAGCTATTTGAATAAATCCATTGTCTATTTCTTTAAAGAAATGTCCTCTCGAAATATTTTTTGTTGATGTTGAGCTCTCATCAATTAAAGCCCTTACTCCAGACCAAGATGATATATGTTCAACACGAGAAACATTAAAATATTTTTTTACATGATATTTCAAGTATGCAATATCTTTTTCATTTGCATATGGATTGTCCAGAGATCCAGAGAATTTTTCAGTATCTGTTGTTCCAACAACTGTGTTCCCAAACCAAGGAAGGATAAACATAACTCTTTCGTCTTCTGTTTTTGGGAGCAAAACACCATTTCCTTCTATCCTCAAGGGGTCTCCCTTGAGCACAATATGAGCCCCTCCACTGTGTTTTATTTTTGATGATTTTTTTGTATAACCTTTTGGTAAATTATGAACACCAGTTGCTGCAATAATTTTTTTTACTCTTATCATATAATTCTTTTTTTCTATCTTGTCTCTAAGCGCTACCAGATAAAATTCACTTTGCTTCTCTATGTTTGTAATTTCCATATAATTTATTCCTGTTGATCCATTTATTTCAACAGAGTTTCTTAAAAGAGATAAAACTAATTTTGCATCATCTGTTTGAGCATCTTGAAAAAGATAACTCGTTTTAAGCTTCTCTTTCTTTAGCATTGGCAAAAGTTCCGCAGTATCTTGTTTCGTTACATTTCTATGCCTTTCTATTTTCTTTCTAGACCCAAGTATGTCATAAAGCATGAGACCAACTTTGAAGGAAATATTTATAATAAATTTTTTTTGTAATATTTTTGGCAAATCTGCAAAACCATCGTCTTCATAAATTGGAGCTAGAAGATTTATAGGTATGTATAAATCTCCAAGAAGCTTTTTCAATATTTTTTGTTCTTTTAAGCTTTCTCTAACAAGGCCAAATCTTAGCTGAGGAAGATACCTAATTCCTCCATGAAGTAATTTAGTACTCCTACTTGAAGCTCCAGAAGAAAAATCATTTTTCTCAATCAATATAGAATTAATACCTGAGTTAGACGACATTTCAAGGATTGCTGCTCCCACAACCCCTCCTCCTATGACTAGTAAGTCATAAACATTATTTTGATCTATATTTTTTAATTGGTTTTCTCGGGAAAAATTCATAAGTTTATAGTACTAGACATGGGTCAAGTCTATTGTATAGAGGATAGGGAGAGAAAATGAATCCAGAGAAAGTTGTCAACATTGCAGGTTATAGATTCGTTGATCTTGATGACTATGCTGAACTACAAGAACCACTCCTTTCTACTTGCAAAGGTTTAGGACTAAAGGGCACAATTTTACTTAGTCCAAATGGAATTAATTTTTCTTTGGCTGGGTACCAAGAATCTATTGACGAATATATAAATTACCTAGAAAAAGATTCCAGATTCCAGAAAATACCCCTAAAGATTAGCTATAACGATTATCAGCCATTCAGACGAATGCTCGTTAGATTAAAAAAAGAAATAATCTCTCTTGGTAGAGAAGATATTAGACCTATAGAATTTACAGGACCTAATATTAAACCACAAGAATTCAAAAAATTACTGGACAACAAGGAAGATATAGTTGTTCTAGATACACGAAATGATTATGAAACCAGAGTAGGGGTTTTTGAGAACGCAGTTGAACTGGACATCCCTACTTTTCGAGACTTTCCCGAAGCAGTGTCTAAATTACCTGAAGAATACAAAGAGAAAAAAATAGTTATGTATTGTACAGGGGGGATAAGGTGTGAGAAAGCATCGGCAGTTATGCTCAAAGAAGGCTTTAAAGATGTTCAACAGCTAGAAGGCGGAATCCTAGGATACTTAAATGAAACGGACGGTTCGCATTGGGAAGGAGACTGCTTTGTATTCGATGATAGGGTAGCAGTTGACACAATGCTCAAAGAAACTGATTATAAGATGTGTTATTCATGCAGAGAGCCTCTAACTGAAGAGGAAGTTAATTCAGAGAACTATAAACTCGATGCTTACTGTCCATACTGTATTGATAGCTATAACGAGGAAGAGCTTAGCTAAATGTATATTATTGTTGCAACAGCTTCACTCATTTTGATTATAAGATATTTTAATTTATTACCTAAATTTTCAAGTAAGTTCTGGGGGTATGTAGATACTTTAATAATCGCTACTGCTTATTTAATTCTCTTGTCTCGTTTACCAGCATTTGTTGCTGGGGTTGTTTTAACAGTTTCAGTTTTGGTGGCTTATAAAAAAGGTTATTTTAATTTTGAATAAGTTTTTCCAATAACTTATTTGTCGCTATCACTAGTTCTTTTTCAGGATCAGAGAGTCCTCTGACTCCACATTCAAAAATCTCTTCAAAGGCTTCATTACTATCTAAATCATATTGTCCTCCAAGGAAGTAGTTTAATTGGTTGTCTTTTGACAAAAGCTCTCCAATTATTTTCCCCTCTAATGAACTTTTATCAAACTTCCCTTCACAGAGTACAACAACCTCAAACGAACTAATTTTTTCTTGTAGACCTGTTTTTTCTATGAAGTAGTCAGCTCCAGATACAGTTTTGCAACCAAGAATTTGGGATAAAGCGAAACTCAACCCACCGGCAGCCCCGGTTCCTTTTTTATAGGGATCAATATCCATTAGAAGTTCATCTGAAATTAAAGAAATAATTCTTTCCAGCTGAAAGGTCACTTCTTTAATCTGGTTTTTAGAAAGCCCTTTTTGAGGACCAAAAACTTCTATAGCCGAATTCCTTCCAAGAAGAGGGACAGATGTATCTATCAGTAGTCTTTTCCTTATTTCTTTAAAATCTTTACTTATATTGATAGATGAAATTTTTTCAAAGTCTTTCGGAAGGGGGTTATCAATTAAATTTCCTTTTTCATAAAATTCAATACCTAGTTTACTTAGTAAACCAATACCTCCATCTATTGTTCTCGATCCTCCTAAACTAACTATGTCAACATGACCAACTACATCAGATAGACATGAAGTATTGAGATTCATAGTGCTGATAGAGGTATTGTTAATTCCAATAAGTTGAGAAGATTCAAAAAAAATTTCATTATCAATAAGTAGCAACTCAACCTCTACAGATTCTCCACCCAGATCATCAAAATTAATTGAGTCAGTAGTTTTGAACCCATAATGTTTAAATATCTCTGTTGAAGACTCACCGCCATCTGTAACAGGAAAGTAATCAGCTTCTATTGAATTCTTTTCAAATTCATTTTTAATGACGTTTAAAACCTCAATAGAAGAGAGTGTTCCTGAGAATTTATCACTACAAACTGCAATTTTCATATTAAAACTATATATATTTTGATAAAATAATTCTAGTTTATGAGCTTTAGTATTGAAGAAACAGTTATTGTTACATCTTTTGATGAAAATTATTACAATTATGCTTGCGTTCCAGTAAAGACATTAGGACAAAACTACTCTGGTAATGAAAAGTTACATGTAAGATGCTTAGTCCCAGAAAGCTTAGTTGAAAAACAGGAGAAATTTATAAATATAGTTGATGAAGACTTATTAGATATAAAATTTATTTGCTCTGATAGTTATCTATCTCTTGTAGAAGAAGGCCTCGCTTATGAATCTAAATATATAACAGAAAACATGAGCCATAGATTATTTGTTGGAAGCACTTTTGAGGAATATAAAAAAATTATTTATATAGACCCAGATACTTTAGTAGTCAGAGATATAGAGCCTCTGTTAAATTATCCTCTTACAAATAAATTCTTAGCAGTAGTTGAGTATACAGGTATGAGCAAGGAGGTTTTCGGAAATCCTGATCTTCCATATTTTAATAGTGGTGTATTTATTGCAGATTTAGATTTCTGGAGAAGTGAGAGTTTAGAATTAAAATTTGTTAAGTGGTTAAAGGAAAATGGTCCAACTCCATGTCCTGAACAAGATGCAATGAATGCAGTCCTTCAAGGGAAATGGTCACCTCTCCCAATGACTTTCAATCTATTAGCATTCAAACTATTAGAAGATAGTGAATTCCAGAAGAACTTCGACAACCCACTAATTGTTCATTTTGTTGGAGATTTGAAACCCTGGGGAGATTCAGATATACCTATTTGGACAAAAAAGTGGAGAGAGATATATAACCAGCTTAACCTGTCTTTACCATCTCAAGGAGAAAACGATAAGGACGACTCTTGATATTTTTAAGAGCAGTTATATTAATTTGTCTCTTAACTATTAATAACAATCACTTATTTGATTTCAAATTATTTCAATGGAGGTCGTTTGCTTTAATATTATTTATTTGGCTTATAGCTGAATTGGTTAACAAAAGAAAAACAACAAAAAAAGAAATATTAATGTTGTTAGGGATTTCAGGATTTTATAGATTTTTTCTCCTTTATCTTAATCCAAATTTTCATTATGACAGCTTCTATTCACCTCCAGATTCTGGAATCTACGAAAGCTTAGCGAAAAGTCTCTTTACCTGTTTTGAGTATGCCATGGTATGTGGAGAGGTCCCTTATTTTAAGAGACCTCCTTTTTATTCCACTGTTTTATCTGTATTTACACTTGGCGGAAATATAGGTGCAACACTATTAATTATTGTTCAAATACTTTTAACCATTTCTATTTTTTACATGATGTGGTTGCAGCTTGAAGAGATTATTAGTAGTAGAGTAAATATTTTTCCAATAATATTTGTATGCATAGCACCTGTTGCATGGACTTTTTCAAGACTAGTCCTTTCGGATGTTTGGGGGGTTTGGTTTGTAACACTAGCTTGGTTTTTATCATCAAGAAAACAGATAGAGCAATATAGAGAGTCGCCTATATGGGTAGCTTTACTTTTGTTCTCTCTACTTTTACAAATACATTATTTTGCTGGAGTTTTCCTTTTCTATATAAAGACATACTTTTTTAGTAGTAAAGACAATAAGAGAAGAAAATTTATAATTAATATCTTACTCATTACTTTAACTATATTCTTATGGGGTTCGAGGTCTACAAATTATTACGGGACATGGGATTTCAATCCATATGTTGGCTGCTATTTAGAAAAAAATATTATGGAAGCTACGGAAGCTAAGATTCAGAATAAATCAATCTATGAAATTAGAAATTCTGGAGCTACATATGCCCTTCTCAATGATGAAAGTATACCGAATCAATCTCGAGAGCCTTATGTATGTAAATTGTTTATCAAAATTTTGCCTGATTATATAGAGAAAAATTTATCTGTTGTCCTTAGTCACTTCTCAGAATTTATTTTCGGAATTACTCACGATATCAACACTTGTCAATATGAAGAAGTGAATTGTGAAAGTGGTTACTGGCTATGGTTAAATATGATATCTTCGAACTACATAGCTCTTTTAGGCGCAATCTTTATCCTACTTAAAAAGGATTTATTCTATTTATCTGATATGTTAGTATATATTTCTTTACTAGCCTTTGTAACCATACTTGTCGGAGTTGATGTTCCTAGGATGAGGATATTATTTGAACCTTATTTTTATTTTTTATTTGGCTATTCAATACAAAGCTTGTTTATCAAGTCAAGCAAAATAAAAAAACTATCTCAATTTCTAGATAGCTAAGATATTCTATTTCAATTTCTTTGTAAAGCTAACAAGATCATGCATAGCCCGTACAATATTTTCTGGATTCCTATAATATTTCTTTGTCAATATTCTTCTCGAACTAACAGATGTGTCGGTAATTTTTAGTCTTCGCAGTCTTTTCTTCTCTTGTTCTACAAGGTCCATGTTTCGTTCTAGAAATAGATCTGTTAAATGGTCATCATCGCCTTCAAACTTTCCCCTCCAATTTATCTTTAACCCCATATCGAGACTATTTGGAAAATAAACATCAAAAGAAATATAGGTTGTTGATGATTCTCCATGGCTTTGTGTATACACTCTTGTCTTACATTTATACCCATCTATCACTCCTGATATCTCTTTTGGTTTCCACCATTTTGTTTCCTCTTCATAGCGGAAGCCTAATTCTTCAGAGGCCTTTGATAATGCTTCCTTAGTTTCGCGCATTACATTTTTCACCCACTTTATAATCATGTATATAAAAAAGATTGAAACTAGAGGTAGTAGCATTCTTATCATCAATCGTTCTCCTCTCTTAAGTTTTGAGGTACTTCGTAGTCGTTTTCTACGAGACACTCTCTTACAAGTTCTCTTAGGTTCTGTGCAGTAATTACACCATTAAATACAAGGGGTTGAAGTAAAGTTCGAAGTGCAGTTTCACTTGATGGGTCACCAACATCTAGGTTTTTCCCCCTTAAGCATTGGGCTACCTCCAACTCGGCATCTAGTATCGCAGCTTGCTGTTCAGGATCGACTGTGTCTCTAGCATTAAGAGGGATATCATTCTCATCAGCACATTGTTCTATTACTCCATATATTTCTCTCTGTTGTTCGGGGGTTTTATTTGCAAACAAAGGAGTAACTAATTTTCTTAATTCACCTGGACTAGTAGGGTCTGCTATATCATACCCATTATCTCTCATGCATTGAGCTAATATTAATTCCACATCAGACCAGACAAGCTCTTCCTCTAAGACAGTAGTTGTTGTTGATTCCATATCCTCCAAAGAAAGAACCTTTGTTTCCTCTGTGCTTTCGCCCGAACACATAGTGAAAACTAATAATATACTTATTACGTAGCTGGTTGATATCTTCATCATTTATAGATTCTGGATAATAACGGTTGTTATCTGCCAGACAAGAACAAAAATAATCACAGCAACTCGCTTAGAAACTCTTTTTCCTTTAAGCCACTCCATAATTAAATTTTAGTTAGGGATACAAGATTCTGTCATTCCTTAGAAGTATTATTATTTTAGAGGAGATTATGAATAAAAAAAACAAGGGGAAAATGAATAGAACTCTTGAAGTACAAGAAAAAGAAATTTCTTCTTTAGAAAATAGCTTTCTACATCCAGGAAAGAAGGG
>JAYZKG010000054.1:0-8407 GCA_036163695.1 Actinomycetota bacterium | reverse complement strand
TCTATATTTATATTTTTTACATTTAACTCATTCTTAATTAATGTTCCGGTTACATCTATTGCTTCAGCTACTTTTTGATCGGTAGTAATTATTGTTAATTCATTTAATGGCTGCCTGTTCGGGGTATCTATTTCTAACCGGATTGTTCTTCCAAGCTTTATGATTTCTTTAGCATAATCAATATAATCTTCTAGCTCCTTGTCAATAAGGCCCTTATTGTATTCAGGGAAATCTTGTATATGGACACTCTCATCTTTTTTTTCACTTAAATTTCGATAAATAGTTTCTGAAATAAACGGCAGTACAGGTGCCAAGGTTTTTGAAAAGAGTAAGAGTACTTCGTGCAGGGTAGCAAAAGCGCTTATCTTATCTATGTCATCTTCTCCTTTCTCTTTCCAAAATCTTCTTCTATTACTCCTTACATACCAATTTGTTAATTCTTCAATGAATGCAATTAGTGGAGGGATTACCTCATACAAGTAATAGCCTTCCATCTTTTCGTTAACTTCTTTTATTAATGATTGTAATGTTGAAATAATCCACCTATCCATATACGGCCTATCTGCTAATTTGGGAGCATTATTAATTTCTTCAAAAGTAATATTGTCAGCAGCTGCATAATTTGAAAAAAACGAAAATGTATTCCAAAAGGGGAGTATCACAGTTCTCGTGACTAGTTTCAATCCATCTTCTGAAAATTTTAGAGGTTCCCCCCTTACTACTGGAGAATTAATTAGGTATGCTCTTAGTGCATCACCACCATATTCTTCAAGAAGTTTTTCTGGATCAGGATAATTCTTTAGACTTTTGCTCATTTTCTTACCATCTTCAGCAAGTATCATGCCTGTAGTAATACAATTTTTGAATGCAACTGAATCAAAAAGTGCAACAGCTAGGATAGTTAAAGTGTAGAACCAACCCCGAGTCTGATCTAGACCTTCAGCAATAAAGTCTGCTGGAAACTCTTGGTTAAACCTTTCTTCATTTTCAAAAGGGTAATGTTGTGACGCATAAGGCATAGCACCTGATTCAAACCAGCAATCTAAAACTTCTTCTGTTCTAGTATACCGATTCCCATTCAAGTCGATTACGACATCATCAAGAAAGTGCCTGTGTAAATCATCAATTTTTTCTCCAGATAAATCTTCTAGCTCCTTTATCGACCCTATGCAAATTGTATCGTTAGGGTCGTTCTCATTTATCCATACTGGAATACAACTTCCCCAATATCTATTCCTACTTATTGCCCAGTCTCGAGCATTTTCTAACCAGTTTGAGAATCTTTTTTCTCCTATAAATCCTGGTACCCAATGAGTCTGTTTGTTTAATTCAACCATCCTTGCTCTAATTGATTCGACTTTTACAAACCAAGTAGGGATTGCTTTGTAGATTAATGGAGTACCTGTTCTCCAACAATAAGGATACGAATGCATTTCTGTTTTGTGCGATAGTAAGGATTCATTTTTCTTAAGGTGGTCAATAATTGGAGCATCAGCATCTTTTACAAATAGGCCTTCAAGAATCCTAAATGTAGAGTCAAATTTTCCTGACATTGTTACAGGATCTTTTATTACATTAATATTTGCATTCTTTAAGGTATAAAAATCGCTTTCTCCATAAGCAGGGGCTTGTGAGACTAGGCCTGATCCAGATTCTGTATTGGTATCATCGCTATGGATTATTGTGAATGCTCCATTAGAGTACTCATCTTCGTATTCTTCAAATGCAGGAATGTATCTTGCTCCAATTAAGTCTTTACCTTCACATCTATCCAAGATTTCATAGTTATCTAAGACTTGAACTAAGTCTTCGGCAACCCAATAAACATTTTTTGAAGACTTGGCTCTTACATAAGTTATGTTCCTCCCAACTGCTATTGCTAGGTTTCCAGGTATACACCAAGGAGTAGTAGTCCAAACGAGTAGCTTGTCTCCCTTTATAGCTTTATTAAAGTTTTCTCTTATATCAAGAGTGAAGAATATTGAAGGGTCGCTAACTTCCCTATAATCCATATTTGCTTCAAAATTAGAAAGAGGTGTAGCAGCAGCCCATGAATATGGGAGTACTTTATAGTCTTGATATATTAAATCGGATTCCCAAAGTTTTTTGAAAACCCACCAAACACTTTCCATGAAGCTTGTGTCCATTGTTTTGTAATCATTTTCAAAATCCACCCATCTTCCAATTTTTCTTGTTACCCTTTCCCAATTCTCTGTATTTGTCTGTACCTGTTTTCTACATGCTTCATTAAATTTATCAATCCCATACTTTTCAATCTCATTAGGATCGTCCAGCTCCAGCATTTTTTGAACCTCCATCTCAATTGGCAAGCCATGTACATCCCATCCAAATCTTCGTTCAACAAAATAACCACGCATTGTCCAATATCTTGGGATAATATCTTTAATAACTCCAGCTAGTAGATTCCCATAATGTGGAGAACCTGTCGGAAATGGAGGTCCGTCATAAAATCTAAATGCTTTCTTGTTTTTATTCTTTTCTAATGATTTATTAAATGTATCATCAGCATTCCAATAGTTTGAAATGCTCTCTTCATTATCTGAAAGCTTTATATTTTGATTAACTTCTTTAAACATATTTTCCTAAAAAAAACCCTTGCTAAGCAAGGGTGACAACACTTAAATGCTGCCTTTTCATAAAATAATTAATATTCTTTTCACATCATACATTTTACTGGATTCATTTATGTATACACCAGTTAAGGAAGATAATAAGAATTCAAATTTTCTAGGAAAATTTGAATTTTTCTGCTACGATTTACGCAACTAAAAAATATAAAATATTATGGCTAGAAAATTATCTGCTACAACAATAAATAGACTGAAGAAGAAACTTCTTAAAGAACAAGAAGATTTATCTACAATACTTGAAAAGCATCAGGTAGAAAGAGAAAATATTAGACTTTCTGAAGCTTCTTCAGACAGAAGCCCCGATCCAACTACTGCAGATGGAGGATCTATGGCATTTGAGCTAGAAAAAGACTTAACACTTGATGAGAATACAAAAGATTTACTCACCCAAGTTGAAAAAGCTCTTGAAAGAATTTCTAAAAAGAAGTATGGAGATTGTGAAATTTGCGAAAAACCGATCCCTGTTAATAGACTTGATGCTCTACCTTATATAACTTCATGCAAGGATTGCGCCAATTTAAAAGAAGCTTAGATTTGAATAAATATTATTTTATCGTTTTACCACTTGTAATCTTTGATTTACTTTCAAAATTCCTTGCTAAACAATTTCTCATTAAGGATTATTTCATACTAAATAAACAAGTCGGTTTGGAATTGACTTACAATACAGGAATAGCTTGGGGGTTCTTCTCTGGACACGCACGTTATACTTTAATTTTATCTTTGGGAGTCTTAATTTGGCTCATTAGGGAAATAACAATAAATAATGAAAGTGAGAGTACTTTCCCTCTTTACCTAATTCTTTCTGGAGCTCTTGGGAATATTATTGAACGAACTTATGGGTTGTTGATTGGTAATAATGGTAAGGTTACTGATTTTTTTGTTTTAGGACCAATTCCAAACTTTAACATAGCTGATGCTTTGATTTCTATAGGCTTAGCATACTTAATTTATACTGAGTTAAGGAGTGTAACAAAATAGACATTTCAGAACCAGTAATTATTGACCAAAGAGATGGTTTCATTATTTTTGAAAAGCCTGCAGGTTTATTAACTCACCCCACGTCTACAAAAAAAACAGAGGATACTCTCTTGGATACCCTAATCAGACTTCATCCGACTGTACTAAAGTGGGGTGAAGACTTAAGACAAGGGATTGTTCATAGGCTTGACAAAGCTACATCTGGATTAATTATTTGTGCTTATGAGGAAGATTTCTTTAATCAAATTAAAGAGGAGTTTGCTTCGAGGACTGTCCATAAAAGATATTTTGCTTTTGTAGAGAATACAATTAGCACAGATATAGGAAAAATAGATGCACCTATCGGAGTGGATCCAAAGAACAAAGCACGACAAAAGGTAATTAAAAATGGTAGAGATTCTATCACTGAGTACCAAGTAATTGAAAGGAGAAGTAATTATAACCAATTAGATGTAGAACTTGTTACAGGTAGAAAACACCAAATTAGGACTCACTTTGCATATATAGGAAATCCAATACTAAATGACAAGTTGTACGGGGGGAATATTGTTGATTCTTTACCACTGTATGCTATTGGCCTACATTGCCATACCCTAAAATTTAAAGTGAATAATAATGAATACATTTATAAAAGTAAGATGCCTTCTTATTTAGAAAATTTAATTAATTAGAAATCACTTTTAGTTCTAAGTGGCATAATTATTAATATGAATAAATCGTTTGTACATTTACATAGTCATACTGAGTACTCAATGCTCGATGGTGCTTCAAGAATTAAAGAGTATATAAGGAAGGTTAAAGAAAATAACCAAAATGCAGCTGCCATAACTGATCACGGCAATCTTTATGGTGCACTCGAATTTTTTAACACAGCAAAAGAAGAAGGAATAAATCCAATTATTGGTTACGAAGCATACTTAACTCCTGGTAGTAGGTTTGATAAGCCAAAAAGAGATGAAAATATTAGGTATCACCTAACTATTCTTGCCGAAAATGATTTGGGTTATTCCAACTTAATTAACCTTGCTAGCAAGGCATACACAGAAGGCTATTATTACAAACCGAGAATTGATTTCGACTTACTAAAAGAATATTCTACTGGCTTAATTGGTCTATCAGGATGTCTTGGCGGAGAAGTAGCTCAGTTGTTAGGTCCAGATTCTATTTCTGAAGAAGGGGGAGCTGCTAATGAGAGAGACTTAGACCAAGCTATTGAAAAAGCAATAATATACCAAGAACTTTTTGGCAAAGAAAACTATTTTATTGAAGTGATGAAACATGGGATAAAAGGACAAGACAAAATTTTACCTGATCTTTTAACAATTGCTTCAGAGATAGGAGCTCCATTAGTTGCAACTAATGATTGTCATTATGTAACAAAAGATAAGGCAGATGCACACGATGCTCTTCTCTGTGTTCAAACTAATGCGCTTATAGAAGAGGAAAATAGATTTAGGTTTGATGGGGAAGAGTACTATGTAAAAACAACTGATGAAATGTATGAACTATTCCCTGAAAAAGACTTTCCTGATGCTTGTAGGAATACTGTAGAGATTGCAGATCGAGTTTCTTACAATATTAAAAGCGAGACTTATCTTCTCCCTGATTTCCCTCTAAAAAATGAAGAATCACCTGATGAATACTTGAAGACAAAAGTTGTTAATGGTGCGAAGACAAAATATGGAGACAAGTACCCAAAAGAAGTAAGTGAAAGGATAGAATACGAATTAGAAGTTATTATTTCTATGGGTTTCTCTTCCTACTTTCTAATTGTTAGTGATTTGATAGAGTTTGCTGACAGTAAAGGTATTAGAACAGGTGCGGGGAGAGGATCTTCTGGTGGTTCCATTGTTTCTTATTGTTTAAATATAACTAAGGTAGATCCTTTAAAATACGGTTTACTTTTTGAGCGTTTCCTAAATAAAGGGAGGAGAGAGCTCCCCGATATAGATATGGACTTTGACGAAAGGTACAGAGCTGACGTTATCAAGTATGCAATGGAAAAGTATGGAAAGGATAGAGTAGCTCATATTGTTACATTTGCAACGATTAAAGCTAAGCAGGCAATAAGAGATGCTGCAAGAGTATTGGGATTGCCTTTTTCTGCTGGGGATAAGGTTGCTAAATTAATGCCTCCAGCAATATTAGGGACAACAGCAACAATACCGGAATGTTTGAATGATCTTTCTGAAGATACTCCATATGGAAAGGAGTTTTATGCTGGTTCTGCAGACTTAAGGAAAGAATATAAAAATAGTGAAGAAAGTAAAAGAATTATTGATATTGCCCTAGGTTTAGAGGGGCTTAGGAGACAGGATGGAATTCACGCGGCAGCAGTTGTAATATCTCCCGGTCCAATAACAAACTACTTACCAGTCCAACAAAAAGGAAAAGATGCTGAACTCGTTACTCAATACGAGATGTACTCTGTTGAGAAGCTGGGCCTATTAAAGATGGACTTTCTAGGTTTAAGAAATTTATCAATTATTGATAGGTGTTGTGAACTAATACAGGATAAAAGTCTGAATATTGACAAAGTCTCTCTAGATGACCAAAAAACATTAGATATTTTCTCCAAAGGAAATATGATAGGTATTTTCCAACTTGAGAGCAGGGTAGCACAAGCCCTTGCTAGATCATTAAAGCCTAAAAGATTTGAAGATATTGTGGCGCTTGTTGCATTGATACGACCAGGACCTCTTGGAGCAGGGATGCATACAGATTTTGCAGATAGAGCTAATGGGAGAAAAGATATAGAGTATATGCACAAGAATTTAGAAGAGATACTCGAAGAAACTTACGGTATATTAATCTACCAAGAACAAGTAATGGAGATAGCGCAAAAGATAGCAAATTTTGACTTATCAGAAGCTGATGATTTGAGGAAAGCTATGGGGAAGAAGCTTCCAAAAATTATGGAGGAACAGAGAGAAAAATTTGTTTCAGGTGCAATAGAGAATGGCTATTCTGATGACTTTTCAAATGAGTTGTTTGAAGATATATCATTTTTTGCTGGATACGGTTTTAATAAGAGCCATTCAGTACCGTATGCATTAATTGCTTACCAAACAGCATATTTGAAAGCACATTATCCAGAAGAATACTTATCAGCATGCTTAACTTCAGCAAAAAGAGATAAGGATAGAACTTCTGTTTTGCTATCAGAAGTCAGAGACATGAGTCTAATAATTTCAGTACCAGATATCAATACAAGCGATATCGATTTTACTGTATCAAATAATTCAATTGTCTTTGGCCTTTCAGCGATAAGAAATGTAGGAGATACAACAGCGGAAAAAATAGTTGAGGAAAGAAAATCTGGAAAATTCAAATCTGTAGAAGATTTTATTAGCAGAATGGATGCGAGAGCAGTAAATAAAAGATCATTAGAAGCGCTAATTCAGGGAGGTGCTTTTGATTCTTTCGGCATACAAAGAAAAGCACTTTTTGAATCTGTTGAAGAATTAAAAGATGTAGCCAGGAAGAAAAATTCTAAATTATCAGATCAATCAACTTTGTTCAAAATTGACTCAGATGAAGAGCCAAAATTTATGCTAAGCAATATCGAATGGGAGAAAAATGAAAAGTTAGAAAGAGAAAAAGAGGTACTTGGTTTTTTTGTTAGCGAGGACCCACTGGAGGGTTACGGAAACGCTCTTTTGTCTGAGTCATCTCACAGAATAATTCAATTATTGAATATCGAAGAAGATGAGGAAGTAAGTGTTGTTATTGCGGGTATGGTGTCTAACCTACAAAAACGTATTTCTAGAAGAGGTAATCCATGGATACAGTTTGATTTACAAGACTTAACAGGTTCCGTAAATGTTTTGCTTTTTAACAAATTAGTAGATAAATATAATTCTGATTATGATAATACGCTATATCTTAAAGTGTCTGGCGTCTTTGTTGGAGGCGGGGAAAATGTTATAAGAGCAAGGGATATTCAGAGTATTGACCCTGCCCGTATAGTATCTGATTTAGATCAAACACCATTAAGGATAAGTGTGTCTGAGGACGACTTGGGTAAAGAAAAATTGGTTCTCCTAAAAGAGCTATTTGAAAGACACCCTGGCAATTCTGCAGTTGAGCTTGAGGTTACATCAAAAGAAGGCGCAAAATTACTAGAGCTAAATTCTGTAAAAATAAAAAAATCATTAAATTTACAACAAGAGCTCCATTCTTTACTTTCAAATTAGTAGCATAAGTATATGGGTATTTTTAATACTGAAGATTTTTTATCTAGGTTCAAAGATAGAGCAGAAGCTGTAAGTAAAAGAGGCATCCCTCCTGTTGGCGGCGAAGATAGAAATGCTTTTATAAAACAAGCAGAGTTAGATTTTTTAGACTTCTCTTTGATTGCTTCTTCAGAAATAGATGTTTCTGAAGAGCATATTTTATTGAAGATAAAAATTTAATTTCTAGAGTTCTGAACCTAAGGGGAAGATCTTATTTATTACTTCAGCGCATGCTAAGGCAATTTCAGAGTGTTCTTTTTGTGTACCATTTGCAGCTCTAAGTTCTATATAGTGTATCCAGCTTCTTATTGTTCCATTCATATATAAACGGCTTATTGTGTTCCCTTCTGGGAGGACAGATCTGGCTTGTTCTTTAGCTATACCTTTCTCTATAGCCCATATGTAAGTTTCTTTCGATAGCTCGATTAGCTGCTTTTGTTTATCCTCCCATTCTTTTTTTAACTCTTCGTCATCGGTTTCTATAGAGTCTTGTCTGTTTTTTGAATCTTGCATTCTTGCTTCTCTTATAACAAAATCTAA
>JAYZKG010000053.1:0-60601 GCA_036163695.1 Actinomycetota bacterium | reverse complement strand
ACATGACGATGGCTTTGAAGGATTCGGCTATCAAGAATAATATTGCTTATCATTTAGGAATTGTTCAATCAAAAGACTCATTCTATGGCCAGCACAACCCTGAAAAAATGCCTATTGCAGAAGAACTCAAGCAAAAATGGGATGCTTGGGTTAAAGGAGGAGTCCTATGTTCAGAAATGGAAGCTGCAACAATTTTTGTTGTAGGGTCTTATAGAAAGGTTAGGACAGGAGCGGTTCTGCTAGTGGCAGGAGATCAAGCAAAGGGGGAGTCTCTTTCTAAGGAAGAGTATAAGGACAATATGAGCGAATCTGTTAAAATGATTCTTGATTCTAGTTTAGATATAGAAGTGGAGGAGTAAGTGGCACGAGTACCAGTAGGCGCATATGTTCCAGGTGATACTTTTTTTCATAGGGGACATCCATTTGTAAAGTTTTATTGGGTAATTTCATTCGGCATTTTTTGTTTCTATAATAAAAATCCATATATTAACTATGCCCTAATTCTTGTTGGTTTAATATTTATTTTCCTAAGTAAAACTTTCCCAAGTTATCTTCGTGCTATGGTTCTTTTTGGCCCTGCTGCTTTTGCTATGATATTTTTACAATCTGTAGCGCCTCCTGTAGTTTTTGATGATCCAACTTTCTTAGCAACTTTAGGTCCATTCTCACTTCATACAGAGTCGATAATTTATGGAATGCTTTTCAGCAGTAGGATTTTATGTATATGTACTTGGTCGATATTAATGCTTATGACCCTCCATCCTGGAGAGCTATCTTCAGCACTACAGAGAGCAAAAGTTCCATTTACAGTCAACTTTATGATTACAACTACTCTCCAGTTGATTCCAATCCTTCAAAGAGAGTTTGGAATTATCCTTTCCGCACAGAAATCAAGGGCAATGCAGGCTCAAGGTTTTAAAGCCTTACTCCCAAGTATTATTCCAGTTTTTGCTGGTGCAATTGATAGAGTTCAACAGCTATCCATGAGTCTTGAAACTAGAGCATTCGGTTCTGACAATGAGCGAACTCTAATAAAATATACTCCTTTTACATACAAGGAAACAATTTTATCTTTAGCTGCATTACTACCTCTAATTATTGTTTTCTGGGGAAGAATTTACATGAATGCCTTTCTTCCAGTTGGGGGTTTTCAATTAACTCCAGGGGTAGGTACAGCTATTGTAGTATTCTGTGGTTCAGCATTCTTGCTAATTATTTTTGGAGCAACTTTAGCTATAAGGCTTTTCGGTAGAAGTTAACCTTAATGTCTCAAAATAATCAAGATTATATAAAGAAAAACTACGCCTTTAATTTTTCACTTCTAATGATCGACGCCCTTGGTTTTGGAGCTGCATATTCGATGATGATCCCAACAGGATTTGTACCTGATGTAGTTAATCAGCTAACTAATCTTTGGTTTCTCCCACCTTTAATCATCTCTATATTCTTTCTTGGAGTATTTTTTTCCCAGTTTATAACAAGTGCCTTTAGGGAAAAGGAATCATATGCTAAATCAGATGTAGTCAAGTGGGCATTGGGAGAAAGGTTAGCTATCTTACTTTTATTTTGGTCTCTCTCTCCAGATTTCAGTTCTGAAACACAGCTAAATTTATTTTTCTTATTCTATTCTTTATTTATTTTTTGTGCAGGAGCAATTTTACCTTCGTATTTTGACATGGTTTCTAGAATCTTATATAAGAGGCGCTCATTATTTTTTGCTTTAAATGTCTCTCTTTCATCAGTGACAGGGTTTGCCTTAAGTAATTACGCAGAGGGCATTATTTCGTCAACAACAATAGTCAATGGTTATAGGGAATCCTTACTTTTGGTAATAATTATTACTACTTTCTCTCTTGTTTCCCTGCTTCTGATAAGAGAGCCGAAAGATGTCGTTAAAGAGAAAAAGCAAATTAATTTTATTTCAGAAATAAACAAAAAGTTTTTAGAGTGGAAAAATATATACAATTCGAATAAAGAAATAAAATATTTTTGTATCGCAAACATGATCTGTGCTTTTCCAGAAGCAATTTCCCCATTTTATAGTATTTGGCTTTTGGACAAAGGGTTTGATAAGTCAATCTTGGCTCAATGGGTAGCGCTCATTTTTGTAGGACAAGGTATTGGAAGCTTTATTGTTCCGTATCTAGGTAAGGTTAGCGGTTTCCGGTTGACGTATATATTAGGACTTGCTTTTCACTCGTTTGCAACTGTTTTGTATCTACTAGACCCAATTCAATTTCACTATTTTATTTTTCTTTTTACTGGTATAGGATTAGGTTGCTTTCTTAACTCATTAAGTAATATTGCTATTGAGCTTGCTCCGACCGGGGATGCTGGAAGTATAAACGCAATGCTAGGGATATTCCGGATGCCGGGTTTTGTCCTCCTCCCGTTACTCGTCTCATTATTTATTAAAGATTTACCTATCTTTTATATTTTTATTGCAATATTAATCTCTTGTTTTGTATCTATTATGTTGGTTTCTAGAAACATTGATGATCCTATTTATCCAAAAGTTAGATTTTGGTCGAGCGACTCTTAGGGCCTATCCTTCCACAATTTATACAGACCAATAACTAGAAGAATGCTTGATAATGCAAGGTAGATGCTAAAGATGGAACCGACAGCAGCAATTACTACAAGAAAAAAACCTTCTTTCTGATTTTTCGTATATTGAGGGAATTTTTCATAATATTTTTCTAGAAAAGGTAACTCATTTCTCAATCTTTTTTCATCGAGCCAGAAAAGGACAAATAGAGTAACCAAGATGATGAAAATATTAATCTGGTCTTCTAGTGGTAATGGTTCCATAAATTACCTGAATGAAGATTGGGTACCATTTCTGGTAACCGAATCACTTGCCCTTTCTATTCCTAGTTGTATTGAATCCATCTTAGTTTTGCCTGAACCTATGCCATATGAAAATGCACCAATAAATGCATCTCCTGCTCCAGTTGTATCGACAGCATCCACTTTTGGGGCAGGCACACGTACTACTTTACCGCCTTCTATTGTTACTGCTCCACTTTCTCCTAAGGTAATAATTAATTCAGAAGAAATTTCTTTTGAAAAATTAATTATATCCTTGTCTGATTCGGCATCCGCACCATCGCTAATTATCTTGAATTCAACTTCGTTCGGAATAAACCAGTTTGAGACTTCTAATAAACCTTCGATTACATCCTGGGCTGGTGCAGGATTTAATATCGTCTGTATTTCTTTTTCTTTACAATGCTGGAAAACTTTATAGGTTGCCTCTTGTGGTATCTCAAACTGCCCGACGACTACAGACAGGTTATTAATTTTATCGATGCCTTTTATAGCTTCGTCAGGATCTAAATGGTCATTAGCACCTGATACTACGATAATTCTATTTGTTCCATCCTCTTCAACCCAAATAGGAGCGACACCACTTGACCCCCCAACTCTTTGGATGTAGTCGATATTTACATTTGACTTTTTGAAATTTTCTATCGTCATTTCTGCATAAGGATCGTCACCTAAACAAGTAATCATATAAGTGTCTGCACCTAATATTCCAGCCATAACTGCTTGATTTGCACCTTTTCCACCAAAGCCCATTTCAAAACTTTTACCAATTAGAGTTTCACCACGGTCAGGCACTCTATCTGTATATGCTATTTGATCAATATTTGAACTTCCTACAACACAAATTATTGGAGATGAACTATTCATAAAAGCATTATATTAAAAGAAAATAAATTAGCATAACTGATAATTAAAATGATATATTGATAAATATGAGTTCTCACGAAAATAATCCAGTTGTAGAATCTGTAATTCCAGTTATTGATAAATCAGCATATGTGAGTACAAAAATAGATGAGATAAAGAAAGTAGCATCTTGGATGGCGTATGAAGAATTTCCTTTACGTAATTCCTCAGAAAATATGAATACACTAGATTTTGCGGAAAAACATATTAAATCTACTATGCTCATGTCTTGTATCAATTTTGCCTTTACAGATTTTGATACCCAGGTTAAATATGAAGTGAAGGAAAATGGCTCTGTTCTTTCAGATAGTGAAGCAGTAATTCATCAATTAAATAGGACAATTTCCTCAGGACATGAATTGACAAGTGGAGAAGTCATGGCAGGTCTAACAATTGAAGAACTGGAGAACATATTCACAGGCAACATCAGAATGCCTATGCTAGAAGAGCGTTTAACAATTCTAAATGAAGTCGGGGTTAAGCTAGTTGATTCATATGAAGGATCATGGATTACTTTTATTAATTCATGCCCTCAAAAGCTCTACCACAATGGAGAAGGATTGGTAGAAAAGCTTGTAACTGAATTTCCTAGATTCAATGATGTTTCTGATTTTCAAGGAGATGAAGTAAAATTTTACAAACTTGCACAATTAGGATATTGGGGAATCCATGCAGCTTTGTCTGATACTGGATATTTTAAGATTCAAGATATTGATAGAATGAGTGCTTTTGCAGATTACATCATCCCCGTTGCTCTAAATTTGTTTGGGATTACCCATTATTCAGAAGAGTTAAATGCTGATATTAATGAGGGAGTAGAGATCCCTGCCTCATCACAAAAAGAGATAGAAATCAGATCACATTCTTTATATGCAACCTCTCTCTTGACGGAAGAAATAAATAAGTTGAGACCACCTGAAAAAAGAATAATTATACCTCAACTGGATTGGCGCTTATGGAAGACTTACCATGCAACTCATTGGCCACATCACTTAACTAAAACTATAATGTACTAAGTTTTATTTTTTTTCATTAAAAAGTCTTTAAGGACAACCTTCTCGGTTTCCTTTTCGATGACTTCTGAAATGATATGTGTATCTTCATTCCAAGCATTAATTTGTAGTGTGTTCCCAGGTGTTACTGGACCACTGAATCTTGTTGATACTTCAGATACATTTGAAGGTTCGTTGTCAAAAAAACTGGAAAGAAGTTTTTTCGTAGCTATACCATAGGTACATAATCCGTGCAGTATTGGTTTCTCAAACCCAGCCATTTTTGCAAAGTCAGGATCAACATGTAAAGGATTATTATCACCAGAAGGAATTCGGTAAAGTATTGCTTGGTTTTCCATAGTTTTGTATTCAATTATTTCATCAGGCTTGGTATTAGGTGTAGAAATTTTTTCCTTTTTTTGAGGCTTTATTCCGAATCCTCCCTCCCCAATGAAGAGCATAATCGATTCTCCTGTAACTAATTTATCTCCTTCTATAGATGAAGTTGCTTCTATTGTCACAGAAGCAAATTTTTTGTAGTCTTCAACTGCTGTAATTTTTGCTTTTGTCAAAGCAGTTCCTTTAGAGGGTATTTCTTGATGTAATGTAATTTTTTGTTCTCCGTGAAGTAGAGATGTAAGAGGAACATCAAGCCCTTCTGAACCAATGATTGAAAAAACTGATTCCATAGGATATATGCATGCTGCAAATGAAGGAAGAACTTTTGGTTTTGGCCCAACAGTGAATTGCAAGTCGCTTTTATCCATGGGATCATTGTTTGCACCAACAGCAATATTGTACAGGAGTACTCTATTTTCCTCCCAAGAGCTCTCTACTGCTTCCAGCTCTTTATTAAGAAGTATTTCAGGGTCTATAGGCATATTCTTATTCTATTGACAAAATACCTTTTTTTTCAACTCTATCTATGAATTCTTTACTAACTTCAAGATCTTCAAAAATTGAATGAATCGAAGTTTTTATACTCTCTTCGTTTTTATTTTTAAGTATATTATTACCTCTTGGCAGGTTTTCATAAAAGGACTCTCTTGCAATTGCATGAGAGTTTTCCCTTGCTTCATCTAAGGTCAGGACTGGAGTTACGCAACTATCAGTATTTTTGAATATCTGCTCCCACTGGTCTCTTGTTTTGCTCAAGAAAATTTTTGTTAATGTATTTGTTAGTTCGGGCCAGAGACCATACTCCATTTGCCTATCAGCCATTTCATCGGGTAATCCCAGATGCATAATTAGTTCTTTATAAAATTTATTTTCCAAAGCACCAACTGCAACAAACTTATTATCTTTGGTCTCATAACATCTATAAAATGGCGCACCTCCGTCAAGTAAATTTCCACCTCTTTTATTACTCCACATACCTGAATCATTAAGTCCAAAGATTAAAGAACCTAGGTAAGAAGCTCCTTCAAACATTGCTACATCATAGGTAATTTTTTCCCTGTTGTTAGTTTTAACTTCATGGAGACCAAGAAGCCCAGCAACAACAGCAAACATAGTTCCAGATCCATAGTCAGCTAGAAGATTTATAGGTGGAGTAGGGGGATGACCATCTTTTCCTAGCAAGCTTAGTATCCCAGAAAGTGCGAGATAGTTTATGTCATGACCCGCAGTATTACTAATCTCACCTTCTTGCCCCCATCCTGTAACCCTAATGTAAACAACCTTTGAATTTATACTATGTATATCAGATGGTCCTATACCTATCCTCTCCATTACCTTTGGCCTACTTCCTTCAAGGAAGATATCTACAGATTCAACTAATTTTTTCACAAGCTCTATACCTTCTTTTTCTTTAAGATCGATAGACACATTTATCCTATTTCTTAGAGACGGGTCAGAATTTTTAGGTAGTAGATCTGAAGAATGAGGATTGTTTACTCTTATAACTTCTGCACCTAATTCTAAGAATGTATTTGCTGCTAATGGTCCTGGTCCAATAGAGGCTATCTCTAAAACTCTAACCCCCTCAAGTGGTTTCATTAACTAAACCAGTTCTACAATAGTACCATTTGCGGTACCCCCACCTTCACAAATGGCTTGGAGACCGTATTTGAGATTTCTTCTTTTCATCTCGTGTACTAGGTTAGTCATCAATCTTGCCCCGGTTGCTCCTAGAGGGTGTCCTATCGCTATAGCGCCCCCATTAGCATTCACTCTTTCATAATCTATTTCAGGATATTCTTTTCTCCATGCACCAACAACAGAAGAAAAAGCTTCATTAACCTCTACTAGTTCTATATCTTCTGCATTTAATTTAGCATTTTCTAAGACTTTTTTTGTTGCTGGAATTGGGCCACTGAGCATTAGTACTGGGTCCGTTCCTACAACAGACATTGCTTTAATCTTAGCAACTGGATTCAATCCATGTCTGGTTACTGCTTCTTCAGAAGCGAGTAGCAATGCTGCTGCACCATCAGAAATTTGTGATGAGTTTCCTGCAGTAATAACACCATCAGGACTGAATGCAGGATCAAGTCCTGATAAAATTTCTTCAGTGGTTTCTGGTCTTACCCCTTCATCTTTTTCTATAATATTTGGAAGTATATGAATTTGGCTATCTAAATACCCTTCGGTCGCTGCTCTTAGTGCTCTTTGGTGTGATAAATATGCAATGTTATCAAGTTCATCTCTGCTTAAATTCCATTTTTCAGCCATCATTTCGGCTGAAAGTCCCTGCGGGACTAAGCCAGGGTATCTCTCATACATCTTTGGGCCATAAGCAGTTGACGTTCCTTCTGGGCCTTCGTAACTAAAAGTAGAGCCCATAGGTACTCTTGACATCATTTCTACACCACAGGCTATTGCGATATCATATGATCCAGACATAATGCCTTGAGCTGCAAAGTGCAATGCTTGTTGAGAAGATCCACACTGCCTATCTACAGTTGTTCCAGGAACTGTTTCGGGCAATCCTGCTGCTAGTGCAGCATTCCTTCCAATATTCCCTGTTTGCTCACCTAGCTGGGAAACACATCCAGCAATTACATCGTCAATTTCATTAGGGTCAGTAGAATTTTTTTTAACTAGCTCTTCAATAACTAGTCCTAGAATATCAACAGCATGGATACCTTTTAGTAAACCACCCCTTCTTCCTATTGGGGTTCTAATTCCATCAATGATATATGCGGTTCTCATATTGATAAAATAGCTTTTACACAATCTTCAGGATTATCTTCTTGGAGGAAGTGACCAGCTTGTTCTATTGTCGTATGGGGCATTCCTTTTGTACCAGGTACAAGTTTTATAAAAGCTTTATCAACTCCTGCCATTACAGGGTCGCTATCACTAAAGGCACAGAGGAAAGGTTTATCCCATTCTTTTAACTTTTCCCACGCATCCCTATTTATTTGAGAGCTAGGGTCATCTGGTGTTATTGGAACAAGGGTAGGAAATTGTCTCGCAGCTTCTTTATATGAATCATCAGGAAACGGAGCGTTATAAGCTTCAATTGTATCTTCAGAAATCTCTCTAACGGTACCTCCTTTTACTATTCCTCCTGCATGAAAGTCTTCAACTGTCTGCGAGTATTCTTTCCATTTCAAGAAAGCTTCGCCAGGGTGGTAATCTCCAGTAGGCAACATTGTATTTGCTGCAACTACTTTTGAGAATCGTTCAGGGAATGCTGTAACAAGTCTCAACCCAATGAGACCTCCCCAATCTTGCCCATACAGTGTTATGTTAGACAAATCTAATAAGAGTAACCATTCCGACATCCATGAAACATATTTCTCGTACGAGTAACCCTCTCTTTTACTTAATTTGTCTGACTTGCCAAATCCTGGAAGGTCTGGCACAACAACTCTTTTCCCAGCTTCAACAAGAGGCTTAACCATTTTTCTATATAAGTATCCCCAACTAGGTTCTCCATGAATTAGTAGGATAGTTTCGCTATTCTCAGCTCCTACGTCTATATAATGAATTCTTAAATTTCCATAATCAGAATTAATTTCTTTGTATTTTGGTTCAAAATCCCAGTCCTCTAGGTTTTCAAATCTATCATCAGGCGTTCTAAGTATTTCCATGATATTAATTATATAACAGTATATAAGAATCCTCATATTCAAGTTGGTAATTAGATTCTACTTTTCCATATGAGTCGCATCCAACAGGGTTGTGGATTGTGTTAGTGGTTCTTCTGACACAAAAAGCGACTCATATTTATTCTAGGTCCTAAACAATTCTTTTGAGAGCAGTTCTACAATTGATCTGTTAGAAGGTGTGTTTCAGTTCTTATGTTTATAAGATGATTTACTGGTAAATTAGTCTCTCCTTTTACAATTTCTTCAACTATATCTTTTTTATTATTTCCAGTAACAAGTAAATATACATTTTTTATTTCAGCAAGTAGTTCAAATGTTGCTGTTAGCCTTATGCGTGGATGAGCTTCTACATTTGTTGAGACAAATTTGACGCCTTTTTCATCTAGTGCATTAGACCCAGGGAATAATGAAGCTGTATGTCCATCTTCTCCAACTCCAAGAACTGCACAAGTAAATTCGGTAAATGACGAGAGTACCCTTTCTGTATATTTCTCAGCATCTAAAGTCGCATTATCTCCTGAAAAATCAGGATATAGAAGAGAAATATCATTCTTATCAAAAGAACTTTTAATCATTTTAGAATTCGAAAGGTCATCATCATGATGGACCCATCTTTCATCTGTAAGCCAAAAAATAACATTAGCAAGAAGATCAGTTTCTTGCCCAAGTATAGAATAAGCAAGACTAGGCGTAGATCCCCCTGCCAATCCTATTGTTGTTTCCCCATTATTTTGAGATATCAAATCAATGAGTGTATTTGCAAGCATACTAGATGCATGATTATGGTTTTCAGCTGATAAAATTGTTAACATTCCTTGACTCATACTTGTTCCTATCAAACAATTAAGTATTATCATCATAGTGGAAAAATCAATACAAGTTCAGGGTGGTTCTCAGCTAAATGGAGAGGCTGTTGTGCCTGGTGCAAAAAATGCTGTATTAAAGGAGATGGTGGCTTGTTTGCTAGCTCCTGGTGAGTATACTCTTTCCAATGCACCAAATATAAAAGATGTTCATTACATGTCTGAGGTGTTGTCCCATCTAGGTTTAGATATTTCATTTTCAGACAAAGATTTGCTAATCAAGACTCCAAAAAGGCTAAATATAGAAGCGCCGTATGATTTGGTAAAGAAAATGAGAGCATCAATCATTATTCTCGGCCCTCTTTTAGCTAGAGAAGGAAAAGTAAGAATCGCATTCCCAGGCGGTGATAATTTAGGACCTAGACCAGTGCAGATGCACTTAGATGCACTAGAAAAAATGGGTGCTACATTTTCTCTAGAACACGGAGTTCTAATTGGTGAGGCAAGAGAACTGCAGGGAGTTGAAATCAATCTTCCATATGCATCCGTTGGAGCTACAGAGAACACAATACTTGCTGGTGTATTAGCAAACGGTAGAACTGTAATTGAAAATGCAGCAAGAGAACCTGAGGTAACTGATTTAGTTTTAATGTTAAGAAGTATGGGTGCGGACATTGAAGGAGAAGGAACTAGTGAGATTATCGTTAACGGGGTAGACTCATTACATTCAACAGATCATTCAATAATTGGAGATAGGATAGTAGCAGGAACCTACCTACTAGCTACAGCAGCTGTGGGGGGCACTGTCCTTGTTAAAGGAATCGATCCTCTACATTTAGATATGGAAATTAAGAAGATGGCAGAGATGGGGATGAGGATTTCAACTACTGAGGATAGCATATCACTTACATCTGACACCCCTCCTAAGGGGATTGATATATCTACATTGCCTTTCCCAGGAGTAGCTACAGATTTACAACCTATGTTCAGTGCTGCACTATTAAAATCATCTGGAACTTCTATTATTACAGAAAATGTTTATGATCAAAGATTTCAATGGGTTCCAGAGGTATTAAGGATGGGAGCAAATGTTCAAATAGGATGGCAACATGCTGTCATTAAAGGTGTTGAAGAGTTGTCCGGAGCACCAGTTGTATGTCCAGATATTAGAACTGGAGCAGCCTTACTAATCGCCTCTCTTAGTGCCGATGGAAATTCTGAAATTGATGGTATTTCTCATATAGAGAGAGGATATGAGGATATAGTGCATTCTTTTAGTGAATTAGGTGCAAAGTTAGAATATAATTAATCCATGAACGAAAACAATAACATATCTTTTCCTACCTCCAAAGAGAGAGGTCCTATACAAGATATCGATCTCGATAGACTAAATGAAACTATAGAGTATATTAGACCTGCAGTACAAGCAGATGGCGGGGATATTAAATTGTCTAAAGTTGAAGATGGAGTTGTCAATATTGACATGCTCGGTGCCTGTCAAGGATGTCCTCTCTCTATTGCAACATTAAAAAGCGGCATTGAGAGAATAATTAAAGAGAAAGTCCCAGGAGTTACTGAAGTTATTGCAACCTAACTAGGGGTTGTAGAGCTTTTATCAGTAACAAATAAAGTTATTCCAATAAGTAGGTTGTTATCAACCAGTGGTTCAAGTTGATAGTTGATATTGTTTTTTGTTAGGCTTCCAGACATTAGTTCTGGAGTATCAACACTTTCATAGAGTCCTAAATTTGAAAGTACGGACTCTCTGCCGTCTCTGTCTAGTTCAGGATCTGATATCGCTACTAGTAGTAAAAAGAAGAATTTTGTCTGTTCAGCAACGATACTGTCTTTTGTTGCAGGTGCAAAAAATTCTATACCATAGACAATCTCTGTTTCAGGATTGATATTAAGATTTAGAGTAAATCCAGACAAAGCTGTCTCATCGTTTCCAAATTGGTAAACCAGCGTGTCCCTTTTCCAATCCATCCATCTTAATTTATTTGGGTTAAGGGAGAAGAATGCTATAGTTTCTTCATTTGTTGAAACTTCGCTTACTAATTTGTTCCAGTTAAGAATAAAGTGATCTGTATTCTTTCCTATTCCTTTTTCATAATCAAATTTTACATCTTTATTTTCAGCAACTGTTTCCGCAGGATTGACAGTTTCACCAGACGTGCAAGAAATAAGAATAACTGACAACAAAAGAATTAATATTGTGATTATTCTATTATTTTTTTTAGGTTTGTTATATTCTTTTTCCATATTCTTTCTAATATATAGCTACCAACAATTTCCCCAATAGCCCCTCCTAATATAATAGGAAATTTCAGAGTTTCTCTCCATGAAAATTTAGTTGTTTTGTTGTCAAGAGGTTCTAAATGGAATGAACCCTTCCCAGTGACTATTCCTTTATGCTCAACCTCTATTTCAGTATTCTTTTCCCACTTGGTGAATGTCATCAAATCGTTTAATTTTATGGGACCTATTTTTGTTAAAACTAAAATTTTTGTTCCAACCCCTTCTTTCTGCTGCCCTAAAAACTCTATACTTTCTGCATCATTCATCCAGCTAGTATGGTTGGATATATTTGATATTTCCTCCCAAACTAGCTCAATAGGTGCATTAATTTCGATTTCAACCTCAATTGATTTAGCCATACTGTTATACAAGATTACCTTCAAAGTAATATAAGTAATAGATAATTTATTATGGATTATTTATATTTAGACCATGCTGCGACTTCTCCTATGAGGGAGTCTATTTGGTCTGCAATGAGGAATGCTGAAGAGGTCGGTTACGGGAACCCTTCAGGAAGCCATAAGATTTCAAGGAAAGCAAAAAATATAGTCGAAGAATCAAGAGAGGTTATAGCAGCTAGTGTAGGTGCTGCTCCCGAAGAGATAGTTTTCACTAGCAGTGGAACAGAGTCTGACAATTGGTCAATCAAGTCACCTTTCCAGTCTTCTTTTCCAACATCTCAAGACTTAGTAGTAAGCTCAATAGAGCACGAAGCTGTTATTGAGTCAGCAAAATGGGTTGAAAATAGAGGATATAAGGTATCTTTTGTAAACCCAAATATCGCTGGAAAGGTTGAGTCTTCAGAGTTTATACAAAGTATAAGAGAAACAACAACTGTAGCATCTCTGATGTGGGCCAATAATGAAACAGGGGTTTTACAACCCGTAAGCGATATAGGGAAAGCAGTTAAAGGGAATAAAAAGTTAATTTTTCATTCTGATATTGTTCAAGGTTTTGTGTCTACAAAGATCGATTTCCACAAACATGGTATTACTAGCGCTGCTATGTCAGCACATAAAATTGGAGGACCAAAAGGTATAGGATTTATGTTCTTACATAATAAATATAAAATTGAAAGCTATTTGCATGGTGGGAAACAAGAACTTGAAAGAAGAGCAGGTACTGTAAATGTAGTTGGAGTTGCAGGTTTTGCCGCAGCAGTGAAAGAACATCAAGATAGATTTGATGAAGAAGTTGGCCTTATCAAGAATGAGAAAAATACATTCGAGGAGTTAATTTCCGAAAATATAAAAATAAGTGTGATTGGATTAGAAGAGGAGAGGTTGCCACATATCTCAAATATCCAAATCAGAGGGGTTAATTCAGAAAATTTATTAGTTTTGTTAGATTTAGATGGTGTGGGTGTTTCAAGAGGTTCCGCATGCTCTAGTGGTGCACAAAAACCATCACATGTTCTAGAAGCAATGAAGATTGATAAGAAAGATCTGAATAGCCATTTAAGAATAAGCTTTGGCTGGACAACAAAAGTTGGAGATGGAGCAAGAGCAGCAGGTAAAATAATAAATACAATAAAGGGCCTTAAATGAGAATTCTTGTTGCAATGAGTGGAGGAGTAGATTCCTCAGTAGTAGCCGGCTTGTTAAAAGATCAAGGTCATGAAGTTATTGGTGTGACTATGAAATTATGGGAAGGTGAAAATGGCGAAATGCCAGAAACAGGATGTTGTACAGCTTCAGACAGTGAAGATGCAAGGAAGGTTGCTGGTAAATTAGATATCCCTTATTACGTTTTAGATTATACCGATTCATTTTCAGATAGCGTTGTAGATAATTTTATAGAAATGTATTCATCTGGACTAACTCCAAACCCTTGTATCGAATGTAATAGATCAGTTAAATTTGATCATTTTTTGGATCAAGCAAATGAGCTTGGTTGCGATAAGGTAGCTACTGGTCATTATGCAAAAATTGTTAGAAAGAATAACCATCTTGAGCTTCATAGAGCAGATTATAAAGAAAAGGATCAATCTTATGTATTACATATGCTTACAGAGGAGAAATTAGATAGAATACTTTTTCCACTAGGAACAATTTCAAAACCTGAAGTAAGACAAATGGCTGCAAACTTAGGACTAAAGACTGCATTCAAAAAAGATAGCCAAGATATATGCTTTGTAGGGAACGGTGATTATAGAAATTTTGTTGCGAATAAAATTGATCTAAAATCTAGCGGGGAAATTGTAGATCTTAAAGGAAACAAAGTAGGAGAACATTCTGGGGTACATGGTTTTACTGTTGGACAGAGAAAAAAATTACCCGGAGGACAAGGGAGTCCAAAATTTGTATTAGAAATTGATACTTTGAATAAAAAAGTAATCATTGGAAGTAAAAAGGAATTAGAAGAAGATTCATTTATTATGGGGGACGTTTCATTTATTCGAGATGAAATATATAACAATTTAGAGATTCAGGTTAGATACAATTCAGAGACAGTACCTTGCACGATTAGTAAGTTAGATGAAAATAGGGTGAAAGTACAGCTCTCTAGTTCTACAACAGGAATCTCTCCAGGCCAATTCGGCGTACTTTATTCGAATACGAAAGTAGTAGGCGGAGGAAGGATAGAGAAGAGGAGAAAAGTGGGAGCGTTAATTGAATAACAAAGATATAGAAAAGACAATTAACAAACTAATAAATGAGATAACATCTGCAGAAAAAGCTTACTATGTAGACAATCGTCCAATCATGTCTGATGGAGAGTTTGACAATAAAATGAAAGAACTACAAAAGTTAGAGTTAAGTCATCCAGAATTTATATCTGAAACATCTCCAACACAAAGAGTGTCAGGTACACCCGATTCTGCTTTTGAATCAGTAAAGCATATGAAGAGAATGTATTCTTTAGACAATGCTGAGTCTAAGGAAGACCTAATGAAATGGGTTGAAAGAATGTCCAAAATTACAGACTCAAAGATTTTTCCTATATCTGTAGAGCCAAAAATTGATGGGCTTGCTGTTTCTTTGATTTATCAAGATGGAGAATTGTTGAGAGGATTAACAAGGGGAGATGGTATTACAGGAGAAGATGTAACCCATAATATTCGAACTATAAAAGCAATCCCACTGACTCTTACAGGAACACCAAAGGGGATAGTAGAGGTTAGGGGAGAGGTTTACATGCCAATCCAAAGTTTTAATGATTTAAATTATCAAAGAAACAAAAATAAAGATAAGCTAACAGCTCTTCAAAAAATAGGTAAGGATAAGTTGTCCTCAAGGCAGAAAGAAGAATTGAAGAAAATCAGAGCTGAAGGAGTAGACCCTTTCATAAATGCACGCAACGCAGCTGCAGGTTCTTTAAGACAAAAAGATGCTTCTTTAGCTTCACAAAGGGACTTATTATTTATTTGCTATCAAACTATTCTCTACGATCAAGAGCACACTATAGAGAGCTACTCAAACCAGTTGAAACAGACTAAATCTTACGGTTTCCCAGTTCCAAAAAATAATTTAGTCGACTCTGTTGATAAGATGATGGAATATATAGATGAAATAGATAAAAATAGAGATACTTATTCATACCAAATAGATGGCGTAGTTATGAAAGTAGATACACTTTCTACACACGACAAATTAGGCTATACAGCAAAGTCTCCAAGGTGGTCAATAGCATATAAATTTCCTGCAGAGGAGCAGACAACAAAACTAATTGACATTAAATTACAGATTGGTCGTACAGGTGCTGTAACACCAGTAGCCGTTCTGGAGCCAATAGAAGTTGGAGGTGCTTGGGTGTCAAATGCTACCCTTCATAATCCAGATGAGGTAAAAAGAAAAGATTTAAGAATTGGTGATTATGTAATTGTTAAAAGAGCAGGAGATGTTATACCTGAGGTTGTTAGTTCCATTCCATCAAGAAGAAATGGTTCGGAAAAGAAATGGACTTTGCCAAAAAATTGTCCTTGCGGAGAGTTCAAAATAATCTTTATTAAAGAAGAGAAAGTTCCAAGGTGTTCAGGTGCAGGTAGTTGCACAATTGTTAAAAAAGAATCTTTATTATTCTTTGGATCAAAAAATGGTCTTGATATAGATGGTTTTGGACAGGAAACAGTTGAAATATTAATTGAAAAAGGAATCGTTACTTCTATACAGGATATCTATAGGATAACTAAAGAAGATCTTCTATCACTACCACTATGGAAAGAAAAGAAAGCAGATAATTTAATTAATGCAATTAATGATTCAAAGTCTTCTGAACCGGATAGCCTTTTGGCAGCATTGGGCATTAGATATGTTGGTGCTAGAACTTCTACTCAATTAATTCAATCATTTGGAAATATTCGAAAAGTGTTTGAAGCTGATAAAAATGAAATTGAGTCAATACATGGAATTTCATCATCCGTCTCGTCCGCATTAATTGAATGGATTGGTAATAAAGAGAACGAAACTCTCTTAAATGATTTAGACGCATTTGGATTTGATATTGATAAGACGCTTGAAACTAAAGGAGGAAAGCTAATGGGCCTTACATTTGTCATTACTGGAACTTTTGCTTCAAATTCCAGACAAGATTTAACTAATTTAATTACTGAGAATGGAGGTGCAGTAACAACATCTGTGTCAAAAAATACAGATTATTTAATTGTTGGTGAAAATCCTGGTTCCAAGCTTTCAAAAGCTGATTCCCTCGGTATAGAAAAAATAAATGATGAAGGCTTGCTCAGGCTTATTTAATAGGTGGAGAATTCCCAGGTAAATTCTCCAATATCAGGAAGACCAACAGATGTATCCCAAAATATTTTGATTATATGTTTACCTGGGCTCCAAGATTCGAAAGATTTACCAGGGCCTGGCTTCCATCTATAGATACCGGTTCCTTCTAGGTGTTCAATTTCGTTGTCAGATACTCTGTAATCGTCTATATAGAGGACTATTTCGTAGCCTACTGGCATATCTATTTCAATAGTTGTTTGTTGAGGAACCTGTGAGCCAGGCATAGGAGATAAGGATTCAATTGCGTCTGGTAGCTCCATTTCTTCATTGAGCGAGGATGAGAAATTAATACCCATAGAAATTGTAAGAAAGAGTAAAATCCCTAACAGGAGTAATATAAATCTATAAGTGTTCTTTTTCATATATTTAGATATTATCCTTGATAATGATAGAGGCCAAAGTGAATATTGAAGAAATAAAAGAAAAAATTGAAGAAATAGACGAGTCTTCAGATTTGTCTATGGAGCAAGAAAAGTCAGTAGAAGAAGTAATTCATGCTTTAGACAAGGGGTCAATTAGAGTTGCTCAACCTACCGGGGATGGTTGGACAGTTAATGAATGGATTAAGAAATCTATTTCGATGTATTTCAAAATAAAAAAATTAAAACCAATTGAATCAGGAGATATTGTATATTTTGACAAAATTGATACAAAAAATAATTATGAGGAGTCAGGTATCAGAGTTGTGCCTCCTGGAGTTGTAAGATACGGGGCCTATTGTGAACCAGGTGTAATTATTATGCCTGGGTATGTAAACATAGGAGCTTATGTTGGTTCAGGAACGATGATAGACACTTGGGCAACTGTAGGGTCTTGTGCTCAAGTAGGAAAAAATGTACACATATCTGGAGGAGTTGGAATAGGCGGAGTTCTAGAGCCCCCATCTGCAATGCCAGTGATTATAGAGGACAATGCATTTATTGGATCAAGATGCATTATTGTTGAGGGAGTTAGGGTTTGTCAAGGTGCAGTTTTAGGTGCAAACGTCACACTTACTTCAAGCACTCCTATTATTGATGTAACTGGAGCTGAGCCAGTAGAGTACAAAGGGGTAGTACCAGAAAATTCAGTAGTTATTTCTGGGACAAGGCCAAAAGAATTTCCTTCAGGAACTTTTCAAACAACTTGCGCATTAATCATCGGGAAGAGAAAAGAATCAACTAATAAGAAAACTTCTCTTAATGATGTGTTGAGAACATTTGAGGTACAAGTTTGAGTCTGGGTAATTTAACTAGAGATTTAATATCCATAGATTCAGTTACTGGAAACGAAGATGCCATTCTTGAATACATCAAAGACTACTTAAAGAATTCAGGCTATTCGAAGAATATAAGTTTATATGAAGGTGGGCTAGTTGCTGGAGACAATGATGAAAGTTCAGTGATAGCTTTTGTAGGCCATGTAGATACGGTTCCTATATCTACTAACCAAGTTAGTTTAGATGAATCAGATATTCTTTATGGACGAGGAACTGTAGATATGAAAAGTGGGATAGCTGTAATGATCGAATCTTTGATTAATTTTCAAGAAAAAAACATTATCGGAGTATTTTATAAAGGAGAAGAAGGGCTCAAAGAACATAATGGTTTAGAAACTCTGTTCCCAGAATTAAATAGTAAATTTAATATTTCTTTCGGTGTCATCTTTGAGCCAACCAATAATAATGTTGAGTTAGGATGTCAAGGCGTTGTAAATGCTACGTTGAGGATAATTGGAGAAGAGGCACATTCCGCAAGGCCATGGTTAGGACATAATGCAATATACAAGTCCATACCTGTACTTGAGAAGTTAAATGAACTTACCCCAGAACCAATCTTGGTCGATGAACTTGAATATAGAGAAGTTATAAGTGCTACAACGATTTCTGGAGGAAATGCAAAAAATGTAATTCCTGGGGAAGTTGTATTAAATATAAATTATAGGTTCTCTCCTGACAAGACAAATGACGAAGCAGTTACAAAATTAAAGCATTTACTATCAAATGTTGGTGAATTAACAATTACTGACATTGCTGAATCAGCATACCCTCATAAGAACGATGACAATGTTCAAAAATTTATTGACTTAACGGGTACGAAAGTTGAGCCAAAGCAAGCATGGACTGATGTTGCTAGATTCACTTCTGAAGGGGTTCCTGCAATTAATTTCGGTCCTGGGAATCCTGAGCTTGCTCATAAAGCAGATGAAAAGATACCTCTTTCTGATATTGAAGATTGTTATGAATTAATCAAGAAATATATTCAAAAAGGGGTTGACTAATGTCAAAAGATTTTAATATACAAGAAATTGCCAAACTTGCATTAATTGAACTCAATTCAGAAGAGCAGAGTAAATTGAGTAAAGATTTAAGAATCATCCTTGAGCACGTCGATGCTTTAAGCAGTTTATCTATCGACGACTCTAACCTTACAATCCACCCCCTTGGTATAGAACTAGAGCTGAGAGAGGATACAGCTGAAGAAGGACTGAGTCATGAAGAGTCAATGAAGAATGCTCCTGATGATAAGGACGGATTTTTCCAAGTTCCGCCATCCATGGATTAGATGATGGTTGATTATAATAATTTGACAATAAAAGAAGCACATGAGGGCTTAAAGAACAAAAGCTTTACTGCACTTGAGTTGATAGAGGAATCGTTTAATGTAGCAGCTAATTCGGAATCTGTTTTACATGCACACCTTCTCCTTATGCAAGATGAGGCTTTAGCTAATGCAAAAGAAACTGACAAACGAATATTGAAAGGAGAAATGTTAGGAGAATTAGATGGAATTCCTATATCAGTTAAGGATAATATGAATCTTAAAGGTTATGGAACAACTTGTTCTTCAAAAATACTTGCAAACTATATTTCTCCATACGATGCAACAGTTATAAGTAAATTGAAAGATAAAGGATCAGTCTTTATTGGAAAAACAAATCTTGATGAGTTTGCTATGGGCTCTTCAACTGAAAATTCGGCATATGGTCCTTCAAGAAACCCTTGGGATCCCGACTATGTACCTGGAGGATCATCCGGTGGCTCTGCAGCTGCTGTCTCAGTAGGAACGGCACTTGGCTCATTAGGAAGCGATACAGGTGGCTCAATTAGGCAACCTGCTTCTTTTTGTGGCGTAGTTGGGTTTAAGCCTACTTACGGAACTGTGTCTCGATACGGCCTAATTGCCTTTGCTTCATCTTTAGATCAGATAGGACCTTTTGCAAAAACTGCTGAAGATACAAAAATTATATATGAAGCTATATCTGGCTATGATACGAGAGATGCTACATCTCTCAAACTTAAACAGAGAAAACTTCCTGAAGATAAATCGGCAAAAGTAGGGATTGTAAAAGAATTAATGGAAGATGGAATAGCAGATGATGTTAAGTCCGAAGTAGAAAAAGTAATTAGACTTCTTGAAAAACAGGGGCATGAGATTATAGAGGTCTCTCTTCCAATGACAAAAATGGCAATAAGTATTTACTATCTAATTGCCCCTGCTGAATGTTCTGCTAATTTAGCTAGATTTGATGGTGTTAGATATGGTTTGAGGATTGATGGGAAAACAAGCTATGAGATGACTGAAAAAACGAGAGCAGAAGGTTTTGGGGATGAAGTAAAGAGAAGAATACTTTTAGGGACCTATGCTCTTTCAGCTGGGTACTATGATGCTTATTACGGCCAGGCTCTTAAAGCCAGGAATCAAGTTGTAACTGAATTTAAGGATGTTTTTAGCAAGGTTGATTATTTGATATCTCCCACTACGCCGAGTACAGCTTTTAAATTTGGTGAAAAAACTAGTAATCCCTTAGAGATGTATATGTCAGATTTATGTACTATCCCAGCTAATCTAGCTGGGGTACCTGCTATCTCCATACCTACAGGCTTAGATAAAGAAGGTATGCCATATTCTGTACAATTTATGAGCCCTGAACTAACGGATATATCATTGCTTAATTTTTCTTCATATGTAGAAAAATTAATTTCTTTCAAAGATACACCAACTAAGTGGAGGAGAGAACCGTGAATACTATCCCTACTATAGGAATGGAGACTCATGTTGAATTGAATACTGATTCAAAAATGTTTTGCTCTTGCAAGGTAGAATACTCATCTAATCCAAATCAATACCTTTGCCCAACCTGTTTGGGTTTACCCGGCGCTCTCCCAGTTCCCAATAAGAAAGCAATCGAAATGATTACTCTACTGAGTCTTAGTTTAGGTTGTACGATAACTGAAAAGGGGATGTTCCATAGAAAAAATTATTTTTACCCTGATTTACCAAAAAACTATCAGATATCTCAATTTGATTTTCCTGTAGGAACAGAGGGAGCTTTGGAGATATTTTCTGGTGGTGAGCTATCAGACGTTGAGATAGAGAGAGTTCATATGGAAGAGGACACTGGAAAAAGTATTCACTCGGGAGGAAGGATAGATGCAGCCGAGTACACATTACTTGATTTCAACAGATCAGGAGTTCCGTTAGTTGAAATTGTCACAAAGCCTGTTATTAGTAATGCAAAAGAAGCAGTGGCGTATATAGAAGAATTAAGACAACTTGTGATTGATATTGGCATTTCTCATGGAAAATTGGAGTTAGGTAACCTTAGGTTTGATGCAAACATATCTGTTGCAAAAGAAGGTGAAAAAGAACTTGGAGTCAAAGTTGAAATAAAGAATATGAACTCACTTAAATCTTTGGAGAGAGCAATAAATTATGAAATAGAGAGGCAATCCTCCCTGATTGATAATAATGAATTAGTTATTCAGGAAACGAGACATTGGGATGAAAAGGTTGAGAAAACAATCTCAATGAGAACAAAAGAGGGTAGTGAAGACTATAGATATTTTTCTGACCCCGATATTCCAAATATGTGTTTAGATAAGAATTTTGTTATCAGGGTAGAAGAGCTTTTATCAGAATTACCTAAAGATAGAAGAAGTAGGTATGTAGATTTAGGCCTTTCATTAGAAGAATCTAATCATATTGTTAAATCGGAAGAATGGGTCAGGTCCTTGTTTGAAGAGTTGCTAGTAAATACTTCTAGTATAAGAAGTGCATATCTTTGGTCTACTGGAGAACTTTTGGGCCAGCTACGAAAATTAGAAATTGAGTCTAAGCCTGATCATTTAAATGGGGAAAATCTAGGAGAATTGATAACTTTAGTTGAAGAGGGCAAAATTTCTTCATCGGTAGGCAAAGAGGTTCTTTCTATGTTGATTCAGGGAGACTTAAGTCCAAATGAATATGCTATTAGCAATGGACTTATCCAAGAAAGCAATGAAGAAGAAATAGAAGGATTAGTTTCAAAGGTTTTGGACAATAATCCTGAAATTGTTGAAAGAATTAGGTCTGGAGAAGATAAGCTTATAAGTTATTTAGTTGGAGAAGTAATGAAGCAGTCTTCCTCATCTCTTAATCCAGGAATAGTTAAAGAGATTATAGTTAATAAAACTATTAAATAAATTGTCTTACGATACTTCCTGCAATTAAGCCAACTACTCCTGCAACAACATCATCATATAGAACCCCTTTCTTTCCAGGAATCTTTTCCATCTCCTTAACTAGATTGGGTTCTTTAAAGATATCGCTAATTCTAAATACTACGAAGCTTACAAGTAAGGGTATTAAATCAGAACCTGATGACATGCTGGCAATTCCCATACCAACTATCTCATCCAATGTTATCCAACTAGGATCACCCTCGGCGTCATCATCTGACACTACATAAAAATATACAAGATAGAGAAGACCAGTTAATAATGCTATGGATAAAATTTCAAGATTTAATGAATAAATAATAAAAGCAAACAAAGCAGAGGCTACAGTGCCTCCTCCTTTGTAACTGTGCAAGTATTTTTCCCAGATTAAACCTACACCAAATCCAGATGCAATAAATTTTTTCACACTTATAGAATACTGACTTTCCGTAATTTAATTATCTAATTATGATACATACATATTAAATAATTTAATTTTTTAGGAGTAAATTGGATAAATCAGACTTTATTTGGATGGATGGTGAATATCTAGCCTGGGACGATGCAAATATAAGTGTAATGTCTCACACTCTCCATTACGGAACAGGAGTTTTTGAAGGAATTAGAGCAAGGGAGACTTCTATCGGGGTTTCTATTTTTAGGTTGGAAGATCACATTGATAGACTCTTCTCCTCTGCAGAAGCTTATAATCTTTCTATCCCTTTTTCGAAAGAGGAAATATTAGAAGCGTCAAAGGAGATAGTATTTAAGAATAAATTAAACGATGCATACATACGACCACTAGTTTTTTTTGGGAGTGGCGAAATGGGATTGTTACCTGGGAAAGAGTTACCAGTTCATGTTGCAATATCAGCCTGGTCATGGGGCGCCTATCTTGGAGGAGATGCAGAAGAAAAGGGTGTAAAAGTATGCTTATCACCTTGGGAAAGAATAAGTCCTAAAAGTTTTAAACCTTATGCTAAAGGTGTAGGGGGGTATATGAACTCTACTTTGGCAAAAGTCGACGCAGTTAGTAGAGGCTATGATGATGCAATAATGCTTAGTGATACTGGAAATGTTGCTGAGGGGAGTGGGCAGAATCTTTTTCTGGTTAAAGATAGTAAAATTTTAACCCCACCAATTGAAACAGGAGCACTAAATGGAATTACTAGAAGAACAGTTATTAATATTGCAGAAGAAATGAATCTAGATGTTCATGAAGAGGACATTGCCAAAGCAGACCTTATAGCATCTGACGAGCTATTTTTTACTGGAACTGCGACAGAGGTTGTAGGTGTTGTTAGCGTAGATGATAATGATATATCGGATGGAAAACCTGGAGACATAACTAAGAAGATAAGAAATGAATATATGAATATAGTACTTGGTAAAAACCAGGACTATATTCATTGGTTAACAAAAGTCCATTAAATCTTTTACCTTCTTCGAAATTAAAACTAGTAACATAACACATTCGGTTATACTCAAATAACTATGAAGATTGCTAGAGTAAAATACGAAGATCAAATTTTTTATGGAGAGGTTATAGATAACTCTATAAAAAGATACGAAGGTTCTCCTTTAGTATTCTGGGAAGATGCAGAGGAAACATATAGTCTTAATGAAGTTCAAGTCTTATCACCTGTTTTACCATCTAAAGTTGTAGCTGTAGCAAAGAACTACAGGAAACATGCCCAAGAATTGGGAGTATTAGATTACCATGCTCCCGATAATCCAGTATTTTTTATTAAGCCTTCAACATCCGTGATTGGTCCAGGAGAGCCAATTGTATACCCATCAATTGGAAAACATGTTGATCATGAGGCTGAGCTCGCTGTAGTAATTGGCAAGCTTTCAAAAAATTTAGGTAAAGATAACTGGTCAGATAATGTACTAGGCTATACCATAGCAAATGATTTGTCGGAAAGAATATTACAAGGTCAAGACGGCTCTTTTAATGGTAATTTTACGAGGGCAAAGAGTTTTGATACTTTCTGCCCTTTAGGGCCTATTATTCAAACTGAATTTGAAGAAAATCCAGAGTTGAATATACAGTGTTTTGTTAATGATGAATTAAGACAAGATGGGAATACTGCTGAGATGATTTTCAGTATTGGAGAGATACTTCAATTTGTTACCTCAATAATGACTTTATTGCCCGGAGACGTGATTTTAACAGGGACTCCTGAGGGTGTTGGACCTATTGTTCCTGGTGATAAAGTCCATGCTAAAATAGATACGATTGGTGATTTAATCAATCCAGTTGAATAAATGATTAGAGTAAGAATAGCCCCATCTCCAACCGGACATTTACATTTAGGTAATGCCAGGACGGCAGTCTTTAATTGGCTATATGCAAAGAATAATAATGGCGCATTTATTGTTAGGATAGACGACACAGATACTGAAAGAAGCACTAAAGAATTCGAAGAAGATATTTTGAGTAGTCTCACCTGGCTAGGCCTTGATTGGGATGAAGGAGTAAGGGCAGGAGGTGCTCATGGTAGTTATAGACAAAGTGAAAGGTTTGAAAGGTATAGAAGTATTGCAGAAGAACTTGTTGATAAGAATTTAGCTTACGAAGAAGATGGGGCTATAAAGTTTAGAGTTGATAAAAGTGGAAGTATTAATTTTAGCGACATGGTCCGTGGAGCAATGGTATTTAACAAAGAAGACATTGAGGATTTTGTAATTTTGAGGAGTGATGGTTCTCCAACTTATCATCTTGCTTCAACAATTGATGACATCGATTACGAGATTACCCATGTATCACGTGGCGAAGATATATTACCTTCGACTCCAAAACATATATTGATTACTGAAGCATTAGGAGGAGATATTCCTATATATTGTCATCTTCCATTGCTTTTTGGACATGATGGTAAAAGGTTGAGCAAGAGGCATGGTGCAACTTCTGTAAGTGAGTATAGAAGCAAAGGTTACTTAGAAGATGCCTTGTTCAATTATTTGTGTTTGCTAGGTTGGTCTCCTGGAGATGATATAGAAGTTTTTGATAAAGATTTTGCTGCTTCAAAGTTTGATTTTAATGATGTGTTAGCAAGTTCAGCCATTTTTGATGAAACTAAACTTTCATGGATGAATGGAGTCTATATACGAGAGATGAGTATGGAAGCTTTTAATAACATATGTCTTGAAGAGATATCAAAGAATCTTGAAAGAGAGATATTTGAATCTGAAAAGGAAAGTCTTAAAATCCTTCTACCTACTCTTCAAGAGAGGGTTGAGAATAGAAATGATATATTTGAACAAGTAAAATTTGTATTGGATGAGCCTTTTGAGATTAATAGATTAGATTGGGAAAGTGTTAGCACGGAAGATGCAAAAAAGTACTTAAAAGAAGTTAAGGAATCATTAAAAGAATTTGATGAGATACTAGATATAGATAAGTTAGAGTTATTAATGAGAGGTTTGTTAAAGGAACATAATCTAAAGGCTAAAGAAGGGTTTCAAGCAGTAAGAGTTGCAATAACAGGTTCAAAAATTAGCCCACCTTTATTTGAGTCTATGGTTGCGCTAGGAAAAGCTGGATGTTTGGCGAGAATTGAAGAAAGGATATAAATTGTCACAAATAATTCTCGAAATACTTTAACCTTATTATTTGAAGATGGCCCCGTCGTCCAGAGGCCTAGGACGCTGGGTTTTCAACCCAGAAACGCCGGTTCGAATCCGGTCGGGGCTGCTAGTTAATTGAATTTAGTGATCGGGGATGGTGTAATTGGTAACACGATGGGTTCTGGTCCCATTGTTGAGGGTTCGAGTCCTTCTCCCCGAGCAGAAAATTTAATTTGGCCCCGTCGTCCAGAGGCCTAGGACGCTGCCCTCTCAAGGCAGAAACGCCGGTTCGAATCCGGTCGGGGCTGCTAGGTCCTAAACTCTTTATACCAATTAGGTAGATTATCGATAAATTCTTTATAGTTTTCTTCAGTATCTATTTCGAAGTTCAATTCCCTAGGAAACATGATGTGTAATTCATTACCAATTTCCTGTATCTCTTTTTTGAATTTACTAAAACTATTTTTTCCGTAATGAAATTTATTTATACTTTTGGTTCCTCCGAAAATAGGTGTTCCATTATCTTCACTTCGTGAAGCAAGAAAATCATTCCTCTCAATCTCTTCTTCTACTTGCCGTGCATTAAATTTATTTATATAGGGTAAATCTGAGTGAATAATGCACCAGGGAGAGTTAGTAGAGATTTTTGCATCAAAGAATTCCTTGATTTCTGAATTTAATCCTTCATGGCTTGATGAGTAAGAAAAAACTTTTAGCTCCTCTGCAAACTCTATAGCTTCTTTGTCTTTTGTTATAAGATATATATCATTATTTGATTGATTGAAGCAATTAACTATATTTTCCAATAAAGCCTTGCTCAAATGAACCCTCTCATCTAAAGAGATTACATTATTTAGCCTTGTGTAAGCTTCTGTAAACTTTTTTATAGGTAAACCAATAATCATTTTTACTTCCATACATTCTGTTTTGCTTTACCATGCTATTGGAACAAAAAAAATATACTAGTGAATAGAAAAACTAAAATTATTGCAACTGTAGGTCCAAGTGTACTTACCAAAGATAAGGTTGAAGAACTCCTTCACGCTGGAGTTAATGTATTAAGACTTAATTTTTCCCATGGTACTCACGCTGATCATGAAAAAGTTATAAAGTGGGCGAGAGATTCTGATTATAATTGTGCGATTCTACAGGATATCCAAGGTCCAAAAATTAGAAGCTGTGTTGCTGAAGAAGGGGTCGTTCTCAAAAATGACTCTAAGATTGATATTTACTTTAAGAATGGAGTATGTACTGAAGACTCATTGTATATAGATAATTCTAAGCTATTAGGAGATATTAAATCTGGTGAAAGAATACTAATTGATGATGGAAGTATCGCCATAAGAGTTAAGGAAGTGTCAAAAAAGAAACTAATTGGTGTTATAGAGGTAGGTGGTGAATTAAGAAGTAATCAAGGGATTGCCTTACCTGATACAGTTACATCTCTTCCTCCATTAACCAAAAAAGATATTGAAGATATAAAATTTGGAAATGATAAAGACATTGATATTTTGGCAGTCTCGTTTGTAAGGAACTCTAAAGATGTCGAAGAGGTTAGAAAGATTGTAAATAAGACGACAAAAGTAATTGCAAAGATAGAGTTAAAATCAGCGGTAGAAAACCTAGATAGCATCTTAGAAGTAGCTGATGGGGCTATGGTTGCAAGAGGAGATTTAGGAGTCCAGTACCCACTAGAAAAACTACCTCTAATACAAAAACAAATTCTTACAAAGACAAACGGAAAAGGCAAGATATCTATTACTGCAACAGAAATGCTTCAGTCTATGAAAACATCTCATAGGCCAACAAGGGCAGAGGTCACAGATGTTACTAATGCAATTATGCAAGGGTCAGATGCGGTCATGCTTTCAGCGGAGACTTCTATAGGAGATCACCCAACTTTGGTTGTAGAGTATATGGCAAAAATCTGTAAAGAAGCCGACAAGGGAAACACGTGGACTCCAACAATTGAAACAGGAAATTCAATTGACAGTGTTCCTTTGTCTGTTGCTAAGTCAGCCGTCCAGGTTGCTAATGATTTAGATGTAGATTACATTTTAGCTTTTACAGAAAGTGGGAGAACTGGACAATTCTTATCAAAAATTAAACCAAGAGGCAGGATAATTGTCTTTTCTGTTGTTGAAAAAACTTTACGCCAGATGAACATCTTTGCTAATGTAACTCCTGTAGAAATAAGTAGAAATAATACAACTGATGAAATGTTTAAAACTGCAGACGATTGGCTAATAGGTACTAATAAGGTCAAAAAAGGAGATAGGGTAGTGATTGTTGCAGGCACACCTCCAAACAAAGAAGCTTCTACTAATTTAATAAGAGTACATACTGTAGGGGTAATTTAAGCATGGGCCAGATTATTGATGTTAAGTTAAACCATATAGGTAAACAGGTAATTCTTGACTTAAATAGATCTATTTCAAGTCAAGAAGGTATTTCTTATTCCAATATTGCTGAAGCTTCTCTGGATAGAACTTTTTGCGGAGATTTAGCTCTCCAATTGTTTCAAAGATTTGAAACAATTAATTCGATATATATTCAGTCAAATATAGTTACGATATCATTTTCTCATAATTTAGGAACTGATACGGAACATATAAAAGAGTTGGTATCTCAATTTTTTATTTACTATCAAGACACAGGTGAAGAAGAGTGAAAATAGGGGTTACAGGGTCTAGCGGCTCTATAGGAAAATTATTAGTCCCCTTACTTAAGGAAAATGGTCATGATGTCATCAAGTTTGTTAGGAGGAAACCTGCAGGAGAGGATGAAGCTTACTGGAGTCCTACGAAGAAGTCTATAGATATGGATACCTTCCAGGACATGGATGCAATTGTGCATTTAGCTGGTGAATCGATAGCCCCTCTAAGCATAATGGGGTTTCTTCCCTTTTCAGGAGAGAGGTGGACTAAAGAGAAGAGAAATAAAATATATTGGTCAAGAAAACTAGCCGCAGAAACCTTTTTGAAAGCTTATGAAAATTCAACAAATTATCCAAAACTTTTTCTTTCGGCATCAGCTATAGGGATTTATGGAGATCATGGAAGTAATATAATTGAAGAAAAATCAGATTTTATTCGTGGTACTTTTGATCAGTATGTGGCAGAAGAAGCCTGGGAGACTTCTTTAGCTAGCTTAAAGGACTACGATGTAAGATTAGTGTTTGGACGTACTGGTATTGCTTTAGGGGAAAGCATGCCAATAGTGGATATATTAAAATTTATTTGGAATCTAAATATAGGAGGGCCGGTAGGTGGAGGAGAACAGTATTGGCCTTGGGTCTCCATTGATGATGTTGTTAAAGGCTATCTTTTCTGTATCAATAATGAAGAAATAGTAGGTCCTGTAAACCTAGTTTCCCCAACGCCTATAAAACAAAAGGAATTCTCAAAATTATTAGCTAAAGAATTAAATAGATTTGCAATATTCCCTATACCAGCTTTTGCTGTGAAACTTGCAATCGGTCCGGAACTTGCAGAAGCACTTGTTTTAAGTAGCAGGAGGGTACTACCATCAAAATTGTTAAGATATGGATATAAGTTTGAACACGAACATATAAATGAATATATTAAGGAAATAATTAGCAATGAATGATTCTTATGAAGCAAGGATGAGTAAGAAATACGGTTTTTCTTCTACAGATAAAGGATTAGAAGAAACACAACAAGAGAATCCAGAAACAAAGGAAGATCTTTTAGGTAAAGATCAAGATAGCCTTATGATTCCTATTAGCGCTTGGGAGGCAGTCTTAGGTCAACTGGGGAATATACATGAGGCATCTCAAGAAATGGCAGAGGCAAGAGAAAGAGCTGCAAAAGCTGAAGCAGAAAATGATTTCTTAAGAGAAAGAATAATCAACCTTAAGGAAGATATAGAGATTCTTAGTAAGAAAAAAAGAAAATTCTTTTCTAAATAGTAAAGGGCCTGTCAAATTTCAATTGTATGTGGAGGAGGAGCCCCCCATTCATTGTCTTTTTGTACACTCGGTTGAACGTAAAGATAAAGTAAATAAAAAATTCCAAAAAAAGTAAATGTCCATAAAAGATTCCATCCAGATTTTCCAACATCATGCAATCGCCTAATTGAAGCTGACAAACTAGCAATAATAGCCCAAATATAAAAAATAATTATAAGCAATAAAAGAGCAATACTGTATGTTGTTTCAGCAATAGTATCAGCAAAAACAGATATCAAAGAGAACGCTAAACCGCCTCCCCAGTATTCCCACCTCGAAGCTCTACCATTGAAATCACGAAAATTATCTATTGCATAACTTTTAGTTGCTATTCCAATATTCATATTTTTATATTAGTTACCTATTTGTTGGTCTGAGACGCCTTTAATAATATAAAAAGAGATAGCTAGAAGAATAATTAGAGAAAACATTGCTGTATTCCTACCTAGTTCCAATGTATTCACTATGAATCCCCAAAGCAGAGGTCCTAAGATTGTAGCAAATCTTCCAACTGTAGAATAGAGTCCATAAAATTCTCCTAAGTGCTTTTCAGGACTTAGTCTTGTCATAAATACTCTATCTACAGCAAATATTCCACCTATATTGAAACCTCCAAGTACTCCTGTAACGTATATGAGCCATAATTGATCAAATTCTGTCGCAATGATTGCGAGTGATAGGGAGACCATCCAACATATTAAGCTAATTAAAGTTAAAATTCTTGGTCCATAGACATCTGCAGCTCTGCCAAAAACATAACCTCCGATAATTGAAACAACTATAGCTATAGCTAAAATTCCTTGGCTGTCTTCAGGGGTAAGGCCCGCTTCTTCAACTAGATATACTGCTAACAGGCCACTGATAAGTGTATTTATTGCATCAGCATAGAAAAAACGTCCAACAAGAAATCTTGTGAGACCTTTGTACTGTCTAGAGTGTTTCCATGACTTTATCACAATTACTAGAGATTCTGACAATTTAATTTCTGACTTTACAGAAGTAAGTTTTTTTTCCTTTACAAAAAAGAAAGTAGGGAGAGAAAAAACAAGAAAGAGCAAAGCAACGGATCTGAATATTTCAAGATATCCCAGTCCTTGATTTTGCAATATTGTTGCTACTCCAAATCCAATAAGAGAACCCACATATCCAAAAGCTACTCCAAGTCCAGAAATTCTCCCTCTATTCTCCTTTGTACTTACAGATATAAGAAGTGCATCATAAACTACTGACCCAAGATTGAAACCTATTAGAGAGATGATAAATAGGAACACTGATATAGATACACTGAATGTCCCCAACAAAAATGTGGAACCTATACATAGCAAAGTAGTTATTAGCAGTAATGGTTTTTTTCCTTGAGCTCCATCCGATCTCGCTCCAACCCACGGACCAGTAAGGGCAACAATAACCATTGCTCCTGAGGTAGCAAAGCCCAGCGCTTGGTCTGTCCATCCTTGTTCGCTTACAAGCCATACAGAAAAATAGAGGCCGGGTATTACAAAAGCATATACCGTATTTGCTAAATCAAATAATAACCAGGAAAAAACACTGGATTTTTTGATTTCATTCATTGAATTCTGCTTAGTGAGTCATGAAGTCTTGATAGGCCTTCTTTCAAGTCGTCATCTCCCAATGCATAGGAGCACCTAATAAATCCAGGTGTACCAAAAGCTTCTCCTGGAACAAAAGCTATATTAAGCTCTTCTAATAGCCAGTTACATAAGTCATATGAGGAATTTACACCTTTTATTACTTTTCCATCTGTAATTTCAGAAACATCAGGGTATATATAAAACGCACCCTGTGGTGAATTTGATTTAATTAACTGTATCTTTGTGAAGATGTCTATAGCAAAAAGACGACGCCTATTGAAAGCTTCTTTCATCTTCAAAGTCTCATTTAGTCCATTTTTTAATGCTGCTTCAGCAGCTACTTGAGAAATATTTGAAACATTGGAAACGCTATGTGACTGAATTTTTTTTGCAATGTTTATTAATTTACTATTTCCAATTAGCCAACCTACTCGCCAACCAGTCATAGAGTATGCTTTTGAGACTCCGTTAATTATGATTGTATTATTTAATTCACTATCAAATATTGCTGGTGATGGAGTTGGATCGCCTTCGTATACAAGATGCTCATATAATTCATCTGACAATATCCAAATATCATTTTCGAATGCCCATTCATATATATCTTTTGCTTCCTCTGGTGTGTAAACTACTCCAGTCGGATTTGAAGGAGACACCCAAACAAGAATTTTTGTTCTATTTGTTTTAACTTCATCTAATTGCGATCTGGTTATTTTGTAATCAGATTCTAAGTTGCTTTCTACATATACTGGTTTACCACCTGCTATTTTCACTGCTTCTGGGTAAGTAGTCCAATAAGGTTTAGGTATCACAACTTCATCTTCTTTATCCAATACAGACATGAAGGAAGTGATTATTGCTTGCTTCCCCCCATTTGTAACTAAAACATTTTCTGGAGTTACTTCGTAACCGGAGTATTCTTTCGCAGTTCTAGAAATCTCTTCTCTCAATGAAGGGAGTCCGTTTACTTGACTATATTTATGATATACAGGGTTCTCGGAAGCTTGTTTTGCAGCATCAATTATATAAGAAGGAGTGGGGAAGTCAGGCTCCCCAGCACCAAAACCAATCACAGGTTTCCCTGAAGCCCTTAGTTCTCTTGCTTTAGCCGTTATCTCCATAGTTGCTGAGGGCAGAATCAATTCATTTATTTTTGAAATATTTGGCATCTTAAACCTTTCAGAATGTATATTACTCTAGATAGGGAGAAATTAAGTGTCGAGGTTGTTTTAATATGGAAAAAATACTCTTTGGGAAGCCAGTGGCAGAGTATTTAGATAGAAAATCACTATCTGCTTTCAATGTATATGAAGAGCAAAATGGTCAAAAAGCTTCTATAGGTGCAATTACAGTTGGGGATGACCCTGCTTCTATGCTTTACGTGAAAAGAAAAGAGGAGAAAGCAGAAGAATTGAATGTCTCTTTTCATTGGAAAAAATTACACAAGGACGCTACTCAAGAAGATGTTTCCGAAGTAATAAATGAATTTAGTTCTTTGAATGGGATTATTTTACAATTGCCCATTCCCGGTCATCTCAATGCAGACGAGTTAATTGATTTAATACCTCCAGGTCTAGATGTTGATGGATTAACAAAAACAAATTTGGGAACTTTGTTTGAATCTAAACCTTTATTTGCTCCAGCGACCCCTAAAGCAATTCTTGAGTTGTTCAATTATTACGATATAGATTTGCAGGGGAAGGACGTGTTGGTTCTTGGGAGATCAAGACTCGTAACTGCCCCTCTATCTCGTTTATTGAGTTCTGAAAGCTGCAACTCAACAGTAACTGTATTACATAGTAAATCAAAAAATATCAATGAAAAAATTAAGTCTGCTGATATAGTCGTATCCGCTATAGGGAAACCATATTTTCTAAACCACACAGATTTTAAAGAAGGAGCAATAGTTATTGATGTTGGGATATCTCAAAAAGATAAAGGGGTATATGGAGATGTTGACCCTGAAAATACTAGTGACAAGTTATATGCTAGGTCACCATACCCGGGGGGAGTAGGTCCGGTAACAGTTTCAGCTCTTTATTCAAACTTAGCTATCTTAATTAGCTAGCTGCCCATTCTTCTTCTGAGATTCTCGAGTCCATGTCTACTCCTCTAAGCAGTATGTATCCAATTACAAAGAAAAGCGAAATAACTGGCAAGGAAAGTCTTGGATTTCCAGTTGAGGCACTTACATAGCTATAGATAAGTGGTCCCCATATTGCAGCAAATCTAGAAATAACTGAAAAGAATCCCATGAACTCACCCTCAGCACCTTTAGGAAGCATCGCCGCATAAACGCTTCTACTGACAGACTGCAATCCACCCATTCCCATACCAACAATTATGCCAAGAGCAATAACTGGTAAGATTTGTTTTTCTGGAACTATGAATGCACTGTTGCCAGCAACAAAAAATAATAATATAGTAAATACCAAAGTATTCTTCTGACCAATTCTTCCACATAGATATCCGGCAAGACGAGCTCCACCAAATGCAATGAATTGAACAATTAAATATACAATAATTATTTGTGTTTGATCAAGTAGAAGGACTTCACTGAAGAAGGGTCCTGCCATATTTATAACTGTTTGTGCCCCATCCCAGTAAAAAAGATATGCAACTAAGAAATAAAGCAAGAATGGGAATCTCCTTATCTTTCTTAAAGTATTTAGATTAGTCTTCCAGCCTTGACTGAAATAATTTATTTTTTCATTGTATTCAGGTTTTGTTTCGTCAATCTTCATTCTAGAAAAGCTAAATATTGAAAATATCAGCCACCATATACCTGCAAATGTAATAGCAATACGAGAAGCTAAGATTCCATCTATACCCAGCATTCCAGGTCCAAGTTGAATTATTGCTAATGATAATAGCAGTTGCAAGCCACCACCAAGATACCCTAATGCGTAACCTCTTGCTGATACTTTATCAATAGTATCTTCCGTTGTTATATCTTTCAACACACTGTCATAAAAGACATTTGAACCTGTTGCACCAAATTGTGCAAGAAAGTAAATTAGCAGAGTAAGAACAACATCTCCTGACTGAGCAAAGAAAAATGTTGAAGCAAATATTGCTCCTCCGTATGCAAAGGACTTAAAGAGTCTCATCCTTGAGCCCGATAAATCTCCTATTGCTCCAATGGTAGGCATTATTAAGAAAAATATAAACAATGCGGATCCAATAGCAAATCCCCAAACTTCTGCTCCTGTATATAAGTTTCCTCTAAATTCAAAACCTTCTTCAGGGACTACTACACTTACAAAGTATACTGGCATCACTGCACCTAAAGTAGTTGTCTCATAGGCAGATTTAGCCCAGTCATACATAGACCAACCAAATAAAGTTCTTTTGTTATTCTTTTCTGTCATTCTTCACCCTCCAACAATATAAATAATAGCGATATAATCATTAGATTGTTTAATAGAAAACAAAGAAAAGAGAAAAAATGTCTCAAATAGGAATTATTGGCTTACCAAACGTAGGAAAATCAACAGTATTCACTGCTCTAACTAAACAAGATTCTCAGATAGGGAACTTTCCATTCAGTACAACTGAGATTCACACAGCTTTCGGAGAAGTAGTTGATTCTAGGCTAACTGAAGCAGCCAAAATTGAAAATTCTCAAAAGATTGTTTATCCAAAGATACAGCTTTATGACTTGCCACTCAGCCCAAATAAACCTGTATTTACAGCAAATGTATTTGCAAAATTAAGAGAAATGGATGGATTTGCAGTTGTTTTAAGAGACTTTGAAAGTAGCAGTGTAGATTGGGGAGATGTTCCACAATCGATAAACGAACAATTAGAAAAAATTAAACTCGAATTAATAGTAGCTGATTTAGAGATACTCAATAATAAAGAAGACAGGTTAATTAAAGAGTCTAAGGCGCTATCAGAAAAGCCAAAAGAACTTTTAATAGTAAATAAGTCGATAGATATATTAGAAAGTGGAGGGGAACTAAAGAATTACAATTGGGATACACAAGAGCTTTCTTTTTTTCGCGACCTTGCTCTTTTGACTCTTAAGCCAAAAGTATATTTAATCAATACTGAAGAGGAAGGTATAAATAATAAAGAGAAGATAAGCGAAGAGGGCGAAGTAATTGTAACTTCTGCAAAAATTGAACAAGAGCTATCAGAACTAGATTCCTCTGAGGAAAATGATATGCGGAAACAATATTCAGTTGAAGAGAGCTTATTAAGTTCTTTATTGAACAGCATCTATAAGGAATTAAATTTGATTTCTTTTTTTACAGTAGGGGACAAAGAAAGTCGAGCATGGACGATACCTATTAATACTAAAATTCCTGAAGCATCAGGAAAAATACACAGTGATATGGAAAAAGGCTTTATTAAGGCTGAAGTTGTAGGTATCGATGATTTTATTGAAGGAAATGGCTGGGAGGGCTTAAAAAACTCAATAAAAATAAGGCTTGAAGGAAAAGAATATATTGTAAGAGACGGAGATGTTGTTATTATTAGATTTTCAAAATAGAGACCTTCTAGGCATATAATTGTAACAAATATGAAAGTTTTAATAGTAGGAGCAAACGGTATTGCTGAACAACTTGTTCAGCGAATAGGTACTGGGTGGGACATTTCTCTTGTCGATATAGATCAAGATGTTCTAAGAGATTTCTCCACGGACCGTACTGTCGAGAAGGTTCAAGGTGATGGTTCTAGCAAGTTAGTCTTAAAGAAAGCTGGACTAGAAGAGGCGGGTGCTGTAATTGCCCTAACAGACAATGATGAAGTAAATATTGAAGTTGTGAGACTTGCAAAAGATTCAGGTGTTTTAAGAATATCTGCAAGAATCGTTGATATCGACAACGAATCAAAGTATAAGCAATATGATGTCGACACAGTAGTTACAGATAATATCGCTGCTAGACAGCTCGAGCACTTACTTGAACCAAGTAGGGTTGCATCTAAAGCATTTGCAGGAGGTAGAGCAGAAGCAATAGAGATTGAGATAGAAACAGGTTCCCCAGCAAGCGGTAAGCAATTAAAGGAAATAGGTTCCGATTCATTTATTGTCGGAGCTCTTTTAAGGGGGTCTAGAGTAATCATTCCTCATGGAGATACTGTTTTTCAGTCTGGTGATTTAGTTACAGTTGTACTTCAATCAGATTCATTTTCAGAAGTTGTTGATCTTTTCTCTGGGTCTGAGTCAAGATTCCCTTTATATTACGGGAAAAATGTTGCAGTATTAGTTGAGTCCAAAGATGACTTCGGAGCCGTTAGTGAAGCAGAAGAAATGGTTATCAATACTCAAGCAGATTCATTAATTGCAATAGTTCAAGACAATCTTTTTGAAGATAAAGTTGAGAAAGACGAAGATACTATAAAGGCTATTGCAAACAATGTTGAGATAGAAGTCAAATCATATCCAAAAATCTCAAATAAGATTATAAATAATGTGACTACTGAATTTTCAATCGGACTTTTGGTAGTCCCATTAGGGAAGGATAAAGATAAATCAATAATTAAGAATTATATACAATTCTCAAAGAAGAATAAGATTCCTATACTGTTTTCTCGAAATTCAAATCCTTATTCACGAATAGGAATTCCTCTTTCCTCAGATTTAAGTGAAGATAGTGTATCTAGAGTTGGGCTAGATTTATCACAAAAAATGGCTTCAACAATTGTTGCATTTGATATAAAAGAACCAGAATTTATTTCACAATCATCTATTCAAGAAGGAAATAAAATATTAATGAACTTGGAAGATTCTGCAAGGTATAAAGGAGTTGATGTTAAACATATTGAGAAATCAGGGAATATAGCAAAAGAATTATCTTTACTATCAGAATCAGTTGGTCTTTTAATACTTAGTAATTCAAATTCATCAAATTGGCAAAATAGAAAAACAACAGACTTTGTTTCAACAAACTCTCCTATATCAGTATTAGTTGTTCCAGTAGAGGATTAGCTTGGAAAGTTTTGACGCTCTTTCATTAATTATTATATCCTTAGGAGCTTTTGTTCTTCCAATATTGGCTAAAAGAATTAATATCCCTGCTATTGTTTTAGAAATTGCTTACGGCCTAGTAATTGGACCAGTCTTAGGTCTAGTAACATCTTCTGAGTTTATTTCAGGATTGGCGATACTTGGCTTCTTTCTTTTGATGTTCCTTTCTGGTTTCGAGATAGAATTAGAAATTTTTGAAGATAAAGGGATTAAACAATTAGCTGCTCCGCTAATTATATTTATTGGGACTTTAAGCCTATCGTTATTGGTTGTAAATTATTTTGAATACGACTTGTTTCTTGCTCTTGTACTAGGAACTACTAGTGTTGGGATTGTTGTACCTATACTCAGGGCTGATGAAAAAATTAAAACTACTTACGGGCAAATAATCTTCCTATCCGCTCTTCTCGCTGACTTTCTCACACTAATTCTTGCTACTGTTTATGCATCCGTTATTAAAACAGATGGCTTTACTCTTAACAACCTTAATGTTGTGGTCTATTTTCTTGTTATTTTCCTTTTGTTAAGGTTGTTAAGAAGAGCAGCATGGTGGTATCCAGATCTTTTCAAGAGGTTGTTTGACGCAAACGATCCTGAAGAGATGGGCATTAGGGGTTCACTAGCACTGATGCTATCTGTTGTTGGCCTCTCTGTTTTATTTGATATTGAACCTATTTTGGGAGCATTTTTATCAGGTACAATTTTTGCCTTAGTCTTTCCAAATAGAGGTTCTCTAGATATTAGTATGAAAGGCTTCTCATATGGTTTTCTAATTCCGATTTTCTTTATTAACGTCGGACTTAATTACGACATTCAAATATTGACCAATAGCACTTTCTATTTTGAAGTTCTCATATTATTTTGTTTAGCCATATTTGTTAAGTTAGTTCCTTCCTTCTTCATGTATTTTTTTGGTATCAAAATAAGGGAGATATTTGCCGGGGGGCTATTGTTATCTGCTAGATTTAGCTTAATAATTGCTATGGCTGAAATCGGTCTTGAGTTGGGACTCCTAAGTCAAAAGGTAGAGTCAGAAATTATTTTTTTAGCTGCACTTACGGCAACATTTGCCCCTATAGGGTATAAGTTCTTTAGTATAAAGAAATAGTATGTTAAAAAATTTGTATTTCAAAGTTCTTGATTTAGCCAATAGAAAGTGGGCACTGACTGGATTAGCTGTTGTTTGTTTTCTTGAAAGCTCTGTTTTTCCAATTCCGCCAGACGTTCTTCTTATGCCCATGGTTTTAGCTAATAGAACTAAAGCTTTTAGAATTGCGGCAGTTGCAACTATCTCATCAGTTTTAGGAGGAATGTTTGGCTATTTCCTTGGGAATCAATTCATAAATACTATAGGTAATAAAATAATTAATTTTTATCATCTGAATGACCAATTTATAGAGTTTAGTCAAAACTTTAATGATTATGGTGCAGTTGTTGTATTAACAGCAGGGATTACCCCTCTTCCTTACAAAGTCATAACAATTGCAAGTGGAGCGACAAGTATGAACCTATTGTTGTTTACCGCTACAAGCTTTGTCGCTAGGGGTATAAGATTTGGGATTGTTGCGGTATTATTATGGAAATTCGGTGAGCCGATTAAAGAATTTATAGAGAAAAGACTAAATCTTTTAGCATCATTGTTTGTGGCTATCCTTTTAGCTGGCTTTTATTTAGCTGGTCAAATATAGTGAAAAAATGATTAGAATAGAATTATGTTTGGTTTAAGGCTTCCTGAATTAATAATAATACTTGTAATCCTATTGTTACTTTTCGGTGCAAAAAAGTTACCTGGGTTAGCAAAGTCTCTTGGAAGTTCAGCAAAGGAGTTTAAGACTGCTCTAGAGGAAGAATAAATTCAATAATGAGATACAAGTACATTATTTGTTTCCTTATTCTCCTTGTCACTTCTGCATGTAATGAGGACCCTTCTCAGGCAGATCCTACTGGCGAAGAAATTTATTTAGTTCGTTGTGCAGCATGCCATGGTGATCAATTAGAGGGGAAAGTAGGTCCAGAAATAGGTAAGAACTCTTCTGCATGGGACATGCCAAATAGTTATTGGATTCAAACAATGACTATGGGCAAAGGATCAATGCCGGGCCAAAATTTAACTGATGAAGAGGTTTATTTAATTATTGAATACATTAGGGAAGGGAGCTATTAATCTAGCACCTCTCAGTAGCCTTATTTAATGCATATAGTTTTTCAGACAAATTACTCAATTCTTCCATAGAAGTTAATCTCCAGTCCCAATTTCCTATCTGTTGTCCTGGTATATTAAACCTAGCTTCAGAACCAAGTTCAAGTAAGTCTTGGACCATTGTCCCGGCAAGCTGACATTTTGTTTCCCAGACAACAGCAATAGAGTCCCAAACTTCAGAATGTTGTTTGTTTTGTATATTACTATCTATGTATTCTCTTAAGTTATTTCTTTGTCCCTCAGAGGTTTCAGCTATCCATTGCTTTAAAGTTGGTGAATCATGAGTTCCTGTATATGCAGCAAAATTGTATCCCCACTTATTAGGAGGGAGCTCGTCATCCCAACTGTCATGGGGTATTCTCTGATTTAAGAGCTTGAGTCCAGGTATTTGGAATACCTCCCGAGCTTTGTCCATTTCAACTAATGGGTTTATAGCAAATAAATCTTCTGCAAGTAGATTGTCTAGATTTATTTCTGATTTTATGATTTCTAGAAAGTTGTGCCCCGGCCCATCTCTCCAATGACCTTCTGTCCCCAGTTCATTCCTAGGTATTGCCCAAAACTTGAAGAGTCCTCCAAAGTGGTCAATTCTAAGAAGATCATAATTATTTAAGCAACCTTTTAGTCTTTGTATCCAAAATTTATAGTCTTCCTCTTTGTGTTTTTCCCACAAATAGAGAGGATTATCCCAAATTTGTCCAGAAGCTGTAAAAATATCAGGTGCTGCTCCAGCAACAAAAGGCATATCATTATTCTCGTCTAATTCAAATAATTCTCTATTGAGCCATACATCGCATGAGTGGAAATTCGTATATATAGGAATGTCGCCAAGTATCTTTATATTCTTTGTACTTGCATATTGCCTAAGCTTATTCCATTGCGTTGAAAACAAGTATTGAACAAAAAGTTGAAAAGAGTATTCTCTCTTATTTATATTGGTAAATTCATTTATATCATTTGTACTTGGTTGCATTAAGTTGCTTGGCCAATTTTTCCAGGAGTCACCATATATGGATGTAGCCATTTGAAATGCAAGCTCACTCTGGATTTCTTTATTTTGATTTTCAAAATTTTCTAGCTTTTCCTTAATAGTGTTTTCAGATGAATTGTATAAATTATTGTGGGCTTCTCTTAAAACAGAATCTTTATAGGTGTAGACTTCAGGGTAATTTACTTTATCTAAATTCTTTGGTTTTTCGTTTAAGTTATTTTTATTAATTAAATCGAGACTGATTAATAATTCAAGATCAATTAATCCGAAATTTCCAAGTGTTGAAGAAGAGCTAGAGTAAGGAGAAAATTGTGTTTTATCAGTTGGTCCAAGAGGTAATACCTGCCATATACCAATTCCAGCTAAATCAAGGAAGTCCAACCATTCGAAGGCTGTTTTGCCAAAATCTCCAATTCCATGACCATTTGGCAATGATGTTGGATGTAAGATTAACATACTAGATCTATTTATATCCAAAAAATCCACCCTTCTAGCTGTGTTGTTTTATAATAACTCGGAACAGGTATTTTAGGTGGATTCTTGGTAGAAAGTCATATAGTAAATTTCAAAGATGAAGGAGATGCTCAAAAGATAGATTTCTTTGAGACAGACGTACACCTGGGTAGTTATGATTATAGGTTTGACTTTAATGATAAGAAGTTTTTTGCAAAAACTCCCGATGGTTTATTAAGGATAAGAATCCACACAGAAACAAGAATTGATAAGGTTTGGTTGCTACTGGAAGATCCTGAGTATAAGCCGATTGAAATAAAAAATGTTTCTTATACAGATAGATTCAAATATTGGGAGATTGAAGTTGATATAACCAACGATGTTCTACGGTTTGCCTTTGCTGCCATGAGCTCTAAAGGGGTTGGTACATATTTTGGAAGGAGTGGTGTATGCAATTTTATTTCTCCTACAGAAAAATGGATATATAAAAATGAAGAATTTAACATGCATGAAATTCCGGATTGGGTTTATGGAGGAGTTATGTATCAAATTTTTCCAGACAGGTTCTCAAATGGAAATAGAGATCTTGACAGAGAAGATGTTGTAGAATGGGGGAGCAACCCACATCGCCTTGAACACCAAGGCGGCGATTTGTACGGAGTCATTAATAATCTTGAGTATATTCAAAAACTCGGTGTTAATATAGTCTACTTAAATCCAATATTTCTTTCTTCGAGTATCCATAGATATGACACTTGGGACCATAAGAAAGTTGACCCTGCATTAGGGGGAGATGAGGCATTGAAGGAGTTGGTATCAAAAGTTCATGAGAGAGGCATGAAAATAGTTTTAGATGCATCCTTAAATCATGTACATCCAAAAAATTTTGCATTTCAAGATGTTATCAAGAATGGAAAAGATTCAAAATATGCAGAATGGTTTACTGTATATGACTACCCAGTAAGACTGAAGTATCGACCACACAATTATTCTGAAACCCATAGAGTTGGGTGGGATGGAGACGAAAAACAATATAAAAGATATTTAGAAGATATAACTTTCAAAGAAACAGGTTTAGAAGTCGAAGTTGTTGAAGGCGATGGTCCAATTATTGAACCTACATTTAAAGCTTGGTGGGGAGTCCCAGATATGGTGAAGGTAGACATGAAAAATGAAGGAGCAAAAGATTGGGGGCTTGACGTTGTTGAATATTGGATAAAAGAATTTGATATAGACGGATGGAGAATGGATGTCGCAAAAGAGATCGATATTTCATTCTGGAAATCATTCAGAAATGTAGCAAAAGGAGCAAAAGAAAATGTCCTTTTAGTTTCAGAAATTTTTGGAGATACGTCACTATGGCTACAAGGTGATATGTTTGATTCCACTATGAATTACTCATTTAGGGAGGCCTTATCCGATTACTTTGCTTCAGATTTGATTTCAACAAAAGAGTTTTCTGAAGAGTTAGCTAATCTTCATATGATGTATTCATTTGAAGCCCTTTTATGTTGTCAGAATTTATTGAGTTCTCATGACGTTTCAAGATTTTTACATAGAGCTAATGGGAATACTGATTCATTAAAAGCCGCAATATTTGTTCAAGCTACATTTCCTGGTATTGCGGGAATCTTCTATGGAGATGAAATAGGATTAAATGGGTCAAATGAACCCAACAACAGAAAGGCATTCCCCTGGCATGATAAAAAAAGCTGGGATGAGGATATTTTAACCTGGACAACTGAATTAATGAATCTTAAATCTAATAATGCAGCACTCAAAAGAGGGTCTTTTGAACTTCTCGGTTTTCAAGATTCAGCAGTTGCCTATAGGCGGAGTAATGGTAAAGAATCTATGCTTTGTCTCATAAATAGAGAACAAAAATTAACAAATTGGGAGATTCCTTTTTTGTCAAAAAATATAGAGAAGATATGGGGTTCTGGAGAAGTTTCTTTATCTGAAGGAACATTATCTATCTCGAACGTAGATCCTTATAAAGGATTAATTGTTTCAGAAATAAACTAACTAAGTTACTCAAATTTTCAATGGCATATTGCTTCACCATAATCTAAAATTTACTTAGTATATTTTTGCATATATAGAAGGAGAAGACTTTGAAGAATAATATCCACCAGTTTCTAAAAGACCAAGCAGATGAAATTAGCGCATCAGTTGATGGGCTAACATTAATAGATTTACTAAATAGGAATGCAGATGAATTTGGAGATTTCCCAGCATTAAATGAACCAGCTAATAGTGAATACACTTCCTGGAACCCTATGAGTTGGTCAGAAACTAGGAATATGGTACATAGAGTAGCTGCAGGATTAATATCTTTAGGATTAACTCCTAAAGATACTGGATTTATTATGTCAAGCAATTGCTTAGAGCACAATATAGCTGACTTAGCTATATTGCACACAGGAGCAGTCCCTTCTACTCTTTATCGACAGTTAAAGTCAGGACAGATTGAGTATGTAGCAGACCTCATGGAAGCAAAGGTCGCCTTTGTTGGAGATTCTGAACTATTTACAGAAGTAGATGAAGCAAAGAAAAAATGTCCAAAACTTGAATATATAATTTTATTTAACGATTATGAAAAGCACAAAGATAAAGAGTATGTTCTAAGTTGGGAGCAGTTAATTGAAAAAGGTGATGAATTATTAAAAGATGGTAGGGAGAAGCTTGACCAAGCAATAGCAACTGTAACCCCAGATTCGCTTGCTTGCTTAATTTTCACTTCTGGGACCACTGGAAGACCTAAAGGTGTGATGATTAGTCACCATAATGTTATATGGACTAATGAAAGCCTTTTTTCTCAAATGATTACAGCATCGAGTAATCCACGAATTGTATCTTACTTACCTATGGCTCATATTGCTGCAAGAGCTGGAGATCACTACCAAGCACTTTATAGGGTTGGGCAAATATTCCCGGTTCCAGTATTAGAAGATCTTGCAAAAGCTTTACCAACGATTAAACCTTCAGTTTTACTAGCTGTACCTAGAGTTTGGGAAAAAGTAAAAGCAGGTCTACTAGCAAAAATTAATGATTCAGATAAGAAAGATTTAGCTCTCAAGGCTATTGACAATGGTATAGAGAGGGTAGAGTACGAACAAAGAGGAGAAACCCCTCCAGTTGGAGTTAGAGTAAAAGATAAAATCTTTTCGAAGTTAGTTTTTTCAAAGTTTAAAGACGGACTAGGAATTGCAGACACAGAATATTTTGTTACTGCAGCTGCACCGATGAATCCAGATGTTCATAAATGGTTCCATGCCATAGGTATTGATATTACAGAGATATATGGAATGACCGAAGATACTGGTCCATGTACTGTTGGGATAACCAAAAATGCCATGGTAGGTTTTGGAGAAAAGTTAAAAGCTGCAGGTGTTCCTATTCCAAAGGTATCTAATCCTATTGGGAAAGTCGGCTTACCAATTGCTGGTACAGAAGTACGAATAGAAGAAGACGGAGAGCTTTGCATGAGGGGAAGCCATGTTACCCAAGGCTATTACAAAGACGAAGAACAAACAGCAGAAACATTTGATAGTGAAGGATGGCTCCACACTGGAGATTTAGCTGAGATTGACGATGCCGGATACGTAAAAATTATAGGAAGAAAGAAAGAAATCCTTATTACTTCGGCAGGGAAAAACATTGCTCCTGTAGAAGTTGAAGAATTAATTAAACCACATGTTTTAGTAGGGCAGGTTTGCGTTGTTGGAGACGGTAAAAAATATCTAACTGCTCTTGTTGTACTAGATGCTGATGGAGGTGCAGAGAAGTGGTCTGAAGAGAATGGGATTACCTATGACCTAAAAAGCCTTTCTACTAATGAAAAGGTTATTAGAGCAATTCAAGAACAAGTAGATGAAGCAAATAGTAAAGTTGCTCAAGTTCAGCAAATTAAGAAATTTGTTATTTTGGATAATGAGTGGACAGATACAAGCGGTGAGCTTACCCCTACTCTTAAGTTGAAGAGGAATGTAATAAACGAGAAGTATAATGAACAGATAGAGAGCATGTATGAGGGGGAGGAGTAAATGTCTAAGGTAAATTTTGAAGACAGGGTAGTTATTGTAACAGGAGCAGGAAATGGTTTAGGAAAATCTTATGCTTTAGACTTAGCTAACCGAGGTGCAAAAGTAGTAGTGAACGATCTTGGCGGGGCAGTAGATGGTTCTGGTTCAGGGAATTCTCCGGCGGATGATGTTGTGGAAGAGATTCAATCAAAAGGCGGAGAGGCAGTGGCGAACTATGACTCCGTAGCAACAAAAGAAGGAGGAGAAGGAATTGTATCAACTGCTATTGACACTTACGGGAAAGTAGATGCAGTAGTCAATAACGCAGGAATTTTGAGAGATAAAAGTTTCGCTAACATGACTGAAGAAGAGTTTTCTATTGTGATTGATGTACATTTAAAGGGGACTTTTTATGTTTGCCATCCCGCATTTAAATTTATGAAAGAGAATTCATATGGTCGTATAGTAAATATTGCATCTCCATCAGGCTTGTTTGGAAACTTCGGACAGGCTAATTATGGTGCTGCAAAAATGGGGATAGTGGGTCTTACAAATATTTTAGCTATTGAGGGTTCAAAATATAATATTAAAGCCAATGTAATTGCCCCAAATGCAATGACAAGAATGACAGAAGCTATATTTGGTGAAGAGATGGGTAAGCTTTTCAAAGTTGAACAGGTTGCTCCAATGGTTGCTTATTTGGCTTCTGAGGCATGTGAGCCAACACATGAAATTTATTCAGTTGGAGCTGGACGTTTTGCTAGAGTTGGAATCAGTACTCATGTTGGATATTATAACCCTGATGCGACAGCAGATGATGTTGAGTCAAATATTGACAAGATAAGAACTATAGATAATGAAACATATCCTATGAATAATGAAGATGAGTTTGTTATTATTCAGCAAGCTGTCCAGGGAAGCTAGAGTAATTTCTTTAGTTACTATAATTAAAACATATGTCTGATGTAAAAGTAAAACAATCTGACACAGAGAAACTAGTCAGAGATAAGATTTCAGAATTGATTTCCTTTAGGGAAGAAGACCAAGATATAAAAGAGTTCTGGGGTAAGCAATTTGACCTAGGCCTTGCATGGGTTCAGTTTCCTGAAGGTGCAGGGGGTCTTGGAGTCAATCCAAAATACCAATTGCTAGTTATAGAAGAGTTAAGAAAAGCTGGCATATCACAACAGAATAGGATAGCGAATATATTAGGGATAGGTATGGGTGCCCCGACAATTGTTGAATTTGGAACAAAAGAACAGATAGACAGATATTTGAGACCTATGTTTGTAGCTGATGAGATTTGGTGTCAATTATTTTCAGAGCCAGGATCTGGATCAGATTTAGCTAGCCTTTCAACACGTGCAGTAGATGACGGAGACTCTTATATAATAAATGGTCAAAAAGTATGGACTACTTTAGGCCATTTAGCAAAATGGGGATTAGTAGTTACAAGGACTGATCCAGAAGTTCCAAAACATAGGGGGCTAACATTTTTTATAGTTGACATGGAAGCTGATGGTGTAGAAGTAAGGCCATTAAGGCAAATAACAGGAGAAGCGGAGTTTAATGAGATTTATTTTACAGACGCTAGAGTCCCGAAAGAGAATTTACTTGGAGAAGTTGGTGATGGATGGAGAGTGTCTCTAACCATATTAATGAATGAGAGAGTTGCAATAGGAGGAAATGTTAGAGAAAGGGGGACCGGGGCTCCAGGGCACCTAGTTCAGCTATGGAAAGACAGAGAATTATCTGATTCTACACAAAGAGACAGGCTTTTAGAATTGTGGATCCAGCAAGAAGCAGTTCGCTTAACAAATATGAGGGACGCTGAATCTCGTGCAAAAGGAACACCAGGACCTGAAGGGTCTACTAGCAAGCTGTACGAGGCGGAAATAAATAAAGAATCCTACGAGTTTGCTATGGAGCTCATTGGACAAGAAGCTTTACTATTTCCAAGGGGATACGAGTTGACTCAACCTGAATTAAATTTTGAAAACGAGACTTTTGGATTTACTGATACACAAAGTCTATTTCTAAGATCTAGAGCAAACTCTATAGAGGGTGGAACTTCTGAGATTATGAGAAATATTATTGCAGAAAGAGTCCTCGGTCTACCAAGCGAGCCAAAATTAGACAAAGATAAAGCTTGGAAGGATATTCCTAGATCTTAACTAAAATTGCAGCTTTTCCTTCTTCAATTTTGATAGATACTTGTTCACCTACAGATTCATTCCTAAGAGTTTGAGATGAACCTAGTTCAATATTTTCACCATCTAAATTCCAGTGTGCACCTTCTATGAAAACCTTTTTAAGGTTTGTTATTGGAACAATGCTGAATAGTTGACCCTTTTCTACATTTAGAGTTATTTCATTTTGAAAAAATATGTCGTATCCTTTATTCATCCATTTAATATTCAAGTTGTTTGAAAATGCAGCGCATAGAGCGAAGATTCCGAATAACTGATCTACCTCTCCTCCCTCACCACCAATGAGGATAATTTCATCACTCTTTAAGTCAAAAGCTAATTGAAAGGCAGCTTCTAAATCGGATTGATCTTTACTTTCTTCTAGTTCAATAAAAGTCGCCCCATCTTTTTTTCCTCTGTCTAAATCTTTTTTTGATATAGAATCGAAATCTCCGATAATATGAGTTGGTCGCAAGAATAACCTATACAAATGAGATACACCAGAGTCAACTCCAATTAAATAATTGTATTCATTATTTAAGCTGTCTCTTTGTACTTGACATTCCCCTCCTGCTGAAATAAGAGATGATATGGAGCTCATGACTTGATAATACTATCTATTCAATTATTGGCTCTAGTAAATCTTCACATTCAAGTAAAGCATTCTTTGTTTCAGCATTAGATTCTCCATTTGCAAAGACAAATCCAAGATACCTTTCAGAGAATGGAGGTTTGTTTATGTGTGTGTCTATAGGCAATGAGATTTCTATGTTTACTATTTCCTTTAGCTTCTTTGCTTTTTCTATATTTTTTATACCTTTAAATATTCCCTCCTCAGGTATTGAAAGCATCAATACTCCAGTTGAATTAGAAGCTAAATTTAATGATACCTGTTTGTCATTTACCAAATCAGATAAGATTACGGTTTCAAGGGAGTTTCTAAAAAGGTTAAAATTTAAAGATCTCGAACATAGTCCACCAATAGTTCTAGGGTTGACCTCGATTATGAATATTTTGTCATTAATTATTTTGAATTCAATATGAACTGGTCCAACAGTTATTCCTAATTCAGAACATGCTGATTGGCAAATTTTTTGTATCTGATTAACTCTTTCATTACCAAGATCTGATGGTGCTATAAATATCTTTTCTTCAAAATATGGTCCTGAATAATCACCTGGTTTTTCAAAGATAACAATTTTGTTCAGCTTTCCTTCCTTAAGGTACCCTTCGTATGCATATTCTTGACCTTCAAAAAATTCTTCAACAACAACTTCCTTATTTGTGCAACTATTAATAATGTTATGTATTTCTGTATCTCTATTTTCTTTTTCATCAACAGACATAACACCAATACTTGCTACTCCATCGTTAGGTTTAATAATTATTTTTGAATTAATTTTTTCTCTAAATTTGTTTATTTCATTCAAGGATTTTGCTTTGATGAACCTTGGCTGTAATTGGTTAATATTAGTTAGTTTTAATCTGGTTCTCTCTTTGTATAAGCAGTTTTCCACTGACTCAATTGAATTTCCTTCGATCCCTAGCTCTTCCACTATTTTTGATGCAAATAGAACACTGGAGTGATCTACCGGGAGTGCTAGTTTGATATCTTGAGGCAAATCATTTAGTTTTTCTTTAGACAGAGTATCAAATTCCATAGAAAAAATATTTTTTGCTCCTAGTTGTTGAGCTGCTTGTTCGGAATCAGTAATAATTACCATATCTATCCCTAATTTATTTGCTGAATTAACAAAATCTTGAGATTTATAGCTTTTATCAGGTATTACAAAGAGTACTTTTTTCATCTTTTGCACATATCCTACATTTAGTACAATCTAATTATGACAGAATCTTCAAAATTTAATATTGATAATAAGGCTGTCGATAAGATTATTGAACTAAGAGAGCAAGAGCCAGGAGATAAGGAATATGCTCTATTTCTTCAAATTGATGGTATGCAGGGGAATCAATACACCTATGATTTAAGCTTTCTAGATGTTGAAGAAGCCAGGAGTGATGACGAGTTATTAAAATTTGGAGACTTAACAGTAATTATTGCTGCAAAAGATAAAGATAAATTTGAAAATGCCTCGCTTAATTTATCTGAAGATATGAATTCACTAGAAATGGACAATCCAAATACACCTAGCCCAAGCATAATTGATAGCTCTGAGCCACTTCCCGAGCTTACGGGCGATCTGGCTAATAAAGTTAAAACGATACTGGAACAACAAATTAATCCAGCAATAGCTGCACATGGCGGGGTAGCCACATTAGTAAATGTTGAAGGTAATGATGTTTACCTACAACTTGGAGGAGGTTGTCAAGGGTGTGGAATGGCTCAAGTGACATTATCTCAAGGAATAGAAGCTTCTTTAAAAGAGGCCATACCTGAAATAGGCAATGTAATTGATGCGACAGATCATTCTTCTGGACAGAATCCTTACTTTGCTGGATCTAAAAAATAATTAAAATTCAATTACAGCTTTACCTAAATTATTTCTATCAAGGAAATTCTGAAGTGCCTTAGGAACTTCTTCAATTGTATAAATTTCTGCAGGTTCAATTATCAACTCTTCTTTCTTTATATATGAAATTAGTTCTGAAAAATCTTGCATTGCTTCATCAGGGGATGTTTTCATCCATCTTCCCCACCAGACTCCAACTATAGATATACCTTTAACAAGAGTTAAATTTAATGGGATAGAGGGGATTGTTCCATTTGCAAAGCCAATTACTAGGTACCTTCCATTCCAAGCTGTCCCTCTAACTGCTTGCTCAGAGTATTCACCGCCAACAGGATCGACTACTACATCTACGCCTAAACCGTTAGTTAGTTCTTTTATCTTCTCTTTTAAGTTGTCTTTGTCATACCTTATAACGAAATCGGCACCTATTTTATTTACATAATCTTCTTTCTCATCAGAACCTACAGCTGCATAGACCTCTGCCCCTAAAACTTTCCCAAGTTGTATTGATGCTGTTCCTATTCCTCCAGCAGCTCCAAGTACAAGAAGTTTTTCGCCCTTCTTGATATTAGCTCTTCTTTTAAGCGCATAGTAAGTCGTCCCATAGTTTATAGGAAGAGCCGCGGCGACTTGGCTAGGGAAATCATTATCAATCGGTATAACTGCATTACTGTCTAATATAATTTCCTCAGCAAAAGCGCCTATGTCTGGGAGGCCAATAACTTTAGTTCCAACTTCAGTATTAACATTTTTTCCTACTTCTTTGACTATCCCTGCAATTTCATTTCCAGGAATAAAAGGGGGATCAATGACTACTTGATATTTCCCTTGAACTAGTAAAGCATCAGGAAAGTTCACTCCAGCTGCTTGAACTGTTATTAATAATTGGTTATCACCTACATTCCCTAAGTCAATATCTTGAACTTTAAGCTTGCTTGGTTCTCCAAGTTCTGTGCATACAACAGCTTTCAACCTATACCTCCTTGGTTCTGACTAAATTACTTCGAATAGCCCTGCTGCACCCATTCCACCACCTACGCACATGGTTACAACTACATATTTTGAGCCTCTTCTTTTCCCTTCCATCAATGCGTGCATAGTCATTCTTGCTCCAGTCATTCCGTAAGGATGCCCAATAGAAATAGACCCACCATTTACATTGTATATTTCGTTATCAATACCTAGATAATCTCTACAATATAAAGCTTGTACAGCAAACGCTTCGTTTAGCTCCCATAAATCAATATCGTCAGTAGTTAGGTTGAATTTGTCTAATAACTTTGGTACAGCATAAATAGGCCCTATACCCATCTCTTCCGGATCGAGACCCGCTACCGCTATTCCTCTATAGTATCCAAGTGGCTCTAACCCTTTCTTCTCTGCTGTTGATGACTCCATAATGACTACTGATGCAGAACCATCAGAGAGTTGAGAAGCATTTCCTGCTGTAATAAATTTATCATTATAAACAGGAGGTAAGGTACTTAAGCCTTCAAGAGTTGTTTCAGGACGGTTACCTTCGTCAGATTCGATAGTAACCTCTTCTTTACTGATCTCACCAGTTTCTTTATCTTTGGTAAGTTTTGTAGTTGATACTGAAATAATTTCATTTTCGTATTTTGAATTGCCTTGTGCTTCCGCAGTCCTTTGTTGACTTTGTAATGCATACTCGTCTTGCTTTTCTCTAGATACATTATATTTTTCAGCAACATGGTCAGCCGTTTCAATCATAGGCATATATGCGTGTTGGTGATTTTCAATGACATTTGGGTCAATGTCTAATCTCAATTCAGCAGTCTGTACTAAACTTATAGATTCGACACCTCCAGCTACAACAATGTCCATATGGTCTGTAATTATTTGCTTTGATCCGGTTGCAATCGCCATAAGACCAGAAGAACATTGCCTATCAATTGTTGTTCCAGGTACAGAACTTGGAAATCCAGAAGCCATCCCGGAAAGCCTTCCTATATTTAACGCCTGGCTCCCTTGCTGTTGAGCACACCCCATAATAATGTCTTCAATTTCAGATGGCTCTACCATGGCTTTTGATACGGCTTCTTTTATTGAAAAAGATGCTAAAGTAGCTGCTGCGGTATCGTTGAAAGCTCCTCTATATGCTTTTCCAATAGGCGTTCTTGCTGCTGATACAATTACTGCTTCTCTCATTATCTCTCCTTTTGCTATTCCGAAACTACGAACATTGTAAGTGCTTCTACAATTGCTGCTGGTTTCTCAGCATTTTCTATTTCTATGGTTACAGCAGATTTCAATAACCATCTGCCACTCTTTTTGTCCTGTACGTCAATTAATTTTGAGCGAGCTCTTATTTTACTGTCTACAGGTACAGCTTCCATAAATCTAACCTTATCTAACCCATAATTTATTGCCATTGAAAAATTTTCTGGAGCAATTCCAACCTCTGTTGTCATGTACGAAAGTAAACTTAATGTTAAGAAACCATGAGCTATAGTTGTTCCCCAAGGAGTGCTCTTTGCAGCTTCCGTGTCTACATGTATAAATTGGTGATCATTTGTAGCATCAGCAAATTGGTTAATTCTATCTTGATTAATTTCAAACCAGTTTGAAACGCCTGTCTCTTGACCAACCATATTTTGTATTTCTTCTATTGGCAATATTTTCATAATAACTCCTCTAATAGATTTTCTTTATTTGAGTAAGATGCCATCGATAATGCATTTTCTCCAAACAAATCAATTGTCTCTTTATCAACATTACCATACGCACCAGAAGAGTACCTAAAAAATACACCCTCCATAATCAAAGCGTGTTTCCAGTAAGAAAATCTTGTATAGAATTCAATCTCTCCAATGTCTAGTCCAGTTTGATTACTGTAAATATCTAACAGGTGACTTCTATTAGCGAATCCTCCAGCTTTATTTGGGGAATAGATAAATGGAGAGTCAATTTCTTCAGAAACCCAAGAAGCGATAATTGTTCCTAAATCTGCTAAAGGATCTCCTAGTGTGCATAATTCCCAGTCAAGAACAGCCAGAATATTTCCAGAGTTACCTACTTTTACATTATCTAGTCTATAGTCTCCATGGACGATACTTGTTCGTTGTTGCTTCGGAATACTATCTAGTAATAATTTAGTTGAATTCTGTAAGTCTGGGATTTCTCTTGTCTTTTGTTTATCCCATTGTTTTGCCCACCTGCTTAATTGTCTTTCTATATAGTCTTCATGTTTACCTAAACTCTCAAGTCCCGAGCTGCCTACTTCAATATTATGAAGTTCACAAATGGTGACAATATAGTCCTCAGATATTGTTTTTTTTATTTCGTCACTTAGGCTTTGTGCGTCTTCCATGGTTGCTATTGTTTGTCCATCAATATACTCCATTATGTAGAAATCTTCACTTGAGATGTCTCTATTGTCACATAGTACGTAAGGCTTTGGCACTCTATATTTACATTTGTATAGATTAGATATAATTCGATATTCTCGTTTCATATCATGCGCAGACTCAAGTTTCGAGCCTAATGGCGGTCTTCTTAGGACATATGTATTTTTTTTGTCACAAATTTTGAATGTTAGGTTTGATCTACCTACTTTAAATTGTTCAAATTCAAAATTTTTTGATAAATCAATACTATCTGAAATCCAAATTCTTATTTTTTCGTCAAATGGGTTCATAAAAATAGGATAATCAGTTCTGAAAATTTTACTTTCTACAAATTACATTGATTATCATGTATATTGTGGACTTTTCAATATCAGCAATTGCAGAGGATTATTTAAATAAATTAAATGTCTTTTTTGATGAACATATTTTCCCCAATGAGAAAGTATATGATGAGGAGATAGATAATTCTGATGATCCTTTACATATTCCTCAATTACTTAATGACCTTAAAGCTGTAGCTAAAAAAGAAGGTTTATGGAACCTATTTCTTCCAGACAAACGATATGGTCCTGGACTATCTAATCTAGATTACGCTCCTTTAGCCGAAGTTATGGGTAAAGTTTGGTGGTCTTCTGAAGTTTTCAATTGTTCGGCACCAGATACTGGCAATATGGAAATTCTTGCTGAATTTGGAACAGAAGAACAAAAAGAGGAGTGGCTGACTCCTCTCCTAGAAGGTGAGATTAGATCATGTTTCGGAATGACGGAACCGGAAGTACCTTCTTCAGATGCAACAAATATACAGTCATCGATAGAAAGAGATGATGAAGAGTATGTTATTAATGGAAGAAAGTGGTGGACTTCGAATGCAGTGAATCCTAATGCAAAAGTATGTATTTTTATGGGGATTACAAATCCTGATAATCCACCTTATCAACAACAGAGCCAGATACTCGTCCCTCTCTCAACAGAAGGGGTTGAAATAGTTCGACCTATGAAAGTCTATGGATATGATGATGGTTATACTGGCCATCCAGAAATTAACTTTACAAATGTGAGAGTTCCTGCATCGAATATAATCGGAGAAGAAGGATTAGGATTTGCAATTGCTCAAGCCAGACTTGGCCCAGGACGTATTCATCATTGTATGAGGACAATAGGCCTAGCAGAAAGAGCGTTAGAGCTAATGATTCAGAGAGCTAAATCAAGATCAACTTTTGGGAAAAAAATAGTAGAGCAAGGAGTTGTTCAAGATTGGATAGCTGAATCAAGAATTAAGATAGAGCAAGCTAGACTCTTGACTCTAAAAACAGCTTGGCTTATGGATACAGTTGGAAAGAAAGGTGCAAGAATAGAGATTTCTGCAATTAAAGTTGCTGCAGTTGAAGCTGCCGGATACGTTGTTGATAAGGCTATACAAACCTATGGAGCACAAGGACTATCCCAAGATACACCGCTTGCCAGAATGAGTGCAGGCGTAAGAGCATTAAGATTTGCAGATGGACCTGATGAGGTACACAAGATGTCTATTGCTAAGAGGGAGATAAACAAAGAGGAATAAATATGGAAAACGAAAAAGTTGTTGTAATTGGTGCGGGGCAGATGGGTAGTCAGATTGCAGCTTTATCAGCTATGGCAGGATTAGAAACAAATCTTTATGACGAAGATTCAGATCAGCTAGAACAAAAAATAGAATTTACAAAAAAAAATATTGCAAATCTAATTCAAAAAGAGAAACTAACACAAAAGCAAGGAGATAATTTTGATTCTTTCCTGGTTCCATGCTCTTCTTTAGAAGACTCAATAAAAGGTAGAACATTTGCTATCGAAGCAGTTACTGAAAGGCTTGATATAAAAAATCAAGTATTTCAGTACCTTTCAGAAAATACAGATGAGAACACTGTCCTCGCTTCAAATAGCTCTTTCATTGCTGGCTCCCAACTATCAGAAGTTACTAATTGCCCATCCAGGATACTTAATATGCACTTTTTTTACCCCCCAATAAGAATGGATTTGATTGAAGTAGCATACAGTCCTGCAGTTGAACAATCATTTATAGACAGAACCATAAACCTTGGAAACCTAATGGGTAGGAAAGTTGTTGTCTTAAAAAAAGAAACACCTGGATTTATTGTGAACAGAATGTTAGCAGCCCTTGCGGATGAAGCTTTTGAGCTATACAAGGAGGGTATAGCATCATTCGAAGATATTGATATTGCAATTGAAAATGGCTTAGGCCATCCAAAAGGTCCTTATCGCTTAGCTGATTATTCTGGTTTAGATATACATTATTATGCCAAATTAAAATTAGCAGAAGAATCTGGAGACGAGTCTTTAGGTCCTCCAGACTTTCTCTCAAAAAGAGTTAAAGAAGGAGATTTAGGGGTAAAATCGGGTAAGGGTTTTTACGACTATTCAAAAAATCCACCAGAGCCGACTATTTAAGAAAGGGGTAGCATTAATGTTTTGTCCAGAATGTGGATGTGGCGACGACGATATTTAGAAATCTTCTATTGTTACATTAAAAAATACTTCTTTTACTGCTTTAATTTTCAATACTACTCTTTCAGTTTGAACAGTGAATGGATAAGGCCTCTTAAAATATTTTTCTGATAGCTTATCTATGTGGTCTCGTGCTTCTTTTCCTTTGTACGAATCTTCTACGTTTCCTCTAACTTCTACATACTTAAATGGATCATCATTTTTCCAAATTAGTATCGAAACTCTTGAGTCATTTTCTATATTTTTATACTTTTCTCTATGAATTTCTGTGTTCATATATAAATAATTTTCGTCTGCATCAACCCACATGACTTGAGTTTGAGGATTGCCATTAGGAAATAGAGTTGTTAGTGCTGCATAATTTGCTCCTTGAGCAAGTTTTATAGTTATTGGGTCTAGCATACAAGTACCTTTCTAATAATATAATAGTTATGAAAGTAGTTTTACAAAGAGTAACAGAAGCAAGTGTTCATGTCGACAGTGAACAAATAAGTAAAATTAGTGATGGTCTGCTTTTGCTCTGGGGAGTTGAAAAGGGAGATACCGAAAAAGATGCAGAAGCTCTTTCAGACAAGATAAGTAATTTGCGAATCTTTTCTGATGAAAATAACAAAATGAATAGATCAGTACTTGATATTAATGGCGAGGTTCTAATTGTTAGCCAATTTACACTTAATGCAAATATAAAAAAAGGGAATAGGCCATCTTTTATTGAATCGGAAGTTCCGGAAAGAGCTAATGATCTTATCAATGTTGCAGCAAATAGATTTGTTTCGCAAGGAATTAAAGTTCAAACAGGAGAGTTCGGAGCATTAATGGATATCCAGCTCAACAATAATGGACCAGTTACTATAATATTAAATTCCCGAGATTCTACTGTCTCATAGCTTAAGCTGTTTGTAGTGATGCTTCAGCTAAATGAGGACTATTTTCTTCTAGTTTTTTGTCTAGATAGTACTCTTCCCCAGCCCACAAATGGAGGCCTAAGCCAATTTTCATTGCGCACCTTTTGAATGCATCTGATTCTGCATGTTTAGCATTAGTTCCGTCACTTCCTTGATCGTGCTCAACATCACCTATTGAAGTAATTATTACTTCTTTTTCATCGATTACGACAGTCAATTTTCCGAAACATCCCACTACTTTTTTTTCTTCGGATTGCCTAATTAGTTCAGTCACTTCCCATGTGTAAGGACCACAAATCTCTAAAAGTCTTTGTGCAATGACAGAATGGGCAACATAATTGCCAAACTTACCTTTCGGTGCTTTTTTAACCCATTTGCTTGGGAATGGCCTAGCTAGTTCATATAGTTGATTCATATTATTTCTTCCTTTCGCCGTGAGATAGACCACGAACCCATTTTGGCGCATGTTTACTCTCGGCATTGATTATTTGTAAATCTGATTTATCTTTCCATTCTTTATATAAGAAAGTGTCTCTAATTACTTTAGGATCCCTATCTCTTTTCTTTGCTACAGCATCTAAACCTAAAAGTTTTGGAATAAAATTCTTTCCTATTAATGCAACAATATCTTCTATAAGGCTTTCGTTATTTGATGCTTCTTCTACTAACCACTTAATGAGTTTTGTTACATCGCTTGTTTTCCAGACCGAGCTTTTTGAGTACAAGAAAACTTCATTTCCAAGCCTAATGGACCCTTTTTCGGAAACGTTTTTCGCTATTTTATTCTGGCTGTAAGTTTTGATTGAGTTCGAAGCATTTCTTGCTGCTCCCGAGGCATTTTTTGCTACCCATAGAAACTCTATATCTTCACTTTTAGTTAACTTTTCACCAAATTCAGTCAAATCGATCATTTTTTCATCTGAAGTATGTGCTATTTTTCCAGATAGTTCTAGTACATCATTTAATAAAGTATTCATTATTTTCTTCCTATTTAGGCTGCTTCTTTTATATCCAAGTGACAATTACATTTATCATTATGGTTTGAGCAAAGTATCAGAGCATCGAAACCTGATTCTTTTAACCTATTTATTATTTCTATGTTTTTCATAATCTATAATTTAACAATTGACTAAGACAGATTTTCTCTTAGTTATATTAAGTGGAAATATACATAAAACCTGCTTATCATTGAATAAGTATGATAAGCAATTTCGAAGTCGAATCCGATATGTACAAAGAAGTTGTTAATCAATTTGATCAAGTAGCAGATTTGGTTGATTTAGATTCAAATATACGAGAAAGACTAAAGTACCCCCAAAGAGCACTAACTGTTTCATTCCCTTTTAGAAGAGATGAATATGAAGAAGTTGAAACGGTAATTGGATATCGAGTTCAACATGTTTTAAGCATTGGGCCGACTAAGGGAGGAATTAGATATTCTCCAGATGTAAATTTTGGAGAAGTAACAGCATTAGCAATTCTTATGTCTTGGAAGTGTGCAATTGTGGGCTTACCGTACGGAGGTGCAAAAGGAGGAGTAGCGATTGACCCAGCTCCACTATCACGAGCAGAAAAACAAAGACTTACTAGAAGATATACTGCTGAGATTTTACCAATTATAGGTGTTGATAAAGACATACCTGCTCCTGATATGGGAACAGATGAGCAAACAATGGCTTGGATAATGGATACTTATTCAAACTTTGTGGGCTCAGCCCAACCCGGAATAGTTACTGGTAAACCAGTTTCAATAGGGGGGTCAATTACTAGAAGAGAGGCGACTGGCAGAGGAGCTATGGCAATTGCTAAAGAAGCTTCTTCAAAGATCAATCTTGATTTTGAAAGTTCAAGAATTGTTGTGCAAGGTTTTGGAAATGTAGGAAAGTATGCTGCACTCGATGCCTACGAACGAGGAGCAAAAGTAATTGCTATTAATGATGTTCATGGGGGCGTTATTAATGAGAATGGTATAAATATTCCTGAATTGTTCAAACATGTCTCAAAGAACTCTTCAGTTGTCGGATTTGATGGAGCTGATAATTTAGGAGATACTGAAATATTAGAAATACCATGTGAAATACTCATACCAGCAGCTGTTGGAGGAGTGATTACAAGTAAAAATGCAAATAAAATAGATACGAAGATTCTCTTGGAAGGAGCAAACTCTCCAACCACGGTAAATGCCCACAAAATTTTAGAGGATAGGGGGATACTTGTAATACCAGATGTTATTGCAAATGCCGGGGGTGTTACTGCATCATATTTTGAATGGGTTCAGGATACTCAAAATTACTTATGGAAGGAAAAGCAGATATACGAAAGATTAGTTGATGTTCTAATTTCAGCATTTGAAGAGGTTTGGATTCTTTCTGAAAAGAACAATTGCGACTTACGAACTGCTGCTTTGATGAAAGGAATAAAAAAGGTCGCTGCAGCTAAGCTTACAAGAGGCTTATTTCCTTAATATTTCTTGGAAATCTATAATCAAGTCGTTTCTTTCATCATCTAATTCTTTCTTTTGTTTTTTTAATTGACTTTCATCTAAGCCGTATAAATCACTGGATGGTGGTAATGAGTCTGGATTTTGAATCATTGAAAGTGCATCAATAGAATCTTTAATGTCCTCAGATTTTATAGTTATCTCTTTTAACTTATCTGTATCAGGGGGATTTTGATTATACACTGGGCAAATTGGTTTATAGTAACACCAATCACATAGTGTATTTTTTATTGCTGGAAAATTTTCATTCTCAAACGAAACTTTTATATCATTCCATATTTCTAAGACTTCATGTCTTACCTCTAATAACATTTCTGGAGTTACCTTAAGAGTATGAACAGTTGAGTTCTTTAAATATATGAGTTTTAATTCTGCTGGAATCTTTCCTGTTTCTTGCTCTATTAGAAGAGCATATATTTTTAGAGCAAAAAATCTTGGTTCTTTATATTTTGCACTAGGTGCTTTTCCAGATTTATAATCCAAAATAATCAGATTACCATCTTTATCACTGTCCATTCTATCCAGGATTCCTCTGAGGTTTAGATCTTGAATGGTTCCTCTGACCCAACGTTCTCGTTCTAAAGGTTCAATTTCTTTTGGATTCTCTAATTGAAGATAATTGGTAAGAAGTTTATACGCATCTAAGCCCCAAGCACGCTCCTCTTCCTTGCTTGTAAATAGATTTGTAAATTCATCATTGTTTCTAATGTTGTTCCACTCTGTTCTAAATATGTTGTGTAGTTTATCTTTAGTTCTATTCTCAGCAGGTTCATCATATAATAATTCCAATGCTGTATGTATAGTGGTTCCTTTTGCTTGTACCTCATTTGTTGGCTCAACAATTTTTATTACATTTGCATATTCGAATTGCTTAGGGCATGTTTTATATTGAGATGCTCTAGAAGGAGATAAATTTTTAATCATAAAACAACTTTAGTTAATCTATATTTCTCATAAAGTCATTAAACTTTTTATATATGAAGAGAATCCTTTCTTTGCTACAGATTATTGGAATTACAACCACTGTAATTACACTTTTAGTAGTTATTGCCTGGAGTGCTTTATCCTGGTTAAATTATATATAATTCCTCGCGAAAACAATGCTTAATATAGTTTGTGAAAATTCTTACTTAATTTATTATTAATTTACTTAGAAAAAGATTCGCAAGAATCAATTGATAAGTAAGAAAATCCCGGGGGGTCGCAAGATCAACTGGGATTTTCACTTTATCTGGGAATTCAAATATCTAATTAATTTCATAGGAAGGTAAAGTTGTCTAATGGAAAAAAGTAAAATAAAAGTTGCAATTCTCGGCGTTGGGAATTGTGCAAGCTCCCTTATTCAAGGTCTTCAGTATTATTCTGATACGGATACTGAAGAAGGCCTAATATCGGATGTTATTGGCGGATATAAAGTAAAAGATATAGAAGTAGTTGCAGCAATAGATATAAATAAAGCTAAAGTTGGTCAAGACCTGTCTGAAGCCATATTTGTATCTCCCAATAATTCATTAAAGTTTTATGAACCCAAGACAACAGGTGTCATCGTAGAGGCTGGAAAAACTTTTGACGGAATAGGCAAATTTGTTAAAGATAAAATAGATCCAGTGTCTAGTTCTTCGAATATAGTTGAAATATTTAAATCTACCAATACCGAAATGGTTATAAACCTCTTACCAGTTGGAAGTGAGGAAGCTTCTAAGTATTACGCGCAATGTGCGATTGATGCAAATGTTGGGTTTATTAACTGTATCCCTGTATTTATTGCACGAGACCCAGAGTGGAAGAAAAAATTTAATTCAAATAAT
>JAYZKG010000052.1:0-17656 GCA_036163695.1 Actinomycetota bacterium | reverse complement strand
CTACATTCTCTAGCATCTTTTCAGTATTTGCCTCTAAACCTTGAATGCATTTTTCATCAAATGCATATATTCCTTTTGATAGTATCTCTATACTTTCTAATACATTATGTGCCATAACAGGAAGCATTGTATTCAGTTCAAAATTTCCTTGAGTCCCTGCAAAAGTAACAGTTGTATCGTTTCCAATAACTTGTGCTGCAACTTGCATCATCATCTCAGGGATAACTGGATTAACTTTCCCAGGCATAATTGAAGACCCTGGCTGTAGTGCCGGTAGCTTTAACTCCCCCAATCCTGAAACTGGTCCACTCCCCATCCATCTGATATCATTAGAAATCTTATATAATGAGACAGCTAAAGCTTTTAACTCTCCCGAGGTCCTAACAATAATATCTCGTGAACCTTGATGAGCAAACCGTTCATCCCCTTGAAGAGCTTTCCATCTAGCAGTATGTACTTTTTCTGTATACTCTCCATGAAATTCGTATTCAGGGACATCGTTAGATTGTTCATCTCCTCCCCAACAATCATTTATTTCGTTAGCAACATCTATTCCAAAGTCACTAGGAGCATTGACCACTGTACCAACTGCTGTACCTCCTATCGGTAAGGATTCTTTAAGGTCTACATATATATCAACTAAAGAGCCATAGTCTAATAGATGAGCATAGCCAGAAAAAACACTGCTGAGGCTAACAGGCGTTGCATCCATAAGGTGTGTTCTTCCATTTTTGTTTATCCCTTTCCATTGCTCTGCTTTAATATTTAGTTCTTCAATCAATGCTTCTAAATACCACATCAAATTGCCCAGCTCCTCTGCAACTGTAATATTTGTAGCAGTAGGTATAACGTCATTTGATGACTGACTCATATTCACATGATCGTTTGGATGCACTTCCTCACCAATTTCAAGAGATGCATGTCTAGCAATAACTTCATTCATATTCATATTTGTTGAAGTTCCTGATCCTGTCTGAAAGATATCAACTACAAAATCCTCACCAAATTCGCCCTCCATAACCTTTATTGCGCTTTTAGCTATCTGTTCTGCTATTTTCTTTTCCAGTGAACCATTTTTTCCATTTACTACTGCACAAGCTATCTTAATCTCTCCTAAAGCTTTGATAAACGGCCGTTTAAATCTAAGATCAGAAATTTGAAAATTCTCCACTGCTCTTGCTGTTGATGCTCCATACATAGCATTTTCAGGTACCTCAAACTCTCCCATCGAGTCTTTCTCTATTCTTGTTTTATCTTCTGACATCAACTCTCCTGAAATTGGCTATATCCCTCTGAATCAATCTGCTCAATTAAATCAGAATCTCCAGACATTACAATTTTACCGTCAACAATTATGTGGACTTTACTTATTTCAAGATATTTCAATATCCTGCTGTAGTGAGTAACTAGCATTATTGCGTTGTTTTCATTAGCTATAGATGAGATTAAATCAGCAACAAGCTTTATTGCGTCTATATCAAGCCCAGAATCAATTTCATCAAGTAGAATTCCCTTGGGTTGCATAGTCGCTAACTGAAATAGTTCACTCCTCTTTTTTTCTCCGCCAGATAGATCTATGTTTACGTCTCGAGACAAAAAATCTTCAACTCCATACTCTCGTGCAAGTTCATTTAATTCATCTTCGGTAATCTCATTATTTATTGAATGCACAAACTCCCTTAACGTTACCCCTGGTAAGCCAACTGGATATTGGAAAGACTGGAAAAGACCCTTCTTTGATCTTTGATCTTCTAGTAGGTCTGTTATCTCTTCTTCATCAATATAGATACTGCCTGTTGAATGAAATATTGGATTCCCCATTAATGCATGGCATAAAGTAGACTTGCCTGAACCATTTGGCCCCATTACTGCATGAATTTCCCCAGATGGAATAGAAACATCAACGTTGTTTAATATTTCAACATCTCCAACCCCTACAGTGAGATTCTCTGTTCTAATCATGATAAGTCCTGTAAAGCAACATACACCCATCCATCTTTTTCAATCACATCATAAGTTTTTACATTTTGTGTTGCAGGAGGAGTGACTGCTTCACCTGTCTTTATGTCAAACTCTGCACCATGTAATGGACATTCTATTTTGCAATCATAGACTTCTCCTTCTGACAAGGAAGCCTCTGCATGCGTACACATATCGTCTAACACATACACTTGGCCGTCTATTCTAAATAACGCTAATTCAATTTCAGAGACAGTAACCTTTAGGGGGATATTTTCAATAATTTTGGACGATTCGATAACTTTTTCCATTACACTTTACTTTCTAGAGATTTCTCGTATCTTGATTTTATTTTATTTGCAATTTCTTCTCGATGTGATTCCCATTTATCTTTATTTAATACTTCATTAAAAAATCCTCTAATTAGAAGCTTCTCTGCTTCAAGTCGGGGGATGCCCCTCGACATTACATAATGGAATAATTCATCATCAATTGGACCCACTGATGATCCATGTCCACAGATTACGTCATCACATAATATCTCAAGATTAGGAACTGAATGTGCCTTTGCTTTATCATTCAATACAAGATTCCGATTAATTTGATGAGAAACTGTTTTCTCAGCCCCCTCAGCTATATGAATTGTCCCAGTAAAAACAGAGCTGCTCTCATCAACCAATGCGCCTTTGAGGAGCATATTTGATGAAGTATTTTTTACGTTATGATTGACAAATACTCGATAATCAATGAGCCTCTCTTTGTCTGCAAAATATACCCCTTCGATATTGAAGCTTGATCCTATTCCATCTAAATCAATGTCAAACCTTATACGTGATAAGCTTGAACCAAAGCTTGCACACTTTACATCAAGAGAGGAATCTTTTCCTATTTGTGAATAAAAAGATGTAATGAGTTCGGATTCTTGAGGAGAGTCATGTTTTATATATAAAGAAATATGTGAATCATTCGATATCTTGCTATCAATCATTGGGAAGCTTGTCCCAGAAAGTGCATCGGAATGGATAAGCTCTATTGATGAAGATATATTTTTATCCGCAAATAATCCAATATAAGGAACGTTTAAGCCTGAAGACTGTATCTCAACCCTAAGAGGGGTCTCGGAAGACTCAATAAAATTAATAACAATCCCGGATGTTACTTTCTCTTTCTGTTGAAAAACAAACCTATCTATAGGCCTGTTTGAGTAATCTTCAATGAAGGGAGTGTTGACTTCAAAAACATCCTCTATTTGAAATGATTTATTTTCGTTTATTATTTCAATTCCTTCATCGTGAATTAGTACGTCTATCTCTTCACTTGAGCTCCCTTGATTGCTACCTTGTGAAGTGGTAAAACTATTTAAGTCTTTGGGTATCGAGATGTACTTCCAGTCTTCATTTTTATTATCTATCTCGGGGAAGTCTTCCAAAGACTTCCCTTGCCCGAGTTCTTCTAGAACCTTCATTATGAATTTACCCCTGTTATTATAAATCTATCCTACTGCACCCGCGTCGATCATATTTAACTCAATTAATTGATTGAACTCAAGTGCATACTCCATTGGAAGTGTTTTTGTAAACTCTTCAACAAAACCTGCAACAATAAGTGAAGTTGCCTCTTCTTCAGATAGACCTCTGCTCATCAAATAAAATAACTGGTCTTCTCCAACTTTTGACACTGTAGCTTCGTGACCTACCTCTGCAGTATCTTCTTCTATTTCCATATATGGATAGGTATCAGACCTTGAATCAGCATCGAGGATTAACGCATCACATCTAACAAAACTTTTGGATGAAGATGCTCCATCTTCCATTTTAACAAGACCTCTATACGCCCCTCTTCCTCCTCCTTTAGAAATTGACTTTGAAGTAATTAGTGAAGTTGTATCTGGAGCTACATGAATCATTTTTGCTCCAGTATCTTGATGCTGATCTGTGTTCGCAAATGCTACTGATAGGACTTCTCCATGAGCTCCTGGCTCCATTAAATATACTGAAGGGTACTTTACTGTAAGAGAAGAGCCTATGTTTGCATCGATCCATTCCATAGTTGCATTTTTATATGCTTGTGCTCGCTTTGTTACAAGATTGTAAACATCATTAGACCAGTTTTGTATTGTTGTATATCTACAAGTAGCATCCTTCTTAACAACTATCTCAACAACAGCTGAATGTAGTGCATCAGTTGTGTAAACAGGCGCAGAGCATCCTTCTATATAATGAACCGAAGCTCCTTCATCTAAAATAATTAACGTCCTTTCAAACTGGCCCATATTTTCTGCATTAATCCTAAAATAAGCTTGGAGCGGATCCTCTACTTTCACACCCTTCGGAACATAAATGAAAGAACCTCCAGACCAAACTGCTGAATTTAGAGCTGCAAATTTGTTATCTCCTGGGGGAATCACAGTTCCAAAATGTTCTTTGACCAAATCTGGATACTCTCTGACAGCTGTGTCCATATCGCAAAATATCACACCTAACTTCTCTAAATCTTCTCTGTTTTTGTGATACACAACTTCAGACTCATATTGAGCAGTTACTCCTGCTAAATAACTTCTCTCTGCTTCAGGAATGCCCAATTTCTCATAAGTTTCTTTTATTGCATCAGGAACCATGTCCCACGAGTCTGCCTGCTCATCAGTTGGTTTTATGTAGTAGTAAATATCATCAAAGTCTAGCTTTTGCAATTTTTCTTTTGCTACCCATTCTGGTAATGGCTTGTTCAAAAAACGCTTATAAGCTTTTAGTCTAAATTCAAGCATCCATTCTGGTTCTTTCTTGATTTCAGACATCTGCCTAATTATTTCTTCATTTAGACCTTTCTCTGGTTTGAACACTGCTTCTTCAGGGTCAGACCAACCCAATGAGTATTTGCCTAAATCAATATCGACATTTGCCATAATCTTATTCTAGTTGTAGCTCGCTTCAATAATAAATATTGTTTCAAAAAGTGGTACTCCTTACTAGCCTTAATGAATGGATAACTCCAAAAAAGATTCTAGAAAAAGTAATTTTTCTTTTGGCTCAGGTGCTAGAAAGGGTTTTGTCTCGAACTTTCAAACTGAAAATATCAAATCTGAAGAGAGTAGTTCAATAATCAATGAGCCAGGAGAAATAGATTGTATCTACAACAAAAGCTCAGAGAATATGTCGGAAATTAATGAAAACAGCATTGCCTTAACAATCACATCCCCTCCATACAATATAGGGAAAGAAAGCGATAAAGAATTGAGTGAAGTCGAATATTGGGAGCTTATGGCTAATTGTTTTAGCGAGGTCTATAGAGTAACGCAACCAGGAGGGCGGTTAATAGTTAATGTGGCAAACCTTGGGAGAAAGCCTTATATCCCGCTAAACAAACAATTTACCGACATGCTAACTAATTTAGGTTTCTTAATGAGAGGTGAGGTAATTTGGCAAAAATCAAAGAGCGCCAATGCAAATTTTGCTTGGGGTAGTTGGATGTCAGCATCAAATCCAGTACTTAGAGATATACATGAGTATTGCCTTGTCTTCTCAAAAGAATCTTTCAAAAGGCAAACCAAGGGAGAGTCTACAATTTCAAAAGAAGATTTTATGGACGCTACTCTCTCAATTTGGACAATAGCGCCTGAGAGAGCAAAAAAAATAGGACATCCTGCTCCTTTTCCTGTTGAGCTCCCAAAAAGATTCATCGAGCTTTATTCTTACAAAAATGAAATTATTCTTGATCCGTTTATAGGTTCAGGTAGTACAGCTGTAGCTGCAAAATTACTAAATCGACACTATATAGGGTATGAAATAAATAATTCTTATATTGAAATAGCTAATCAGCGTATAAACGAAATATAATTATTGTTCTACAAGACTCCATGATGAGAATAAGTCTTTATATACAGTATTAGTATTCAACAGTTCTTCATGTGTCCCAAAACCTACGAGTTTACCTTTGTCCATAACCATAATCCTCTCTGCAGTCAATACCGTTTCTAAGCGATGAGCAATGACAATTGAAGTTTGTTGATCAAGTAGCTTATCTGTAACTTCTAAAATATTTGACTCTGACTCAATGTCGAGGTTTGAAGTAGCTTCGTCAAATACAACTATGGGCTTCTCTGAAATTACAGCTCTTAGTAAAGCAACAAACTGCCTCTCGCCAGATGAAATATTTCCTCCCCGCTCACCAACTTCCTGATCTATCCCAGCCTCATACCTATTAAACCAAGACTTCATTCCCAAATCGTCCAAAGAAGCGTCTAAGTCTATATTTTCTGGATCCGAGTAAAGCAAATTATCACGAATAGATCCCCTGAACAAGAAACTTTCTTGAGGAACATAGGCTATATTCTTTCGAACCCAATCTTGACTAACTAAATCCGAATCCTCTTCAAAATATCGAACTTTTCCTGAGCTTGGTAGATAGAAACGAAGTATAAGTTTAGCTATTGTGCTCTTTCCAGCACCTGTTTCTCCTACAATAGCGACCTTTTCTCCTTTGTTGATTTCGAAAGAAAGATTGTGAAGAACTGTCTCTCTACCGTATGAAAAATCTACATTTTCAAATTTTATTATTTCTTCTTTATTTTGTTCAGGAAACAAGTCCCCTTTCAAACTAAGATCTGGTGATACATCAAGAATCGAATAAACTTTCTTGATTGAAGACCCCGCAGATCTCAGTAGATCATAAGTAAAAGATAGCTGAATAAAGGGATCGAAAAAATAATTCAAATATAGTAATAAGGCAACCAATTCACCTACAGTAAGACTTCCTTCTGTGATTCTCAATGCGCCAAACCATAAGACACAGCAAATAGAAGTTACTCTCGTAAGCTCGATAGTAGGAAAGTAAATAGCAATGTTCTTTGCCGACTTCATGTTTGCTTTGTAGTGAGACTTATTTACTTCATCAAATCTTTTATACTGTAATTCTTCTCCAGCATATGCCTTGATGACTCTTACCCCAGAGATTCCTTCTTGTAAACTTGCAAGTACTTTTCCTATCCATTCACGAACATTCCAATATGCTTCATCAGCATGCTTTCTAAATATTTTTGTTGCAACAGCTAATAAAGGAAGGGCGATAAAGGCAATGAGAGATAGGTTAACATCAACTAAGAAAACTGCAATAGTAGCCCCGATAATACTAAGTAGAGCAGTTAGTATGCTTCCTGCTCCTTCATTAGCGAAAGCTTGTAAGCTCTCCATATCTGAAGTCATGCGTGCAACTAATACACCTGTTTTGTTCTTTTCAAAATAGTCCATATCCAAAGAAGATAAGTGACGAAAAAGTTTTTGACGTACTTTTTTAACATAAACCTCACCAACTAATCCAATAGCTAATAACGCTTTACTTTGAACAAAGTACAATAAAATAACCGCAACACAATAATAAGCAGCTTCCTGAAGGACAATATTATATTTTGATTCAATTACTCCCAAGTCAATACCTCGAGCAATAAATATTGGACCGAGCATCCTTAATCCTGTAGCAAAAGTAGCAATAAGAGAGCTTTTGATTAAGGGTTTTTTAATTTCTGGAACTAGCCTGTATGCCTTTAGTGGTATAGTCTTTTCAAACATTCTTCATTTCCTCGCTATCAAGCATAAGACTCTTGTAAGAGGCTTCGTTTGCCTTTAGTTCTTCGTGACTACCTTGAGCTTTAACTTTCCCGTCTTCTAAAAAGATTACCTCGTCACACATCTCTATTGTTGGAACTCTATTTGTAATAATTAGTGTTGTAGTTTGGCCAAGGACTGTTTTTAATTCATTTCTTATATTTTCTTCGGTTGAAGCATCTACTGCAGACATAGCATCATCAAGAATAAGTATTTTTGGTTTTCTCAAAATAGCTCTTGCAAGAGCTATTCTTTGCCTCTGTCCCCCTGATAAGCCATAGCCTCTTTCTCCTACCTCAGTATTGTACCCATCAGGTAAATCAGAAATGAAGTCATCCGCATGGGCTACTACAGATGCAGACCTTACTTCTGCCTCCTCTAATACTTCTGACCCTATAGCAATGTTCTCTTGGGCAGTGCTTGAAAATAAAAAACTTTCTTCAAAAGCTATGCTTATTCTTTTTCTTAATTGCTGAAGCGATACATCTTTTATATCTACGCCGTCAATTTTGATTGTTCCTGAAGAAGCCTCATATAACCTCGGTAATAAATAAGCTAAAGTTGATTTCCCTGAACCAGTAGCTCCAACAATTGCAACAGTTTGACCTGGCTTAATAATAAATGAAGCACCATTTAATACTTGGTCAACGCCATATCTAAACTTAACTTCTTCAAAAACAATCTCTCCCGCCCCTTCTGAAGAAAGGTCAATCAAATTATTATTGTCAATTATTCTTGGCTCCTCATCTAAAAGATCTAATATTCTATTTGCAGCTGCAACGCTTCTTGGAATTTCTGATAAAAACCAAGCCGTAATACGTAAAGGCCAAACTAAAAGAATAATGTACTGAGTAAATGCAACAAAGTCTCCGAGAGATATTGAATCATTGATTGTTAAATATCCTCCAATGACTAAAACTAACATAGATACAGCCATTGGTATCAACTCAAATAATGGAACAAAGGTGCTACGAAGTTTTAATAGATCCATAGAGCTATCAAAAATAGACTCTGTGGCTTTATCAACTCTATCGGATGCTGACTCTTCTTTTCCAAATGCTTTAACAACCCTAATTCCACCTAATAGCTCCTCAACCTCAGTAGTCATATTTGCTTGTGCTTCTTGGACTCTAGTTGAAATCGTAATAGCTTTTGCTGCAAACTTTGAGGCCATTGATAGGATTACGGGAATACTAATTAAAATTATGCTCCCGAGCAATAAGCTTATGTTCAACAATGTAAAACTCAAAATGAAAAGTAAAACTATATTAGCTGTAGCAAGAGGGGCTATACCAAAAGACATTCTTACTTGAGAAGCGTCTCCTGTTCCTCTTGCCATAAGGTCTCCCGTTGGAACACGGTCATGGAAACTAAAATCTAGTTTTTGCATATGGCTGAAGATATTGTTTCTAATGCCTGCTTCAACATTGTATGAAACTTCCATACCAACATATCTTCGTATTCCGATGCTAAATGCTCTCACATACCCGGCCAATAAGATGTAAGAGAGTAGTGTAATCATTAACTCTGGCCTATTCGGAAGAATGCTATCATCGATAACCTTCTTTATTAAATAGGGCTGAACAACTACAAGCCCACTCCAAGCAAGTGCACAGATTATTGCTATAGAAAAGTTTCTATAATTATTTTTTATTTCACTTATGAAGAATCTTCCCGCTCTTCGAAATTCTTCAGTTTTGAAAGTTTTGAACATCCTATTTATGTTATTAGTCTTCAGATTTAAACTAGAAGGACTTTGTGCATTATTTCACAAGCATATTATCTTTAAGCATATGGAAACCAATCTCGATAAAAAGATAGACGAAGTGCTAGATGAAGCAGATAGAATGTTTCTCGCCACAAGTGTTGGTGGGAATTCCTCTGGAGCCTCAGTTTTTTTTAGTAGAGATGGAGACGATCTTATATTCTTCACATTTAATCCGACTAGGAAAGCAGAGCAAATAAGAATAAACCCACGAGTTCACGCAGTGATTTGGCCTAAAGGTCAGGAAGGGATTAAGGGTTTACAGATTGATGGAGAGTGTTACCAGATTAAGGATTCTCAAGAGATAAAAAAAGCTTATGAAAAAATTCTTGAAACTACCGATGCATTTAAGGAGTTTATGGATGATGAATTCTTAAAAGAAAATAAAGTTGTTGGATATTATCGAATTAAACCTACAACTATAAAGTATGTTGATTTTCATCAAGAAGAAAAATTTGAATGGAAGACCTTCCCTCATAATAAGTCATCAGCAATCAAATTTATTTTGAAGCTAGCCATAAAAAGAGTTGGGCTATGGCTAAGAACTATTCGAGCACCTTTCTTAACAGCCACTCTTGCTCCAGTATTTATTGGTTCATCTTTAGCATTTAACGATTTGAGTAATGCGGGACTAGCAACAAGTTGGTCTCCCCGACTATTCTGGATTGTTCTATTTGGTGCTTGTTTAGCTCAAGTTGCAACGAACGCATCTAATGATTACTTTGATCACACCTCACAAGCAGATGAGATGAATAAAGTGCCTAGTCCATTTAATGGAGGTAGTAGGGTAATTCAAGTTGGATTAATGACCTCTGGACAAGTTCTCGCCACAGCACTGGTTGCTATTTTAGGAGCTATCTCAATAGGGCTATATCTAAACCGCGAGATTAGCGGAGAATTCTTTGGCAATACTCCTCTCTTGTGGATAGGAATATTGGGAACCTTCCTTGCCTTAGGGTACACAGGGGATCCAATTAGGCTAGGGTATAAAGGTCTTGGAGAGATTGCTATCGCCTTAGGCTTTGGTCCAGTAATGGTTCTAGGATCACATTATGTATTAACATCACCAATTCACAATACAGACCTTTCGAACTGGAATTGGTTTGAAGCAATTCTAATATCTTTCCCAATAGGAATGTTAGTTATGCTAATTGTTTGGATAAACCAGTTCCAAGATGCACCTTATGATGCTGCAGTAGGAAAAAATACATGGGTTGTTAGGTCAGCTATTGACGACGGATGGTTACGGCTGGAGAAGCCTCTAAGAATATACAAATGGATTATGGGTGAAGCATTTGGGATTATTGCCCTATTGGGAGTTCTTAGTTTTTTTACTGAGTACGCTACACGGTGGATATTTATAGCTTTATTGCCACTCTTAATTGTCTCTAAAGCTTTCCGAATGGCTGACGAGTGGATTATTAAATGGAATGACCCAGAAGCCGATAGACAAAAGGTCCCTTACGAACTTCTATTAGTAAATGTTTCGACTATTGCTATCCATTTTTTAACAGGTTTGTTGATTTCTATAGCTTATCTTATTTAGTTCTGAGCAAGCGTAACCAGTAACTGTCCAACCAAATCTTGTGGAATATTGCCAGTACGTCTTGCAAGAATATTGAAATCTTTATCTATAAAAACCCAGTAAGGAAATGCTGTAAGCCCATACGCATTAGCAATGTCTTTATTTAAGTCATAAATTACTGGGGAAGACCAACCTTCTCTTTCTAGCCATTCTGTTGGAGGATAATTTTCTCTACCTTTATCAATTGATGTTGCAATTGCAATTAAGTCAACTCCCTCGGGAAGACCAAAAATATCTATATATTCTTGAACAACCGGGACTTCTCTCTGGCAGTGTGGGCACCAGTGAGCTAAGAAAATTATAGCCTTTGCTTTACCATCATTTTTTACAGTAATTATTTCTGAGTCTGCTCCAGGACCAGAGAAAGAAGGGGCTGGTAGTCCTATTGAATCATCAGTTCCTTCGCTATATGGGACTAATGAATCTCCATTAACGACAACTTCTCCATCTGGTAAAGCAGCAGCTACTGGTTCACCACTAAGAGTAACCCCTATAGCAATAGCTAGTCCTATAACTAATACAACTACTCCTGCCAATATAATATTTTTATTCATCATAAACCTTTTCAGTTAACTCATAATACATTAATGAAAGAACTATTGTAGTAAATGCAGCTAGGGCCATAACTGGAATCGAGATAAAATTAAGAACCTCAACATACTTTAACGAACAAGGAACATCTATAGAACAAGATCCTCCAGATCCTCCTCCATTCTGTGTATAAATATGGTAAATACTAATTGCTCCTCCTAAACCAGCGAATAATCCTGCTAAACGTATAAATTTTTTCTTTATAACAACATAAATCAGAAGAGCAGCCAAAGGATACATCACAAACCTTTGATACCAGCAATACGTACAGGGTATAAAGCCAATTACCTCTGAATATATCAAACTTCCAGTAGTAGAGACCAAAGCTACCAAGGATGCATAGATAAGAGAAAAATCTCTTAGCTCGGGAATATTTGAATTCTTTCTGCTGAAGAAAATTAAATAAATTAATACCAACGAAGACAGAAAAGCAATAACGGTAAAGAATCCGAATAGTGTATTAAAAAAAATTAAAGATTTCATCTCAGAATTAAGATTAGCTTATATCGATTTTCCTGTATCTGTTTCAAAATAATGAAACTTTTCTGAATTTACAAATAATGTCATTTTGTCACCTTCCTGTGCAATTACATTTGGGTTTACTCTTGCAATAAATTTAGTTTGTGCTCCTAATAATGAGATATCCTCACCTTCATCCTCAAGAATCTCTTCTATTGCTTCAGTTTGAACTGGCTGTATATTTTTGAAGAAATGGATATAGGCATCTGAGCCTAACTGTTCAAAAAGTGATACCTCGACTTGAAGTTCTTCTCTAGTAGTTTTTTTTGTTGATTGAAAACTTGAATCCTCAAATGCCTCTGGTCTTATCCCAAGAATAATTTCTTGATCTATAAATTTACCTAGCTTCTTTTCATGATCTTTATGAACAGAGAAACTATCTTCCCCAAAAACAAGATTTAGGGAACTTCTCTTCTTTTGAACATTGACATTCACAAAATTCATTGACGGACTTCCAATAAACCCGGCTACAAATAAGTTGTTTGGATGTGAATATATTTCTTTTGGAGTTCCAAGTTGTTGAAGATCTCCTTTTCTCATTACAGCTACTCTATCCCCCATTGTCATAGCTTCTACTTGATCATGGGTTACGTACAATGTAGTTGTTTTTAATTGATTATGTAATTGACCAAGTTCAGCTCTCATTTGTACTCTTAGTTTTGCATCAAGGTTTGAAAGTGGTTCGTCCATCAAAAAAGCTTCAGGATCTCTCACGATTGCCCTACCCATAGCAACTCTTTGTCTCTGTCCACCAGAGAGTGCTTTGGGCTTTCTTTCAAGGAGTTCGCTAATCTCTAAAGTTTTTGCAGCATCTTCAACTTTCTCTTTTATCTCTTCTTTACTTAACTTCCTTAGCTTTAAACTAAATGCCATATTATCAAAAACAGACATGTGGGGATATAGTGCATAGTTTTGAAATACCATAGCAATATCTCTATCTTTTGGAGCTACATCATTAACGACCTTCCCTCCAATTGAGACTTCTCCTTCAGTAATGTCTTCTAGTCCAGCAACCATTCTTAATAATGTAGTTTTTCCACACCCAGAAGGGCCGACCAAGACAACAAATTCTCCATCTTCAATATCAATTGTTACACCTGACAAAGCACGAGTTCCATTAGGGTAGACTTTCCCAGCTGATTTAATCTGAATTGCTCCCATAAATGAATAGATTAGCACTAAACAAGAGTTCCGCCGAAAGTAATCTATGATATTGTTCTAAATTAGGAAAAGTCCTCAGTAGCTAAGAGCTAATAATGAGCATCGAGCTCTGCTAGATATTTATATACCGAAGACAAGTAACCACTTGTTATGTAGCCTGTTAGGGTACGCCATAATTTATCAGAACCAATAGGTCTTGACATTAACTCCGAAGCATCAAACTTAAATAGATTCGACTCTTGTGCTTTTCTGACTATATTTGCCTCTTTGTAGGTTAATGGATTTTCTATGTTGCTTATATCAGAATTTATATTTGCTGGGATGAAGGTTGCATCGGTTTGCTTCATCCAATATTGTCCAAAATTCTTGTCAATCAGCCTTTGGTATACCTTTACCGTATCTGGAGTCTCATTTAGTAGAACTAAAGAGTCACCTATCCCTACTACTGCACCAGGATATTTTATTGAGGGGAATTGCATAAAATCATAATCTTCTCCAAACGAATACTCATCTGGGAAATATACACTTATGAAGTGACCCATCCAAGTGAATATGCAAGGAGAGTTGCTATCCATCAAAACTTTAGGTAAATTAATGAATTCTTTAGAGTACATCCTAACGGTTCCTCCGTAAACGTTATTTGTTCCAAATGTAAGTCTCCCTAAATCAAGAAACGCTGAAACCATAGTATTTGAGCTAGCTTGAATTTCTAACTTCCACCACTGATCATAGACTTCGGGACCATAATTATTAAGCAGTATATCCTCAACCCAATTTGTGGCAATCCAACCAGTAGCCACTCCGCTCTCAATATCTAAACACCAGGGCTCTGAGCCTTTCCCTGCTATTTGGGTTGTAAATTCAAGCATTTCCTTGTAAGAACTAAATACGGGAGACCCTACTTTCTCATACTTATCTATGTTGTACCAAATAAGAGAGTTGGGGAATAGCCTAAGCCATGTCCCATAATTTGTATTAGTCTGCATAGACGTTGTTATATCAATTAAATGTTGGGGGTAAATCGATTTTATGTAATCTTCATTAACAAAATTATTTATCGGAATTGCTATTGACCTTTCTCCAAGGTTTGTAACGCCTTGGGGATTAGGCATTAATGCTATATCCGGAATCTCTCCACTGTCAAAATTTTCAATGATATAAGCCTCAACATCAATAACTGGATAGTATTTGATACTTATGTTTAATTCTTTACTGATTAAATCGAGTTCTTTTTGAAGGTATTCTTCCTCAAATCCGAAATATGGTCCGTAGATTTCTACATCTGTTTTTTGTCTAGTTAGAAGTATTCCAAAAACTATCGAAAATAAAACTAGTGGATAAAAGATGAATTTACTACCTAAACTTTTCATATTAACCCCATAAATGAGCTGCCCCTCTTACACCGCTAGTGGCACCATACTTTGAAGGAACAATAGGAGTAGAGAAGTCCACCGAGGCAACATAAGGCAATATTCTTTTCGGAACCTCTTCATATATCTCCTCAATTTCAGACATACCACCACCACAAACAATTATGTCTGGGTCTACAATATTTACAAATGAGCTGAAACTCCTTGCTATACGTTCAAAAAACCTTTCCATCACATCCGTACAACTCTTGTCATTTTCTCTATATCTTTTAACTATTTCATTCGATGTAATTGGTTCTTTAAATGAATGTAAATAATCGTTTTCTAGTCCGGGACCAGATATAAAAACCTCGATTGCACCAACTTTCCCACAATGTCTCTTAACACTTCTTTCGTAATCGTCCATAGGTCCAGGAATAGGATTTTGACCCCATTCTCCAGTAATTTTATTTGGACCAACAACTAGTTCTTTGTTAACAACAAGACCTGCACCTACTCCTGTCCCCATAATCACTGCAAATACAGTTTTATAGCTTTCTCCAGCACCATCAATTGCTTCGGATAAAGCTAAACAATCAGCATCATTAGCGATTATTATCTCGTAGCCTAAAGTTTCTTCTAAATCATTTTTCACTTCTCTGCCTTCTAAAGCTTTTGTATTAGATACTTGAACTAAATTAGTTTTCGGAGCAAGTGATCCTGGCATACCAACACCTACCGAAAACTCTTTATAAGAACTGGAGAGATCTTTAATTAAATTGCTAACAACTTCAATAATTTCTTCGTAGTCCCCTGTTGGTGCGTCGACTCGCTTTCTGGAGATCTCTTTATTTGAACTCTCATCTAGAACAATACCTTCAATTTTTGTTCCACCCCAATCTATCCCTATCTTCATGAACTTTCCTTAAGCATAAAATTTAGACTATACTTTTCGATGTTACTCTCTCCAATGATTTTTGTACCATTCTTCTTATCTTTTAACCAAACTTCAGGAGCATCTGGATATTTCTCTGCATAATCTGTAGCAACTCCAATTAGTATTTGCTCTCCATCATACAGATTGATTGTTAGAAATCTTAAATAATAAAAGTAGCTTTTACACCTGTCATCTTTATCTGAGAAAATTAAACCTTTAATTTTATTTTTGAAATAATTCTCTTTTTTCAGTTCTATTGAGAACTCTCCAGAACCAAAATTTTCCCAAGAAGGACCTAGACAAACTCCATTAAATTCACTTTCATAATCCTCTCTAAATTTCATATCAAAAACTAGAACGTAGCTTTCTATATACCTATCTTCTTCAGGAAAACTTTGAACTTCTAATTCAATATGTTCTTTCGTCTGGTAAATATTAAATACTAACTTTGTATCAATATTCTCAATTGCATCATTTGAGTATATTTCGTATTCAACTACCTCAGTAGTAGAAGTGCAAGATATTAATAAGAAAAAAAATATAGAACAGACTAGGGACCTCAACCCTTTACTGCTCCTCCAAGCAAACCTCTAACAAAAAATCTCTGTAAACCAAAGAAAACTCCGAGAGGAACGAGGATTGAAATAATAGCACCAGATGTTCTAAGATGCCAAGCTTCACCAAACCTACCAACAACAATTTGTGACATGTGTGATGTCACAACTAGATTTTCTGGTTTATAGATTCCTAAGAATACATTTGCTACTAGAAAATCATTGTAAACCCATAAAAATTGAAATGTTGCAAATGCAGCTATTCCAGCTACTGACAGTGGCAATACCAATCTAAAAAAAGTTGTAAAGTGAGTAGCACCATCAATTTTTGCTGATTCAATAACACTCCTAGGAAGACCCATCATAAAGTCTCTTAGTAAAAAAGTAGCCAAAGGTAACCCAAAGCCCGTATGGGCAAACCATGTAGCAACAAATGTTCCGTTCAAATCTAGTGCAGGAACTATTGGGAAACCTGCAATTTCAATTCCGTCTTTAAACAGTTGAACAAGAGGGATAAGGGACATTTGTAATGGAATTATCATAGAGCCAACAACAAATAGAAATAATATATTCTTTCCTTTAAATTCCATAAATGCAAATGCATAAGCTGCAAATGCTGCAATTGTTATAGGAATAATTGTTGAAGGTATTGTCACTGCTAATGAGTTATAAAAAGACCTATCTAAATTTTCAGCTCTAAAAACTTCTTGATAATTTTGAAAGCTTAGTTCTGACCAAATAGTCCCAGTATAAATTGCATCCCACCAAGAAGTTCTTTTTATTGCCTCGCCAGGCCTAAATGAACTTAACAAGAATCCAAAAATAGGGAACATCCAAGTCAAAGCAATTGAAACCAAAATCAACTTCGTCATTGGTTTGTCATACCATTTCTGTGTACTTCTAATCATCCTTCTGAATTATTCCTTTCTCTCAATGCAGTACTTATGATAACTGGTAAAACACAAATGAATATTAAAACTGCAACAGCAGATGATCTTCCAAAGTTTCTATATTTAGAAAATTCGTCTAACATCTTTACAGCTAACAAATTGGTCTCCAAATCTCCTCGAGTTGAAACGTATATAATATCAAATGCTTTAAGAACAGTGACAACCATGTAGGTCCCAACTACAACAATGGTGCTTTTAAGATACGGGATGACTATTGATCTAAATATTCTTAGCTCTGAAGCTCCGTCTATTTGTCCAGCCTCCATTATCTCTGATGGTATTGCTTTGATACCAGCAGAAAAAACAACTGCTGCAAAACCTGTATACATCCAAACCATAATAAGCATAAGGAGGAGTGTGCTGATAGGAAGGTTTATCATCATATTTGAAAACCACCCTCCTGCTTCAAGACTATCTGCAATAGGTAAACCTGATAGATCCCTCTGTTGAAGCCAACCAACAGGAGCTACACAACTCGCATCATCAAATCCATAAAATTCTCCGTCAATAATTCTATTATTCCAACATTTATCTCCTTGGGAAACCCTGATGCCATTTATAATGCCTATCTGCGTTAGAGGAGGGGGCCTATATTCATATATGAATTTAAAAATTGCAGTTGCTCCAACTGCAGAAATTGCCATAGGCATAAAAACGATTGATTTGAAAAAAGACTCTCCTTTATTAAG
>JAYZKG010000051.1:0-17313 GCA_036163695.1 Actinomycetota bacterium | reverse complement strand
TATTTATATAAGTTAAATGGGAGGCAGAGAGGTCCTAGCAGCCCAAATAATTGGATCAATTAGTTCATCTTCTGAAGGGATAAGAGTTTTATCATTTAAAATGTCAATTAACGAATTAGGATTTTTTGTTTCATGTAAGTATTCTATAAATTTTCTTGAATGTTCAGAGAATTGGTTAATTTTTGAATTTAATTGAGTAAAAATGTTTTCTTCGTATTCACCTATAGAGCTATCAACCAAAACATCAAATAGAGAGTAGTCATCAATATTTACATATTCTTTTGCTAGGGCAACTATACATTCCCTATAAAAAGATAAAGGAGCAAACATATCGTCAAATATATTTTCAAATTTTGCATTGTTATTTTCTGTGAAATTTTGCATAATTTCGTTTAAGTCGTTTGTTTCGATATCTACTTCAGTATTCAATTTTTCAATCTCAGCAATTAGTTCTTCAGTCGCCTTATTTAAAACATCAATCAAATGCAATAAAGGGCTTGAAAATTTTCCTAATGTTAAAGTTGTATATTCAAGAGCAAGGGCTGCAAAAAGAGCTTCTTGGCTGTCTATATCTAAGTTGTTGACTCTTCTAAGTAAATTTTCTATATTAATTCCAATTGTTTTAGATTTAGGAAGGATAATACCTGTAGGAGATATGCCCCAAGAGTGTTTAGCAAGTCCTCCTGCTAAGTTCCCTAGTTGCATTCCAATAATTGATGACTTCATATTGTTTATGTTGATTGGTAAATCTGGAGAGCTTATATCAAGAATCGAAAAATCAAAGTGCTTGCATGAATTTATAAACCAAAGAGCCCAAGCCTCTTTCGTATCAATTTCAATATTTACTATTTCTGTTTCAACTTGTCCTTCTATATTTATCTGTACAGCTCTGAAAATTGCTTCAATATTTATTTTGCCTCCCTCATGTTCTAATGCGTATGTTTCTTCTTCATCTTTTAAGATATGTTTAGAGACTTGCTCTGCAAGATTCCAATTAACTTCATCATCATTATTAAATAGGTTATAAAATTGTGAGAAAATATCTTCGGCCATTTATATGTCGCTTGGCCTTAAATCTAATTCGAATACAAGTTCAATTACTTCTTCACCCCTAAGAATCTCTATGGTTACTTTTTCTCCAGCACGCCTAGCTCTAAGAAGGGTTATCAACTGGTCTAATGTCTTGATTTTTGTACCATCTAGAGATCTTATTATATCTCCTGGAAGTGCACCAGCTTTCCCAATTGCATATACATCGTTTGCTGGACCATATAGTTCTTCAATCTTGACTCCTGCAAATATTCTTGCCCCATCTTCTGCAGTATCAAAATTTTGAGTACCTAGTATCCCTAGAAAAGAGTGTAAAACAGTACCATCTTTAAGAAGATCATCAACAATCGATAAAGCCAAATCAACAGGAATAGCAAAGCCTAGTCCCTCAGCCCCTACATCAGCAGTAGCTATAGCAGTGGTAATACCAACAAGTTCTCCCTTTTGGTTAAGTAATGCTCCGCCACTTGAACCTCTGGTAATTGGTGCGTCGGTTTGAATTAAACCAAATAAAGTTACTGCTTGGGAATCATTTCCAACATCCAATCTTCTATTTAATGCTGAGATGATCCCTGTTGTTACAGTTGGCTCTGCTCCAAGAGTTAGTGGATGTCCTATAGCAACAGCAATATCGCCAACAACTAATTTACTACTCTTTCCAATCAATATTGGCGATAAACCATTTGCCCCTATTTTAATTAATCCTACATCAGTTAATTTGTCAGACCCTACAATTTCGCCACCGTACATTTTTCCATCTTCAAAAACTACTCTGACTTCTGTATTTACAGGCTCTATAGTTATTTCTTCCATATCTAAGACGTGATGATTTGTAATAATTAGACCATCGTTCGTAAGAACCACTCCAGAGCCACCTCCTTGACCAATAAATTCTCCATCTTCATTTAGAAAACCAACTTGTATCTGTACAATTGTTTTTGTAGCTATTTCTGCAACTGTTACAATTTCCGAAGAATCTATTCTAGGTATTACTAGCTCTTTTTCTTTTACTGTTTCAGTTATTGTTATTGTTTCTTGTGGGGGAATTACAACCTCATCAAAAAAACCTAAAAAATACAGGCTAGAAATTATAAGTGAAGAAGTTATTAATGAAGTTAGTATTATCGAACGAGTATTTGAAGAAACAGATTTTTTCTCCTTTTTTTTATCAGTAATAAGTGTAGTTTCCTTAAACAACTGATTTTGTTCAAAATCATCTTGAATATTTACCATTTTATTATTCTAAGTACAACTTTGTTCTAATGAAAATAATTTAGACGCTTTGATAAGCTAGTTATTATACATTTTGTCAATTCAGGTTACATTCTTTTAAGTTTTAGTGCTTCTTTCAGTTGATATGGGCAATTTTTTTATGTAAATTTTTATAGGGATGTTAAAAATTGAAAACCTTGAAGTTGTATATCAAGATGTAATTTTAGTATTAAGGGGAATTTCTTTCGAAGTTGACCAAGGGGACATCATTGCCCTTCTTGGAAGCAATGGTTCTGGAAAAACAACTGTTCTAAGATCAATTACTGGACTATTAGATGTTCAAAATGGAGACATTACTAAAGGCAAGATTTCATTTAATAATGAAAATATATCAGAAATGAAGCCTTCTGATATTGTTGAACTGGGGATAGCCCAGGTTCTTGAAGGTAGAAGAATTTTTTCAGAGTTAACTGTGGAAGAGAACTTAAGGCTCGGAGGCCATACTGCCTCAAGAGATATAAAAGAGAATATGGTCAGAGTATATGATATGTTCCCTCTTCTTGCCCCGAGGTCTAAAGATGTTGCTGGATACCTATCTGGAGGTGAACAACAGATGTTGGCAATAGGTAGGGCATTAATGTCAAATCCAAAATGCTTACTACTAGATGAGCCAAGTCTTGGTTTAGCTCCAAAACTAGTAGAACAAATAAAGAATTTTATAGTAGATATAAACAAGCAAGGAGTGTCAGTACTGCTAGTTGAGCAAAATGCAAATATGGCTCTTAGTATTGCAAACCATGGGTATATTATGGAAACGGGTAATATCGTTATGGATAATACTCCTGAAAAGTTATTAAAAGATGAAGATGTTAGAGAGTTTTATTTAGGTTTAAATGCTGAGGGGACAAAAAGAAAGTCTTTTAGAGATGTTAAACATTATAAAAGGAAAAAGAGGTGGCTTTCATGAGCAAAATAATTTCTTTTGAGGATGTTTCTTTGAGCTTCGGAGGAGTCCAGGCCCTTAACAGCGTTTCATTTGATATAGAGAAGGGATCTTTATTTGCAATCATTGGGCCAAATGGAGCAGGGAAGACATCTATCTTCAACTGTATAAGTGGTATATATAAACCAACTACTGGGATTGTAAAATACCAGGGAGAAACAATTGAAGGAATGAGACCTGATGAAATAGCTAACATGGGCGTTGCAAGAACATTTCAAAATATTGAATTATTTGAAAACATGACTGTTCTAGACAATATATTAATTGGTGCTCATAGGCATATAGACTACGGTTCTGTTGCTGGAATCGTATTTGGACCATCTGTTAGGAAGAAAGAACTAGAAGCAAGAAAAATTGCAGAAGATATTATAGATTTTCTTGAGATAGAGGAATATAGATTTTCTTATATTCTTTCCTTGCCTTATGGAATTCAGAAGAGAGTTGAGCTCGCAAGAGCATTGGCTATGAAGCCAGAAGTAATATTGCTTGATGAACCAGCTGCAGGTATGAATAACGAAGAAACAGAGGACATTGCTAGATTTATTCTTGATATCCATGAAGAATTGGGGATAACAACTGTTTTAGTTGATCATGATATGAATATGGTTATGGATATAGCAGAGTATGTTGTTGTAATGGACTTTGGTCAAAAATTATTTGAAGGATTGCCAAAAGATGCAACAAGTAATAAGCAAGTAATAGAGGCTTACCTTGGTGTAAGTTCAGAAACATAATTTAAGGAGGAGCATGTTAACGCTACAAGAAGTAATGAAAGAAATTGAGGAGAAAGGAGGCCTAACTCCTGCAAAAAAAATCAGAGAAACTGCTGAGAGATTCCCCGATATGGTAGCAATGAGAGAAAAGAACTTTGGTATTTGGGAGGAAACAACCTATTCAGAGTATTGGGAGCAAGCTCAATGGGTTGGGTGTGCATTGAATTATTTTGGTATTGATACTCAAGATAGTGTAGCTATTCATTCAGAGAATAGGCCAGAGTGGTTTATAGCTGATGTTGGAATACAAGCTATTGGAGCAATTAGTGTAGGGCTTTATCCAACAAACCCGCCTTCAGAAGTTGAGTATTTAATTGGACATTCAGAGTCAAAAATATTGTTCGCAGAAGACCAAGAGCAAGTTGATAAAGCCCTAGAGGTTTTAGAACAGCTTCCTGACTTGAAAAAAATTATCTATTTTGAACCACGGGGGTTAACAACTTACGACAGCCCTCTTCTGATGACATGGGAAGAATTCCTAGAGATAGGTAAAGAAGAATTTCAAAAGAGCCCTAATTTTGTTACAGATAAGCTAGAGCTTATTGAGCCTGAGGATGTTGCAATTATGGTTTACACTTCTGGAACAACTGGCCCACCTAAGGGTTCAATGATTACCCATGCAAACCTAGCTTGGGTAGGTACAAATATTATGAATTTCAACATAATGAAAAATGTAAATACTGAGCATCAGGAATTCGTTTCCTTCTTACCACTTTGTCATATTTTTGGAAGATTAATCGATTTAATACTTGGATCCCATTTGCTAGCAACAATAAATATGGCTGAATCAATTGACACTGTGCAAGACGATCTTATGGAGATACAACCAACTTTTTTTGCAGCTGTCCCAAGAATACTTGAAAAAATGCACGCTGCTGTTCTTGTAAAAATGAAAGATGCGAGCTTATTAAAAAGAATCTTATTCGGTATCAGTCTTAAACTCGGAACTTATGCTGCAGAAAGAAAATTAGAAAAGGGATTTCAAGACCCGCTCGCCAAGGTAATAGATTTTATTACTTGGAATATTTCATTTAGATCAATAACTAAAAAGCTAGGGATAAGCAGAGTAGATGTTGCAGCATCAGGTGCTGCTCCAATAGCTCCTGAAGTTTTGAAGTTCTTCATGGCCTTGGGAGTTCCAATTTTTGAAGGATATGGGATGACGGAGAATACAGGTTATGCTACAGGGAATGATTATGACAATATTCAACTCGGGACAGTTGGCGTTCCAAATAAAGAGTGTGAATTAAAACTCGCTGATGATGGTGAGATACTAATAAGGCATGGAGGAGTATTCAAAGGTTACTTTAAGAACGAAGAGGCAACTAGAGAAACAATAGATGAAGATGGATGGCTCCACACAGGAGATGTAGGTGAAATGCATGGCAAGTTTGTGAAAATAGTAGACAGGAAAAAAGATATTATTATAACAAGCGGTGGAAAAAATATTTCACCTTCAGAGATAGAAAATGCACTAAAAGTATCTCCATTTATAAAGGATGCAATTGTTATTGGAGACCAGAGAAAATTCCTATCTGCTTTAATTGCAATTGAGTTTGATACAGTATCTAATTGGGCTCTAAGAAAAGGGATTACACATACAACTTATAGGGATTTATCTGAAAAAGAGCAGGTAAGAGAGCTAATAGGAAAAGAAGTAATTAGAGCTAACGAACACACCCCTCTTGAGATCAGAAAATTTGAGATGATTCCAAAAGAGCTAGACCATGAAGAAGGAGAGCTTACAGCTACTCAAAAAATAAAAAGGAATGTTTTAGAAGAACAATTTTCTGAACTAATTGAATCTATGTACAAATGACAATATTTTTACAAGCATCTTTTGAAGGCCTAGCTTTAGGAGCGGTTTACTCTTTGGTTGCTATTGGTTTTGTATTGATATATAAAGCTATGGATGTCTTAAGTTTTGCCCAACCAGCACTTGCAGTTGTTGGTGCAGGTATTATTAGCGCTTTAGCAGTAGATAGAGGAATTAATTTCTGGATTGCATTTATAGTTGCTTTAATTGCTACAGGCCTCCTAAGTGCACTATTAGAAAGGACTTTTTTAAGACCAATGGTTGGACAACCCGTTTTTGCTGTAGCTATATTGACTATTGGTTTAGATATTATTCTCAGGACCGTACTTGATGAGTGGATTGGTATCAATCCTCGATATATGGGTGACCCAATCATGTCTTGGGGAGAATTTGGCTCTATAACAATATTGGACAGCTACGGGGGTGTAATTATGAAATTACAGGAGATCGGTGCATTAATTACAGCTGTAGTGTCAGTTCTTTTTCTTAGGTACTTTTTTAGAATTTCAAAATATGGAATAGCAATGAGGGCTACATCCTTTGATCAAGAAGCCTCCCTTGCTCAAGGCATTAATGTTGGTAGGATTTTTGGTTTAGTTTGGTTTATAGCAGGTATATTAGCTACCCTAGCTGGCTTCTTTATTACTGGAGGTTTTAATTTATTATCTCAAGCGAGCTTTATTTCTGCCTTAAGAGCTCTCCCTGCTGTAGTTATTGGAGGATTAGATTCAATTCCAGGAGCAATTGTCGGCTCTTTGATAATTGGCTTAACCCAAGGTTACGTAGCCTATTTTCAATTTCCCTTTGAGAGTGCTACAGGTATCACTCTTGGCAGCGGATTTTCGTTGCTTGCTCCATATTTAATTATGTTTGTAATCCTAATTGTTAAACCAGATGGCTTATTTGGAACGGAGGAGGTTGAGAGAGTATGAAGGGTAGGCCAAAGCTATATACAGATTATCGAAAAGAGACTGCAATCCTAAATACAACTACCCAGAAGGTTTGGGCACTCATTGGGCTATCAGCACTTATTATTTCATCATTCTATCTATCCCAATATTGGATATTTTTAGTTACTACTGCTCTACTTACTTCTATTGCTGCATGGGGGCTAAACATAGTATCTGGTTTGGCTGGGCAGATTAGTTTAGCACACGGTGCTTTCATAGGGATTGGTACATATGTCTCTGCAGTTCTTGGAGGTATAGGCAGTTCTTACATCAGAGGTTATGAGCTCGATATGTTAATTTGGCTTCCTTTAGCAGGCTTAGTTCCTGCATTAGTTGGTTTGATGGTAGCGCCACTAGCAGTGAGATTGAAAGGTCTAAACCTTGGTTTAGTTACTTTAGGGTTGGTCTACATATCTTCCTACCTGTTCTCCAATTGGAAAAGCGTAACTGGAGGATCTGGTATAGGAAGGAAAACTGCACGATTAAAAATTTTTGGTGTAGATTTTAATGATGGTTTCCATCTGGGATCGTACCATGTGGAGAAAAATCAACTTATTTTCTTTTTGAGCTTGTTGCTATTTATCCTTGCAGGGGCAGGAATTAAAAACCTAATGAGGTCAAAAATTGGAAGAGCTTATGCTGCTATACGAGATAGAGATATAGCAGCCGAAGCTATAGGTATTAACCTATATAGATTTAAAGCTTCAGCTTTTGCTCTTTCAAGTTTCTACGCAGGTGTATCTGGGTCAATAATTTTTCTTATGTCTGGAGGAGTAGATCCAAGCCAGTTTAACCTTATATATTCAGTTACCTTTATTGCAATTGTTATTATAGGGGGGGCAGGGACTGTTCTCGGCCCATTATTTGGTGCAGTCTTTTTTAGCCTTATTCCAGGAGTATTAAAATCTGTTATACACCTTTTTGATGCCTACGGTCAGTTACTACCTTTACACCCTACACAAATAGAAAGATTGATTTTTGCCCTTTTACTTATTGGCTTTTTGATCTTTGAACCAAGGGGTTTGTGGGGAATTTGGTTTAGGTTACGTAATTATTTTAAAGCTTGGCCTTTTTCGTACTAACTTTCAATCAATATAGTATCCTTATTCGTATTAGTACTAATGAAAAAAGGGGGAGAATATGAAACCATCGCGTAAGCATGGAATGATTATTTTTTCAATGCTTCTCCTTGTTTTAGCAGCATGTGGAGGGGGAGCTACTGAAGAAACTAGCGAACCTGTAGAAGAAGTTGTCGTAGAGACTCTAGATTCTCCAGCAGTTACAACTGCTGCAACTGTTAAAACAGGCGTTGGAGTTACCGAAGAACCTTGTCCCGATGCTGTTGGTGGAGTTCCAACAGGTGCAAACCCTGCACAAGGCTGTATATACCTTGGTCTATTAAATGACTATACAGGTCCATACGCTGCAGTGGCAGTTGGTCTCGAGACAGGTCAAAGAGCTTTTTGGCTAGCGGTGAACTCAACAGGAGGTATTGGTGGATACAGTGTTGCGATCACTGAAGGTCAAGACACAGGATATAATCCACAAAAACATTTGGAAGGATATAATGCCATTAGGAATGATGTAGCGGCTTTAGCTATGTCACTCGGTACACCTCAAACAGTGTTTATTCTCGACGAACTTGATGCAGATAATATGGTGGCAGCACCTATGAGCTGGTATTCAGGTTGGTCATATAAGAGTGTAGATAGAGGTTTAGTTGTTGAATTTGGATCTGCATATTGTGCAGACGGAATGAATGCAGTTGACTGGGCTATGGACAATTATCCTGCACCAATAAAGAAAATAGGAATTATTGGATATCAAGGTGACTATGGTGGAGACTGGGCTGCTGGTGTTAGAGAAGCAGCTAAAAATAACGGGCTAGAAATAGCTTGGGAATACATTCCGCCAGTTACAGAGTTTGACGTTGCACAAGCTGCTGGGTTATTGATAACTCAGCCAGTTGATGCATACTTTCCAGCTCTAAGTCCAACTTTGATGGCACAAGTTATTGGTGGAGCGGCACAGGCAGGGGTAGTACCTCTAGCTATGTTGGCAGCACCTTCATATAATGATGCTTTTGTTCAAGAAGGCTTTGCTCTAAAGCCAGTCTTTGAGTCAGGAGCTGTATATAACTTGGCGTTCGTAGATCCATTCGAAGCTGACACACCTGGCCATGCAGCTATGCGTGCGACGCTTGGAAACTTTACAGATTCAGCTAGCACTTTCTTAGTCGCTGGTTGGGCTTCACAGTACCATCTAAAAGGGGTACTTGAAGCTGCTATTAAAGGTGGAGATCTAACACGAGCTGGAATAAGAAGAGCAGCAGCTAATGTTAATGTTGAGTCTGCAGGTATGATGCCAACACGAGAGTTGGGTCAAAACCGAGCAGATGCTGATAGTTCAATCGGAATACCAGATGGAAGTATTCCTAGTGGAACTAGGTCACTTGCATCAAGGTATGTAGGTAAAACAGCAGCAGCATATGACTGGACAGCTGGTCCTTGTTCATAGATTAAAAATTACATAAATTTTATAGAGCCGGTCAAGTACCGGCTCTTTTTTTTCTTCAAATCCTATAGAATGAAATTGTGAGAAAGTATATAGATAGCTTAGGTAAAAAAACTACAATTTTACTTATCTTCTTTATTGGATTGTCACCTTTTGGACTAGTCAAAACAAACTATTATTTTATGTCACCTGGCCCTCCATATCAATGGGATATTGATGTTAGCAACAAATCAACCTTTGCTTCTTCTGGGACACTATACCAATTGACTGTAAGAAGAGATGAAGCTAATTATTTTTATTACTTTTGGGCAAAATTAGATAATTCAGTTGATCTTTATGAGAGAGAGCAAATTTTACCTAAAGGAGTAAATCCAGATGAACTTAATGAGATTAGCAGGAATAATATGAGAACCTCAGAAAATGTAGCTATTGCTGTCGCACTAAATAGCTTAGGTTACAATATCACTACCTCAGGAGATGGGGTTTTAGTCGTGGGTATCTTAGAAGATTCACCTGTGGCAGAAAAGCTACAGAAAGAAGATTTAATTGTGATGATAGAGGATGAAGAAGTTACTTCAGTTTCAGATTTTATAGGGAAATTAAGGACCTTTAATATTGGAGATATAGTTACTATCTCATATATTAGAAATGGTGAATTACAGATGTTTGATACAAAGTTGATAGAGCATGTTGAATATGAAGGAGAGCCAATGGTTGGTTTCTTGGCATCAACCCCAAACGAGGTATATGAGTTTCCTTTTGATGTAGACATAAACACTGGTTCGGTAGGGGGTCCATCAGCAGGGTTAATGATGGCTTTAAATGTTTATAATCTCCTTGTCAATGAAGATATCACAAAAGGGAAAACAATAGCCGGAACCGGGACGATAGAAATTGATGGTTCAGTAGGGCCAGTGGGAGGTGTCAAGCAAAAAATTATTGCTGCTAAAAGAGTTGGTGCAGAACTTGTTCTTGTCCCTACAAGTAATTTTGAAGAAGCAGCTCAATTTATAGATGAAAATACAGAAATTATCCCAATAAATTCTTTTGTTGAAGCTCTATCAGTTATTAATGAATATACTTCTCGTTAAATCAAGGTAAACATAGAATAAATAAATATGGTAAGTGTAGGAAGGTTTGGAAATCAAAACGATCAAGAGAGAAGAGGTTTATCTTTCTTAATTTTTGTTGCAATTATAGGTTTTTCATTAGCTAGAGGTATAGCAACTTTCTACACAAATTTTCTCTGGTTTGGTTCTGTTGATCTTTCGAGTGTATGGTGGACAATAATACTTACACGTACAGGATTAGTTGTTGGAACTTCGCTCGTTGCATTTGCATTTATTTTTGTAAATCTTCGATTAGCAGTTCGAGCAGCACCAGTAGTTGATATCTTTGAATCTCTAGATTTTGAGAACCTAGATCCTATGTCAAGATTAAGAAGTTGGGTAAATGAAAGGTTTCTACGGTATAGAGTTATTGGAACAATAGCTATTTCTTTATTTTTAGGAGTAGGTGCTTCTATTTTATGGGAACCAGTTTTACTTTACATTAACCAATCAGATTTTGGAATAGTTGATCCAATATTTAATTCCGATATTTCAAGATACGTTTATGGTCTTCCATTATTTAGACAGGCAGTCTCTTGGTTAATCCAATTAGTAGTTGTATGTTCGTTTATAGTAGGGTTGTATTTTATTGCAACAGGTGCCGTACAGTTAAGACCTGGACAACTTCCCGAGGTAAGCAGTGGAGGAAAGGCACACCTATCTGTATTACTAGCATTTATTGCACTACTTAAAGCCGCTGCATACAGGCTAGACGCTTATGATTTGCTTTATTCCCCAAGGGGGAAAGTGTTTGGAGCTAGCTATACAGATGTAAAAGCACATCTTCCTGCATTAAATCTTCTTATACTTATATCAATATTTGGAGCTATATTACTCCTAATTAATATCCGAAGGAGAGGTTGGTTATTACCTACAACTGCTATCGGGCTTTGGCTTGCAGTCTCAATAATTGTTGGTGGGATTGTCCCTGCAGCTGTACAAAGATTTAGAGTTTTACCAGATGAATTAAATAAAGAACTTCCTTATGTAGCGGATAATATAAAATATACAAGGTTTGCTTACGGGCTAGATAATATTGAAGAGATTCCTTTTGCAGGGTCAAATGATTTAACATCCGCTAGCTTGATAGAAAATCAGCAAACTATAGATAATATTAGGCTTTGGGATCCAACTGTTCTTGCAGAAACATATAGTCAATTACAAGAGATAAGAGCATATTATGGATTGACCGAAGTTGATGTCGACAGGTACATAATTAATGGTCAAAAAACTCAGGTAATGGTTGCAGCAAGGGAATTAGATCAAACAAACTTACCAGCAACAGGTTGGGTTAATGAAAAATTACAATATACACATGGATTCGGTGTTGTGTTTAGCCCAGCAAATGAAGTTGCCGCTCAAGGCCAGCCTGATTTTTATGTTAAAGGAGTTCCTGCTACAACAAGTGTATCTGAACTAGAAGTAGATCAACCCAGACTATATTTTGGAGAGACTTCTGAAGTGGGAGACTATGTATTTGTAAACACACTACAAGATGAGGTTGATTACCCTATGTCTACAGAGGGCCAGACTGTAGCTTATACAAATTATTCAGGAAAAGGGGGAGTAGAAGTAGGTTCTATATTCAAACGGCTTGGATTTGCTCTTAGGTACAGTGATTTAAACATATTGATTTCAAATCAATTTAAAAGTGATTCAAAAGTAATTATGGTTCGTAATGTTCTTGAGAGAGTAAAAAAAGCAGCACCATTTCTCTACACTGATAATGACCCGTATTTAGCATTAATTGATGGGAGTCTTTTTTGGATTGTTGATATGTACACCGTTTCAGATCGCTATCCTTACTCGCAACCTGCAGATACTTCTAGAATAAATGAAAGATCAGGCCTGCCAGATAGCTTTAATTACATTAGGAATTCAGTGAAAGCTGTTGTTAATGCATATGATGGAACAATGGTCTTCTATATTGAAGATGGAGAAGATCCATTGATTGATTCGTATTCGAAGATATTCCCCAAATTATTTACTAATAAATCTCAGATGACGCCTTCTTTACGTAATCATTTAAGATATCCGGAAGATTTGTTCACAATACAGTCAGATATGTACCGTATCTACCATATGACAGATCCAAAAGTTTTTTATGCAGATGAAGATCCGTGGTCAATACCAGCTGACTCTTCAACAACCCCTCGTATTGCAAGATTAAGAGGAGAGTTGACGGAATTAGGTTTTAGACCAATGGTTCCATACTATTTGCTTATGAACCTTCCAGGAGAGGAAACTCTTTCCTATTTGATAATGCAACCATTTAATCCAGAAAATAGACCAAACATGCAATCTTTCTTGGTAGCCAATGCTGATCCTGAAAATTATGGTAGGTTGATTAATTACTACTTACCCAAAGGAGATTTTGTTGACGGAACGTCTCAGGTAGCTACAAGGATACAACAGGATCCAGATATTTCTCAAATATTCACCTTGCTTGACCAACAAGGGTCACAGGTCATTAAGGGAAATTTATTTGTAGTCCCTATTAACCAATCTATTCTGTATTATCAGCCGATATATCTCCAGGGAGAGGAGAACCCTTTACCTGAATTCAAATTTGTGGTTGTTGTTTATCAGGACAGAATTGTGATGAGAGATACTTTGCAGTCAGCGTTAGCGGGAATTTTTGGTGACATAAATATTGATGCAGGTATTGACGAAAGTCTTTCTACAGATGATGCAATTATGGATTTATTAGAGCGTGCATCAGAATCTTTCGCCCAAGCTCAAAGTGCTCTCCTTGAAGGAGATTTGGGAACATACCAAACTTTAATTGAGCAAGCCGATAGGCTAGTAGCAAAAGCTTTAGAATTATTAGACGAAAATAATAAATAACTTGATTTTTCTTTTATTATAGTTACTATTTTTATTTCAGCGCGGGGTGGAGCAGTCTGGTAGCTCGTCGGGCTCATAACCCGAAGGTCGTAGGTTCAAATCCTACCCCCGCTACTAAATTATTTTCTGGGGATTAAATCTGATAATTTTTTCTTACCAGTTGTTGAGAGAATTAGTTTTAGTGCAAAGAGTCCAGAACCTCCTAGGACTACACCGCTACCTAAAACAAGTAATATCCTCCAAAAAATAATTTCACTCACGATTAATATTATAGCCTTCAATCAATTCGATAATGAATTAATTAGCTTGAGAATTGTCTTTTCATCAATTTTTCCATAGATTGTAGAGACTACTTCATTTTTCTTATTCAAAATTACTGAAGTAGGGATTCCGGACCATATAATTTGATCAAGGATTTTATCTACGTATAATCTCTTAATTACTATTGGATAGTTAATACCTAAATCAGAAATGGTGCTTATGGCATCTTCTTCTGTATCATTAATTACTAATCCTAGAATATTTATGTCTGGATGTCTTGATAGCTTATTTAGTTCAGGGATCTCCTCTAGGCATGGAGAACACCAGCTTGCCCATAAATTAATTATTAGGAATTCGTTTTTATTAATTAAATATATATTTTCCTTTATTCCAGATGAAAGAAGCAAGGTCTCATTTTGAATTATTATTCCGTTATTTATTTCTGTATTCTTTTCAATTGAGGCTGAATTATTATTACCAAAGAAGAAAAGAGGCAAAACAATCAGTAGAACCAGTACAGTAGAAATAAGAAATCTTTTAGACATAATTCAAATTTAATCGGGAAATAATCATAAACTAATAAACATGAAGGATGTTTTAGAAAATAAGCTTTACCCAGGTTTTGACCTAACATTCAGGGAATTGAAAGCAATAAAAGCAGAGAAGAAAGAAACAGTTAGCATTATTGATTATTCAAATATGATTTGGGTAAGGGAGGCAATTGAGCATTTAGTAAAAGAAATAAATGATAAATACAAGATTAAATTCGTTGAACCTACCGAAGAAGATCTTAATTATGGAAAAAAAGTTTTAAAAATTGATGTCCCAATTGAGGAATCAAAAAAAGAATTTTCTAAAGATAAAAGGATAATTGGAATTTCTAGTGGAAAAGGGGGTGTTGGTAAATCAACTTGCTCATCTATGCTTGCACTTACTATGACTCATGAACTAGGGCAAAAGGTTGGTGTAATGGATGCGGATATATGGGGATATTCAATTCCAAAAATGTTAGGTGCAATCTTTCCACCAATACCTTTTGAAGGAAGAATACTCCCTTCATATGTTCATGGAGTCAAGGTAATCTCAATGGATTACTTTGTAAAGAAAGATGAAGCAGTAATTTGGAGAGGACCAATGCTTCACAAAGCAATTGAGCAATTTTTATATGAAGTAATTTGGCAAGATATCGATATCCTTCTCATCGATATGCCGCCCGGCACTGGAGACGTTTCAATTTCTTTATCACAATTTCTTCCAATTTCTGAGACATTAATTATTACTACTCCACAAAAAACTTCTTCTGATGTTGCTCAGAGAGCAGGGATTATGGCCAATAAGGTAAAGTCAGATGTCTTAGGAGTTGTAGAAAATATGTCTTTTATTCAAAGTGGGCAAGAAAAACTCCTTCCATTTGGAGAGGGAGGCGGAGAAGCTTTGGCTAGCAATTTGGAAACTAACTTTTTTGGGAGCATTCCTCTAGATCCTGAATTAGGGAAATTAGCTGACTCTGGAAAATTGATTAGCTCAAAAGAAAGTGAAGTATATAAGATCTTTACAGAAATAGGGAAAAAGATTACTGATACTAAGCCAAAGAAGATTCCTTTAAATATATCGATAAATTAATTATGTCAAAAATTATTCTAAGCGATAGGTTTGCTCAAATCATCTCAGAGATAGGAGTGAAATCAGTATTTACCCTTACGGGAGGCCACATAGTACCCCTATTAGACAGTTGCCACAAACAAAAAATTGAGATAGTTGATGTACGTCATGAACAGAATGCCATATTTGCTGCTGAAGGTTATTCACGAATATCAGGAAAATTAGGAGTAGCGTTAGTAACAGCAGGTCCTGGATTTATGAATTCAATTAACTCAATAGCAACTGCACATTTTTCGAATGTCCCGCTTCTTGTTGTTTCAGGAAGGCATTACAGAAGACAAGAAGGGAAAGGAGGGCTTCAAGAGTTTGATCACCCACCTATGGTTAAAAAAATTACAAAATTTGCATCAACAATCAACAATCCAGAAGAATTTGAGGGGAAAATAAATAAAGCAATAGAGTCTTGCTTTAATGGAAGAGGAGGTCCTTCATTTATCGACATTCCTCTTGACGTTCAAGTCGAGTTAGTTAGTAAAACAAAAAACAGTCCTAAATTAAATCAGAATATTGAGCTTAATAAGCCTTCCTCAAAGAAATTATTAAGTACTAGGAATGCTATATCAAAGGCAAAAAGACCCGTTTTACTAATCGGTTCAAAAGTAGAATCTATAAATGAGCTAAATAAATTTGTTTCTTCAAATAAATTACCTACCTATTTGAGTGGTCAAGCAAGAGGGTCTGTTCCATTTAATAGTAAATATTTTTTCTCAAGATCAAGAAAGCATGCTTTATCAGAAGCAGATTTAGTCCTCTCGTTTGGAGTAGATTATGATTTTAGACTCAAATATGGAGAAGGCATTTCAAAAGATGCCAAGATAGTGGCAATTGATCCAGACAAAGAGAAGCTTTCTTGGAATATTACTCCTTCTATTCAAATTCATACAGCTCTTGATTCAGCAATCAAAAAGTTATCAAACTATAAAATTAAGAGAGTTCCCAATGAATGGCTAAATAAGTTGAGGGAAATAGAAGAAAAAGAAAGAGAACGGATCGAAGATGCAATTGCCATTCATAGGGGATTTCATCCTGAAGAATTTGCAAAAATTGTTTCCGAACATATAGGAGAAGATGCGATTGTAGCAGTGGATGGAGGAGATGTAGTTTCTTCTACTGCTAAGAGACTACAGACATCAAAACAAGGTTGGCTTTTAGACCCAGGACCTTTTGGTAGCTTAGGGACAGGTCCAGGGTATGCACTTGGCGCAAAGGTTGCAAGAAGAGATACCAAGGTTTATATTATATTTGGTGATGGTGGTTTTGGATTCAATGGATTTGAATTTGATACATTTGTTAGAATGGGTATCCAAATAATTGGAATTGTTGGGATGGATGGAGTTTGGAATAATATCAAAACTTTCCACGAAGCTTATTCTCCAGGAAACACTGTTGCAGATACTTTAGGATACAGACCTTATCACAAATATGTTGAGTCAATGGGAGGCTATGGGCAACTGGTCAGAAAACCAAAAGATCTAATTCCAGCTCTCAAGAAGGCAGAGAAATCAGGTAAGCCTAGCTTAATTAATGTTCAGCTTGATCAAGCGGTGAGAAATAGTTCTAATTATGATTCTTAACTAGCTAACTATTATTGCTATCAAACCTAAAGCAAAGGTATAAAAACTAAATTTGTATAAATTTGAATCCAATGTGAACCTAATAAGAATACGTATAGCAAGTAATCCAAATATGAATGCAAGAAGTGTCGAAAGAATCGTAAGTAGACTATAGTCTATCCCATAACTTACTAACGAGAAGACCCAAGCACCTCCAATTGTGGGAATCCCCAAAAGGAATGAAAAAAGCAAAGCATCTTTTTTATTCATTCCAATTAGAAGAGCGGCAATAAGAGTTACCCCAGCTCTAGAGACACCAGGCATAAGTGCAACTGATTGTGCAAGACCGATATAAAGAGCATCAAGGTAAGTTAAACTACTTATTCCTTTTTCTCCTTCAATTAAATTTTTTGAGATATATAGCAATACTGATAGGGCGATATATGCAACTCCTGTGTAGAAGACTATATTTAAAGAATTTGTTATTATTTCTGAAAGGTTTGTAAAAGCTCCCAGCAATACTGCAGGAACAATCCCAATAAATATTTTGATTAATGTATCTT
>JAYZKG010000050.1:0-7885 GCA_036163695.1 Actinomycetota bacterium | reverse complement strand
CTACCACAACTATTCCAGAAATTCTTACAACCGAAGACGTTGATATATATGTAACAACAACTACAACCACTATACCTGATGAAATTGGAGACCCACTAACCTCTGAAGAAGGCAATGATTATTTTGTATGGGACTACGAAGAAGATATATATTTTACTGATGGTAACTTCATCGTCCAATATGTATATGAAGAGACATCTGTAACGCTTGCGGATACTGGATACAATTATCTGAAGTCTATATATTACGCACTTGCTTCTTTATTTTCTGGATTCTTCCTTGTTCTAATTAAACGCTTAAGGGATGTAAAACAACTAAATTATTTTATCCAATCTCATAAACTCAAAGATCAGGCAAACTCAATAAAAGATAAAATAGAGACCCTAATAAATAAGTCAGTTGATTTAGATTATAAATTAACTAATCAACTAAATATAAACATATTTAATGTTGGTAGGCATATAAAGAATATTGCTTACACACAAACGCAACTTGAATCTTTAAGAAACTCATTAATTAAGAATGAATTTAGATACGATGATTTATCAAACGATTCAATATTTAACAAATACTTAAACAATAAGAACGAGCACTCTGTTAAAAAGAATATTTTAAGAAGGCTATCTGATAGCAAAGAATATTTTGAATATAGATTTTCAGATAACTCTTTGACTCAACAATTATTCAAAGATAGAGGTAGAGAGTCAGCAATTAAGATAATCGACTTTCAAAAGAGTCTGTTCAATAAAGTATCGTTAACAATTTCAAGTACCCTTTTCGTTACGGCACTTTTGATTTCTACATATTCAACGTATGAAACATATATTACTAATTATTATCAACTTGCAGCCCAAGAAAAATTAGAATCCAAATACTTAAACGAAATCAATCTTGATAAAGATAGCTATATAAACGAAGTTGATCTCAGTCAATCTGTCAATAAAATCTCTGATGCAAGATTATCTCTTAGAAATGCATTTTTTGATATTTTTGTAGGAAATAATAATAATGAAATAGATCAGAGCGAACCAGAGGTATTTGCAATACTCAAAGTCCCTTCAATTAACCTAAAGCAATATGTAACAGAAGGAACCAATACAGAAAACTTAGAAATTGGTCCTGGTAGATATATCGAATCTGACTATTCAAATTCAAATAATAGCAATATTGCTATAGCCGGTCACAGGACAACCTACGGAGCTCCTTTTAAGAATATAGATAATTTAGAAATGGGTGATGAGATACATTTAACATACAATAATAAAAATTATGTATATATAGTTGATGAAATGCATGTAGTTGATGTCGGAACAGGGGAGTACTACTTATACAACAGAGGCCAAGCTCGTATTACTTTAACAACTTGCCATCCTAAATATTCAGCCAAACAACGCCTAATAGTTACTGGAGTGTTAAAAACAATAGAGCACTACTAATGAAAAAAATTCTTTTTTTTATTTTATTTATCCTTTTGTTTAATGGTTCTGATAAATCGGATGAAATATACATTGATATAAGTAGAGATCACAATGACAGAATTCTTGTCGAATGGTCTGTAGAAGTTGAAAACGCCTCAAGGGTATATTTAATAATCGAACATGATGAATCAACCCAAGAATATGAGTTGCCATCATTATCAGGTCAGGTGAATCTTTGTTGTTACTCTGGTGATGTAACTATCAAAATTATTGTTCATAGAAAACAAGCAGTTAATCAGAATGAAGATTGCGATGCAATAAGTTGTGTCGAATTTATAAAAGAAGAATTCTTTAATGAAGTTGTATCTATTGGTACAACAACTACCACCACTACAACTACTACAACAACTACCACCACTACAACTACTACAACAACAACTACAATTCCTCCTCCTACAACAACTACTACAACAATTCCAATAACTCAAAATATGAATATCATTGATGTGGAAATTGACAACCCATTAATAACATCAATTCCACTATTTAACGAAATTGATTTTAACAATCAAGAAAAAAATAGTATTGGTGTCATATTATCTACTGGAATAATTATTCTTTTCTATCTAGTTTTATTACTACAAGAATGGTTTAGTAAAATCATTTCTACACATTCTATTCCTTGGCTATCTAAAGATAGAGATTTTGCATCTTCAAGTAAAGCTATTAATGTATTTCAAATTTTTCTTGCTCTAATACTTACATCATTTTTGATAAGCTATGTCGAGGATGGCACAGATTTAGTATTCGATCTAGAAAATCTAGCAATATTCATTGCTGCCTTTGTTGGGTTAACAATTGTTACGATATCCTATGAAGGTGTTGAGGGTGTAATTGAAAGGAAATATTTTAATTCATTAGTTAAATATAGATGGTCCCCACAAGCTATTTTATTTGCACTTATATCGACAGCAGCATTTGTATTCTTCAAGATGCCTATTGGTTTTATCTTCGGCTTTATTGCCAGTAGTTACATTATTTCAACTAGAGAAGATGCTACAATTTCTCCAAAGTTCTTTTCTTCTCTTACTTTAACCGGGGTAGGTTTTCTGTTTTTTTATTTAACTTCTTTCCTATTCATATACCAGTCTCCTTTTTTATCTGCAATATGCACATTGACATACTTAATGTGCTTAGAGGGAGTTATTTTCAAAGCACTTCCTGGTGGAGGAAACGAATTATTTGAATCAATCAATGATTCGAAAGGAGCATTCAAAGTATTTTCTCTAGTATCGTTTTTTGTCAGTGTATGGTTGTTTATAAGAATCTTGATCATCCCTCCTGATAGTGAGTTTGCGACACTTCAACAAGATGTACTAAGCATGGGCTCATTTTCTTACACTTTTGCTTTGATACTTATAGCATATATTGTAGGAATATTTTTGTTAGGTAATGGTATTAAGAAATTTGGTAAGAATGAATAATAAATACATAACTTTGTTTATATTAATTACTATTACATTTTCGGCATTTCTCTATATTACAAATACAAGTGATGAAGTAAGTGCTGTTCTTCAACCTACAACTACATCTACAACATCAAGTTCCAGCTCCACTACATCTACAACTTCAAGTACCACCTCCACTACAACTACAACTTCAACTTCAAGTACCACCTCCACTACAACTACAACTTCAAGTACCACCTCCACTACAACTACAGTCCCAACAATTGTAGGTATTTCTGAAGACGAGGAATCAGTTCAGATAATTGATGATGATGTTGAAGAAACAACATTATACGAAGGGCCCTATTCTGGCTTTGCCGGTTACGAAGGTGAAAATCAAATTTTATTAGACAATGAAGTTGGTGAACTTCCTGTAAAGATAAAAACATTAATGGAATCGAAGGTTATCTTTATTAACGGTTGTCATCAATATGCTCAAAGTGTTGTTGGGCGTTGTCCATATGGGGTATGGGATTCTTCTGGAACAAATCCAGACGGCACAAAAGGTTCAGAATGGAAGCTCTCAATATGGATTTCTAACAGAGCTTTTGCTGCTAATGAATATAAGGATGTACTTTTACATGAAGCTTCTCACGCACTTTCTTTCTTAACAAGAGAATGCCTCGATGATAACAACGATAATTATCGAAAAAATGCATGGGAATTTTTCGGCGGTGAAGAGAAATTTGCAGACTCTATAGTTCTATACTTCGGAGGTTCATATAATCATTACCGTGATACTGGTCCACTATCAAGTGATGAAGTTGATTTCCTTAACGGTTATATAAACACATGTTTAGGTTAACAAAAGTCTTAAAGACATCAGGAGTGACATAATTACGAGTGTTGGTTTAATAATTTTAGCTCCTTTTTTTATTGTTAAGTTTGAACCACAATAAGCTCCAAGTATTTGACCTGCTGCCATAACAAAACCAATAGACCAATTAACTAAATCAAGATAAATAAATGTAATCAATGAACCTAAGTTTGAAGCAAAATTGACAACTTTAGTGTTGTAAGTGGCATTTAATAAAGTCATACCTCTAAGTGATACAAATGCAAGCATAAAAAACGATCCTGTTCCTGGACCAATAGCTCCATCGTATCCTCCTATTAGCAAAGTAATCAAAATAAATGTATTAAATGTAAGTATTGTATTTCTATGAATTTTTTCTAAATCTTTCTTAAGCGCAAAAAACAATGCTACCCCTATTAATAAAATTGGAATTAAGTTAATCAATATAGAAGCATCTATTGATGAGATAATTATTGTTCCTAATACTGAACCAATGAATGAAACAACAAATAACAACGATAATTTTTGCTCTTTGCTCGATTTTTCAATTTTTCTATAATAATTAATTGCCGCAGTTGATGATCCAAATACTGCTTGCAATTTATTTGTAGCTAAAGCATTTAACGGAGGTAGTCCTGCTAACAATAATGCTGGGGTTGCGATTAAGCCACCCCCACCTGCTATCGAATCAATAAATCCTGCAACAAAGGCGGCTAGAAATAATATAAGATAAATATACAATTCTGTTTCACCCATAAGGTATAGGTTACTTGTTCTATATTTCTTACCAACTGTCTAGAATAGTTTTATATGATGCAAATAGTATTTGAGAGAACAATTCAAGGAGTTTATTCAGCTATTGGTGTCGGTACATTATTTTATTGCTATCCAGTGATTAGACACATCTTCTCAGAAGATTATAGATTTAGGTTCAAATTTGAAGAAGATTCAAGATTATTATTTCAAATAGAAACTATTAAGTACTTAAAAAGGGGATTGGTCTACGGTTTTATTTATGGCGCTGTGATAGGGACTATTGTGGGACCTTTTGGGTCTATTTGGGGGATATAGTATTGTTCATAAAATATAAAATACATGTAATCACTACATATGTCTTTATTTCATTTGCTACCAGCTTTTGTTCAGTTGATATTCAAACATTAGAACAAGAGATTACAACTACATCTACAACAATTGAATTAACTTTTTGTGACAAAATAGAAATTGAATATGTAGGATATTCGAATAAACTCTTTGACAATACAAAAGATTTTAATTTATATCTTGATGAACTCTCTCCAGACTCTATAGACATCGATAGAAAAACATTTTTTGATGAAATTGATATAAATTACAAATATAGAGAGGTCTATATATCCTACTTAGAAGTAAGACTAGATAATTTAACAAATATTTATAATTTACTTACTGAGAATATGGAATGTTATTTTCCTGACGATCAATCAATAGCTTTAGAGCAGATTACAAAAGCACAAGAAGAGCTAAGCTTGTTATTAGATCAATGATTGTAATACAAGATATATTAAGAATCATCTTTTCAACGTTCTTTATCTATGTCGGAATTACCCATTTTACAAACCCTTCTATTTATGACGCACTAGTACCAACATACTTGCCAAATCCAAGAATTATGCATCTACTAGCAGGTGCTGTAGAAGTTATACTAGGAATCTCTTTGCTCACAAAATGGAAATCAGAAGGAGCTTTATTATTAGCGATATTTTTAGTAGTTGTTTATCTTGGAAATTTACATATGTGGATTAACAATATTCCTTTTATGGGCAACACACTAACTACTAATGGTCACATTGTTAGGTTAATAGCTCAAATATTAATGATTTCATATTCAATTTATCTATGGAGGATATTCAAATGAAAATAAGTTTCCCTAAAAATTTTATTTTTGGGACGGCAGTTGCTTCATATCAAGTTGAAGGAGGTATATACAACAATGATTGGACTGCATGGGAAACAAAAAAAAATTCTAGATGTGCAGAGCCTTGTGGAGAAGCGTGCAAACATTTTGAACTTTACAAAGATGATATTCAGTTAATGGAATCACTTGGAATTAAAGCTTTTAGATTCTCTATTGAATGGAGTAGGGTAGAACCTAAAAATGATGAATTTGATATTGAAGCTATTGATCATTACGTTAAAAAAACTCAAATGTTACTTGATAAAGGAATTTTACCAATAATAACTTTTCACCATTTCACTTCACCGCAATGGGTGATCTCTGATGGGGCATGGGCAAACAAAGATATAGTATTTTATTTTGATAGATATGTAGCCACCATGATGGAACATCTGCCTAAAGATCTTAAATATTTCAATACGATAAATGAACCAGGAATTTTTTCTTTTTTTGGCTATTTTTCTACAAACAAGTTCCCACCAGGAGTAGCTGATGAAAATATTTTTAATATTGCTTCAGATAATATAATCAATGCACATCTTGCTGCACACTCAACAATAAAGAAATATAACAAAAATGCTCTAGTTGCAATGACCCATGCTTTACAAGAATGGGAAGATGATGACTCAAATAAATTAAAAAATTATATTAAATATCATTTAGAGGATAAGTTTCTAGAAGCTTCTAAAGATGACGACTATATAGCACTTCAGACCTATACGATTGTACGAATGCCGAATAATATTTTTATTAAGATAATAAATTCATTTTTATTAAGTTCTAAGTTGTTAAGACGATATATCTTACCTCGACTACTCCAGATATTTGCTGGAAGAAATGGACGAATAGATTCCTCAACAAGAACTACAAAAATGGGATATGAATATCGACCAGAAGCAGTGTTATACAATTTGAAAAGAATACACAATATGTACCCAGATAAAAGAATTTTCATAACTGAAAATGGTATTGCTACTGATAATGACGACGAAAGGATTGAGTTTGTTAATACTGTACTTCAATCAGTAAGCGAATACATGAAAAAAAATGATAAAGTCATTGGATATTTATATTGGTCATTACTAGATAATTTCGAGTGGGATTTGGGATATACGATGAATTTTGGTTTAGTCAATGTAGATAGAGAAACTATGATTAGAACACCTAAGAACTCTGCTAAATGGTTTGGAGAAATTTCAAAATCTAACCAAATATAACTATGTAATTCTTTATTTCTAATTAATATATACTTGTGTAGATTACGGAGATTAAATGAGTGAAATAAAATATCTTGAAACACATGAATGGTATGTAAAAGACGGAGAAACGATAACGGTTGGTATTTCTGCTTATGCACAAGGAGAGTTAGGAGATATAGTTTTTGTAACTATGCCAAATATTGGTGAATCATACAAAAAAGGTTCTCCTGTAGTAGAGCTTGAAGCAACTAAAACTATAGCTGAGGTTTATGCACCTTTTGACTGTGAAATTATAGAGGTTAATGAGAAGCTTGATACGGAGCCCGAATTAATAAATTCATCTCCCTTATCAGATGGTTGGATTTATAAAGCTTCAATAACCAATTCAGAGGACAGTGGGATGTCTGAATCTGATTATCATAATTTTATATCGTAAAAGGTAACTTCTTGAAAAGAACTAACCTATTCCAACGATTAGAAAAATACAATGGAAAATTTATTGATTTTAATGGATGGGAGATGGCTATTTCTTATGACGGAACTCTAAAAGAACACGCGTATGTTAGAGATGATTCTGGATTTTTTGATGTATCGCATATGGGTCGTCTACATATTAATAATAACCATATTGAAATACTTAATAAACTTGTATGTGGGAACATACTGGAAAATGAAACAGGTACTGCATTATATACAATGATTCTAAATCATGAAGGGGGAGTTATTGATGATGTAATTATTTGGAAATTTGATACTTATTTAATTTTGATTTGTAATGCATCCAATACTAAAAAAGTAATTGATTGGTTTAATATACATGAATTAGAAACTACCTATATGAATAATGAGACATCTCTGTTAGCGATACAGGGCCCAAATGTGGTAGATAAGCTTACTAACTATATTCTTATTCCGGAAAAGTTTCAATGCTTAGTATCAAAAAATGAACTTTTTAATGATGAAATTATTATTGCTAGAACTGGATACACCGGAGAAGATGGATTAGAAATTATGATAAAACACAACGA
>JAYZKG010000049.1:0-10002 GCA_036163695.1 Actinomycetota bacterium | reverse complement strand
TCATCCGAGCATTATATTATGTTGTTTATTGGACTTGAGATAGGGTCTATTAGCCTATATGCTCTTGCTGGTCTAAATAGGAAAGACTCATACAGCAATGAGGCAGCACTTAAATATTTCTTATTCGGATCTTTTGCTTCAGCAATTTTGGTCTATGGTGTTGCCCTTATGTATACTGCTGTATCCGCATCAGGTGTTTATGAGACTTCTCTTTCAATTGCGTATATTGGTGAACCCAACGTTCCTTTAACAGCAATCGTTGGCCTTGCTTTGTTTACTTTTGGTTTATTATTTAAGGTATCTGCAGCACCTTTCCATGCTTGGGCCCCTGATGTCTATCAATGAGCTCCAACAGGATACGTTGGTTATATGGCAGCAGTAGTCAAAGGAGCTTCATTTATTGTTTTAGCAAGAATGGCAACAATTGTCTTTCCTTTGTTATCTCTCAACAGGTCAATTGTTTTTGCTATCGTTACAATTTTATCAGTAGTAATCGGCTCATTGTTTGCCATGACACAATCAGACCTAAAAAGGCTTATTGCCTACAGCGGTGTTGCTCAAGCAGGCCTAATTTTTTCTGGGATTGCCTCCGGAGGGGTTGCAGTAATTGCATCACTATTTTATCTAGTGGTTTACATGATTCAGCTGGTCGGATTATTTGTTGTTATAAGCATAGTTGCTGATGGTTTCAGCTCAACTATTGATATTGATCAATTAAAAGGATCATTAAAGAAGAATCCCTTTCTTGGTATTTGCTTTTCTGTCTTTCTCTTAGGTTTAGCCGGAATGCCTTTAACGAGCGGCTTCATTGCTAAATTTTTGCTATTTACTAACTTGTGGGCAGCTGACCTATATGTATGGGTAGTCATTTTTCTTATAGCATCAGTCTTAGGTTTTTATTTCTATTTAAAGCCAATATGGACAATGTCTATAGAGGAGCCAGAGTCAGAATCAACTTATGTGGTATCTCGAACTAACTCAGTAGTGCTTTCGGTACTAGCTCTTCTTACGATTATCTTTGGAGTCGCTCCTAGTGGTCTATTAAATATAGCAAACTGGGTTCTCTCTTCTTATTTGTAGCCATGCTTATTGATTACTTACCTATTTTTTATCACCATCCTGGAAGCTGGCATGATCTGTTGTGGTTTATAATGCCAGTCTTACTTCTTACTTGGATTAGAAAAAAACAGAGAGAGAGCAAAGGGTAGTAGGGTTTTCACATTATCTATTTATAAGAAAGTGTATATAATATCGATATGATACAAATTGAATCTTTAACAATGCTTTATAAGAATAACAAAGGTGTTAAAGATATAAATATATCTCTTGAAGATGGAGAGGTAAAAGCACTATTAGGTCCAAATGGTTCAGGAAAGTCAACTACTATGAGAAGCTTTATGGGCTTCTTGAAACCCTCCGAAGGCACTTTAAGTGTAAATGGAATAGATACATTAGATAACCCAGTTGAGGCAAAAAAAATTATTGGCTATTTGCCAGGTGATCCCCAGCTCCCACAGAATTTAAATTCAAAAACTCTTTTCAAACTAGGTGCTCAAATGAGAGATAGTTCAATAGATTATGCTATGGAGCTATCAGAAAAGTTTGAGTTAGATGTGAAGCAAATAGTTAAAGAACTTTCAAAAGGAAACAGACAAAAGACTGCTGTTATTTTGGCACTTCTACATAAACCAAAAGCATTAATCCTTGATGAGCCAACTTCAGGATTAGATCCATTTCATCAGAGAACATTTTTTGAGACCATTGAAGAATTTAGTAATAATGGAGTTTCTGTTTTACTATCTTCACATATAATTTCTGAGGTTGAGAAGATAGCAGACTCAATGGCTGTTCTTAAAGTAGGTTCAAAAATTTATGATGAATCATATAAGACATTTGAAAAGCAAGCAAAAGAAGATGGTAAAGAATTAGAAGATGCTTTTTTTGAATTTTATGATAGGGAGGTTGAGTAATGATTAATTACTTAAAGTATATGTTAAGCGTTCCAAGAAAATTTATCATAACGTGGATAGTTGCTCCAGCAATATATTTTTTAATACTTCCGTTGGCCTTTGCAAATGAGGGTTTTGAAGATTTGGTTATAGACCAACAAAGAGAAGCATTTAGAGGAATGTCTGAAAATGAAGGGTTAATGAATTTCATGGGGATATCAGATTGGGATAATGTTTTTACACTTGAAGGTATGATTACGACATATTTCTTTAATCTTTTCGTTCCACTTCTGGTTGCAATAGCAACGATTGTTTTACTAAACAGGATGAGTGCAAAAGCTGAAGAAGATGGCACATTTGAATTTGTAGCAGCTCTTCCAATGACTAGAAGTACAATTTATCTAACACATTCAATTGTCGCTACACTATTTGGATTAGTTATTGCTATGTCTTGGTTTCATATTATGTATATTCCAATGGCAACTATGGAACTGAGTCAAACTCTGGATTACGGTCCTATGATGCAGGCTGGTTTTCAGGCAGCCTTAGGAGGAGTCACTTACGGAGCCTTAGGGTTTGCAATGGCAGCTTATACTGGTAAATCTTCAAACGGATGGGCTTTTGGAATTGGACTTCTAGCCATTGAGTGGATTTCAAATATGTTAAGCGGAACTAATGATGTATTTCAATGGATAGATGAAAATATTTCTTCTTTTGGAGCATATGGGGATCCTTATAACGATGGTTTAAATTCAGGAGATGTAACTCTTGTAACAGCAAAAATTCTTATCTTTTTGGTAATTGGGTTTATTGGTTTTAGAAATAGGTCTCTAAACTTAAGATAGCCCCTTCCTCAACTATCCTACAAAGCGGGTTTATACATAAGTCTTCGAGTCTATCTCTAATAAATTAAAAGAAAATTTTTCTTTCCCTTATTTAGTCATTTAATATAAACACATGGTCCATGTAGAAAAAACAATAACTGTATCTTCAAGTATTCAAGACTCTTTCGATTTTGTTGCTGATTTTCGCAATCTTCCCAAGTGGAATCCTAATGATGAGAGTGTAGAGCTATTAACGGAAGGTCCTCTGAGAATAGGGTCTGTCTTTAGGATCAAGACTTCAATAAATAATAGAAGTTTAGTTTTAGATTATAAAATTATAGAGTGGGGAAGCCCGCTCAGGGCATCATTCAGTACCGAATCCAAGCTATTTAATGCTGTTGACTCGGTTTTTCTATCTGCAGGAAGAGAAGGAACAGAAATAACTTACGCTGGCGATTTTGAATTCAAGGGTTTCTTGAGGCTTATCGGGCCTATATATTTTAAGCCGATACTTGAAAAGCTATTTTCAGAAAACATACTTAACCTTAAAAATTACTTAGATAGTTCAATTTAAAACTATTTAGTTACAGATGATATGTCCCCTAGATAGGTGCAGTAATCACAATCTCCATTTACTTTAGGAACTTTATTCCCATCGAGAAGATCTTTTATTTCCTGGATTACCGGCTCTATCCAGTCAGTGGATCCTGTATATTTTAATAAACTAACTTTAAATTCCATTTGTTCACCAAAAGACTCTTTAGTTCTATCTCCATTGCAGTAAACAAAATAACCATCATCAGAAACCTTGAATCCATTCATTCTTAGTAGATATTGATAAAAGTCAATCTGTCTTCTATATCCTGCTTGCCAATCTGCATCAATAGTTACTTCCCCATCTTTTGATGTAGCTTTATAATCTACAACAATCAGTTCTTCAGAATCCTGATCAATCCATACATCGTCTATTGCACCATGTAGGATTAAATTTGTATTTTCATGGAGATACTGTACTCCAGTAAAGTTATGTCGCCATTTATCTAGGTCTTCATGCTGATAGGGTATAGCATTTATTCCTAAGCTTTCTATATATGGATGAGGTTCTTTTTTTTCTCTATATTGATCAAACTCCTTTTTCAACAACTCGTCTACAGCTGAGTTTATATTAAATGGGAATCCAGGAGGTTGGCCAACACCAAGGCGCCTATCAATATAAAAGCACCTTTTACAATTAATGTAATTATCAACTTTTGATCTACTAAGCTTAAATGGTTTTTCTCCATCGGGCTTATATATATTTCTACTTCGTATAGCCATAATTTAACTTGTAAACTGAATTGCTGAATAAAATATGCCAATTGTGGAAAGAAGAATCATCCCTTGAATCATCCCTTTATTTTTTGCAGACAAATCTCCAGCTTTAGAGTGAAGAAAAGTTAAGCCTCCAGCAACAATTATGAAAGTCATTTTTAGATGAAAGAATATGTTTAGAGTATCCATACTCCATGCATAGAAAAACATTCCAAATCCAGTCACAAGAGCAAGAAAATAAGCACCCCACCCAACAGATCCAAACCTTTGAGCTAGGGATTTCACCTGAATATCTGTTCCTCCATTTGCCCTAAGAGCAGGCATAAGAGCACCCATTAATATCATCCCTCCCAGCCAAATAGAGGCTCCAATTAGGTGAAGTAGTTTAAGAATTTCATACATAATCAAATGATAGCATCAGAAATATTCTTTAATATTGATAGGTATGAGTAAATATAGAGCATGGGTTCAAGATGAAGTTTCATCCATAAGTAACTTAAAAATTGCTGAAATGGAAACCCCTACAGTAGGAGAGAACGAGATTCTAGTTAAGTGTGAAGCATCGACTCTCAATTATGCAGACCTTCTTCTTTCAAGTGGCTTATACCAATCAAATCCAGAGCCGCCTTTTGTACCTGGATTTGAAGTTGCCGGTACTGTTTTAGAATCAAATAAGGAAAGTGAATTCAAGAAAGGAGACAGGGTAGTTGCTGCAACAACTGTGTTTCGTTCAGGGCGGTATGGCAGTTTTGGAGAAGTATGTATAACAAGTGAAAATTTAACATATAAATTACCTGAAAATATACCGTTTGATGTAGCAGCAGCAATTCTTATGTCTTACTTGACTTCTGATTTTGCTTTACATAGGAGAGGGGGCATAAAAGAAGGAGACTGTGTATTAGTCAATGCAGCTGCAGGAGGAGTAGGTCTAGCAGCAGTACAACTTGCACAACTTGCTGGCGCACGAGTTATTGCTGCAGTTGGGTCAGAAGAGAAAAAAGAATTAGTACAAAAATACAATCCTGAATTAGTAATTAACTATAGAGAAGAAAATCTTAAAGAAATAGTAGAAGCGAACTATGGTAAAAGGCCAATAGATATTTTCTACGACCCAGTAGGAGGAGAGCCCTATGAACAGGGGATAAGGCTTTTAGGGTCAGAAGGAAAAGCTCTTATTGTTGGTTTTGCAAGCGGCAACATCCCCTCACAACTTCTAAGTTACGTATTAGTTAAAAACATCTCAATCATAGGTGTATTTATGATTGACTTCGAATTCACTGGGGGAGAATACTTGAAAGAGAGAATGAGTCTTCTTTTTGATTTATATAATGAAAAAAAGATTGAACCAGTCTATGAAACTATTAAATTTGATCAGATAGTTGAATATCTTGAGTTAATTGCATCAAGAAAAACAGTTGGAAGAATTGTTGCAATTCAATAACTTCAAAGATTTTTCAATGTAAACTAATTTTTAGTATGGCAAAACTATATTTTTACTACGCAGCTATGAACGCAGGGAAAAGTACAACTTTACTCCAGTCCTCACATAATTATGAAGAAAGAGGAATGAGAACTATGGTTTTAACACCAAAACTAGATGATAGGTTCGGGGAAGGGAAAGTTGCATCAAGGATAGGTCTTGAGAAAGACGCCGAAACATTTGAAGGAGATGAAGATTTGTATGTTTGGATAGCGCATGAACACAACAGAGAAAAGCTTTCTTGCGTATTAGTTGATGAGGCCCAATTTCTTTCCCCAATTCAAGTATTGCAACTTACTATGGTCGTTGATAAGTTAAAGATTCCTACCTTGTGCTATGGCCTTAGAAGCGACTTTAGAGGAGAACCTTTTCCAGGCAGTGCTTATTTGCTAACTTGGGCTGATGAGTTAATTGAAATTAAAACTATTTGTAAGTCAGGAAAAAAAGCAATAATGAATGCAAGGCTTGATGAAGAGGGGAATAGAGTAACAGAGGGGGAGCAGATCTCTATAGGGCTTAATTACGAGGCACAATCCAGAGATATTTTTGAATTAGATAAAGCAACCCCACTAGACTATCAAATTCCTGAGGTCTAATTAGTTTTTATTGGAGGTTCAGGCCTTGTTGCTAACCAAGTACAAAGAGCAATTCCAAAGAATCCAAAAATTAAGTCACCAACTAAGCCAAAAGCTATATAGATGGTAAAAATGAATGTAGGGAGAATCATAAGTATTGCCATTTTCTTAGCTCTTCTAGAAAGCCCCCTGTATAATTTCCAGTTTAAAATGATTGGACCAAAAATCTTATGATTCTCTATATAGTAAGTAAATCTCGTTGAACATTTAGAGAAAGCCCAAGCAGCAATAAGAATAAAAACAGTTGTTGGTAAGCCGGGTACTACTATTCCTATATACCCAAGGGAAAGAGAAAGAATACCTATAGTAAAAAATATTGGTTTATGAATTCTTAAAAACAAAGATGGAAAGAATTTATACAAGATAATAAATAGGAATACACCAATCCCAATAGACAGAATTATGTTTTGTGGGATATTTTCTATATTTTCAATCATATTTTTATATTTCTCACCTTACTTAGGATACATACACTCTTTCTGCTATAAACTGGTCTAATCCAAAATATTTATTATTGTTAGTGCTAACTGTTATTGAGTAATTATTTGAATCCAAAACATTTATTTTCGTTCCAGGGGTTATATCTTGTTTCTGAAGGAACTGGATCATCTTATTATCCTTTTTTAACTCTTCAGTAATTTTCTGTATTGAATACTGTCTTTCTACATCTACTTCTAGTAGGTTTAGCATATCTATATTTGTATATCCAGAATGAGGAATAGGATTCCCAAAAGGGCACGTTGTTGGGTTTCCAAGAAGTTCAAGCATAGCGCCTTCTGTTGTAGGGCTAAGTACGTTCTCCCACTTCCTCGTTTCTTCATAAACTTTGTTCCAGGGGAGATTTAATACCTCTGATAGAAATCGTTCTGTTATTCTGTGTCTTCTAGAAATCACCTGAGCAAGATATAAGCCTTTTTTTGTAAGCTCCAAATCTTCTTTAAATTCAACGAGACCACTATTTTGCATTCGACCTACAACTTGAGAAACATTAGCTCTACTAACTTCTAGCCAATCGGCAACTCTTGTTTGCATTACTTCTATTCCTACTTCAGAAAGATGGAATATCGCCTCAGCATGCGAGTAAAATGATTGAGGAAACTTATCTATTTCTTCCTGAGCCAGTATATTTTTATTCATATAAGTATTATGTTAACAGTCATTAACAGCGAGAGCACTTGATTTTTTATATTGCAGGACAACCAACCATTGCAGTTATAGCAATAAACGCAAACCAAAACAACGGTTCGTATTTCCTAATAACTTTTGGATCTTTATCCATTACACATATACTAGTTTTTGTATAGAATAAAGGTATGTGTCCTTTTGGTTATCTTATGTTTATGTTTATGTGGGTTGTCAGGAATGGAGGCAAGCTCATGCCAGATGCATTAAAAAAGTTTAATAAAAGTAAAACACTTCAAGCGTAATACAAGCTCTTTATTTCATAACAAATTAGTATAAGTTTATGCGCAACAATTTGGATGGGGCTGTTCTCTTGTTAAATTTGGGTTCTCCTAAAGAACTTACTAAGAGAAGCGTAAAAGAGTACTTGAGAATATTTTTGTCGGATGATTATGTTGTTGATCTACCAAAGGTTCTTCAACAACTTATTTTATATTTATTTATTTTACCATTTAGACCACGGAAGACTTTACATGCATATAGTCAGATATGGACAGAGCTTGGATCTCCTTTAATTCTCTCCTCAATGAATATAAGGAAGAAGCTAGAGGAGAAAACAGGTTGGAAAGTAGCTCTAGCAATGAGGTACGAGGATCCAAGTATAAAAAGTGCTTTGATAAACCTTAAAGAAGAAGGTTATAAGAAAATATATGTAATTCCTTTATATCCTCACTACGCAATGTCAACTGTTCTTACAACGCAACAGGAAGTTCAAAGAGTTGCATCAGAAATGTATTTTGACGTGTGGTTTGAATTTGTAGATCATTTTTATAATCACCCAGACTATATTGATGCACTTGCAGAATCTATAAGTCCTTATGCGACAGAGGAGTATGACAAAATAGTATTTAGTTACCACGGAATACCTAAAAGGCATATAAGAAAAACAGATATTACAAAAGGTAATTGCTTAGCAAATGATAACTGTTGCTATGAAGAAAACGAATGTAGAACATATTGCTATAAGGCTCATGTAATTAGAACAACAGAGCTAGTAGCGGATGCTTTAGGGATAGAAAAAGATAAATGGGAAATAGCTTTCCAATCAAGAATTGGCCCTGGTTGGCTTAAGCCATTTACGGATAAGAGATTAGCCGAATTACCAAAATCTGGTTCTAAGTCAATAGCAATACTCTGCCCTTCTTTTATATCTGATTGCTTAGAAACACTAGAAGAGATAAACATTAGAGGAAGAGAGACCTTCATGCAATCGGGAGGGGAGAGTATGAAATATATACCTTGCTTAAACGATTCAGATAAATTAATTAAACTTTTGGAATCAATAATTGTAGGAAAAAAAGTTAAAAAAAGTTTACCATAATTGTTAAGTAGTATTAACATCTATAACTGTAAATATTTAAGGAGAAATATTGAAGAATAAAAATAAAATAGCTTTATTTCTTGTAATGCTAATGCTTTTTGCTGCTTGTGCAGGAGAAGCAGGACCACAAGGAGAGGCAGGACCACAAGGAGAGGCGGGAACACCTGGAGAAGTTTCTGACGCTCAAGTAGCTGCTGCAGTAGCAGAAGCTTTAGCTGAGCCAGAAGCAGAAGTTGGTGGAAAACTTGTAATCTATAGTGGTAGAAAAGAAAGCTTAGTTGCAGATGTAATTGCTGCCTTTGCTGCTGAGACAGGCGTAGAAGTCGAAGTACGATACGCAAAGAGTTCTGCTTTAGCAAGTACCTTAGCTCTTGAAGGAGCAATTAGTCCGGCAGATGTTTTCTTTTCACAAGATCCAGTTAGTTTGGGTGTTGTAGCCAAAGAAGGGTTGTTTGACGTTTTACCTAGTGATGTATTGGATAACGTACCTTCATGGGCAGTTGATAAAAGAGGTTTCTGGGTTGGAACATCTGGAAGATCAAGGTCTTTAGTTGTTGACACAAGAGATGTTACTGATGCAGAACTACCTTCAACCATATATGGACTCGCAGATGAGAAATTTAGAGGAAGACTTGGTCTTGCTCCAACAAATTCATCATTTATTGCAATGATAACTTGTATGATTGAGCTCGATGGAGAAGATAAGGTTTCAGAATGGTTAGGCAATATCAATGCACTTGACTATACAGAGTATCCAAAGAACTCACCTCAGGTTGCAGCAGCAGATGCTGGTGAGCTAGATATCGGAATGATCAACCATTACTGCACTTTAAGAGTATTGGCTGAAAACGGCAATAGTCCAGTAAAGAATGTATATCTTGATGGTGGATGTGGTGCAATGGTTATGCCAGCAGGTGCAGGCGTTTTGTCTTCTAGCCAAAACAAGCCAGCAGCCTTAGCATTTATTGAGTACCTACACTCAACAAGTGCACAAGAGCATTTCACTAACACTGTATTTGAGTTTCCTTTAGTTCCAGGAATAACTCCAAATGCACTTCTTCCAGAGATCGGTAGTTTGAATTCACCAGCTGATTTGAACTGGTCTGCACTTGCTTTATGGCAAGAAAAAGCAGTTGAACTTATTGCTCAGGCAGGATATTAAAGGAAAGATTATAAGGAGATAACCCTGGATAATTTAGATTCCCCCCGGAAAATAAAGAGTTTGGGGTTTCTCTTCTAGTTATAGAAGAGTTCCTTTAGGTTACCCCTACGAATAAATCTGACCAGATTGTAATCTGGT
>JAYZKG010000048.1:0-4203 GCA_036163695.1 Actinomycetota bacterium | reverse complement strand
GTACTTTTTATTCTTGTAGTTGCAGCTGCTGAAGTAGTAGTCGGGTTAGCAATCATCGTTTCGATATTTAGCAAGAAGCAGTCAGCCTCTGTAGATGATTTGAGTTTATCTAGGGGATAATGTGCTTGAAAAAATACTACTTTTAACCCCTCTGTTACTCCCCTTAGCTACTGCGATATTTCTTAACTTTGTTGGTAAGTATATGAAGGTAAATCAAATTGCTTTAATTTCAAGCCTTGGTCTCTTGGGATCTTTTTCTGCAACTTTCATACTATTTGTACTCTTGGCAGTAAACGATTTTCAGTCATATACATTTGAATATTATGAATTTATATCTCGAGGCTTTGGAGCATCTACGAAACTTGAAATTCTTTTAGAATTACGTTGGGATGGCTTAGTAGCTATTATGGCAATCCTCATTACCTTCTTAAGTTTTATAATCCAACTTTTTTCTGCATCTTATATGGCCGAAGATGAAAAAATTGCAAGATACTACACATACTTTAATTTTTTCGTTTTCTCTATGTTACTACTAGTTATGTCTGGAAATTTCGTATTTATGTTTGTTGGGTGGGAATTAGTAGGCCTTAGTTCTTACATGTTGATTTCTTTTTGGTACAAAAAGAAAGAGGCTTCAAGAGCTGGGAAAAAAGCCTTCATAATAAATAGGATTGGAGACCTTGGTTTTTTAATTGCTTTAATGATGATATATAATATTTTTGGCTCTTTTAATTATGATCATATTTTTGACACCCCAATCCTACGAGCGTTTTACTATAACAACAGCCTAGAGTACAATCTTATTTGTTTCTTTCTCATGGTGGGTGCTTTTGGGAAGTCTGCTCAGTTACCACTTTCTAGTTGGCTACCGGATGCAATGGAAGGACCAACTCCTGCAAGCGCATTAATTCATGCTGCAACAATGGTTACAGCAGGAGTATTTATGCTAGTAAGGATTGCCCCTTTGCTTAATGAATCACCCTCAATGTCATTACTGATTGCAACTACGGGAACTCTCACAGCTTTCTTTGCAGCTTTTGTTGCAATTACACAATTTGATATAAAAAAAGTACTAGCTTACTCAACCATTTCCCAATTAGGCTTCATGTTTCTAGCAGTAGGTTCCGGAGCCTATGTAGCAGCAATATTTCACTTAGTAACCCATGCCTTTTTTAAAGCACTTTTATTTCTAGGGGCAGGTGCGGTAATTCACGAAATGCATCACGAACAAGATATAAGAAATATGGGAGGGTTGATTACAAGGATGCCAGTTACAGGGTATTCAATGCTTATTGGGACATTAGCAATATCTGGTATCCCTCCACTAGCTGGATTTTGGTCTAAAGATGAAATACTAGGGTCGACATTTATGGCAGGAGGTTTATACTTGCCTCTCTGGATTCTCGGACTAATTACTGCAGTAATGACAGCATTTTATATGGGTCGACATTGGATATATATATTTCTAGGCGAAGGAAGAACGGAACAGGCTTTGGTTGCTAACAAGGCACCTAAGTTAATGAGGATACCGTTAATAGTCCTAGCTATCGGCTCTGTATTTGTAGGGTTCATCAATACACCATTTTTTCATGGACTTGAAAAAGTTCTTCATGCTAAATATTTTCATGTAATCGGTCCTCCCGAAGGTCTGAGTTTTGTTATCCTTGCATCAATTTCTGTTCTTGCTGGTGCAGTAGGATTATTTTTATCGAATATAGTATTCTTGCAAAAATTGACTAACCCACTATCTCACATCGAAGAGTTCAAATTAATACCAAAAAAAATTCGCAACATAATAGTAAATATATTTGGGAAAGAAAATTTAATGACTGTGAATGGGAAAAAACTCCTCTCATTACTAGAAAGACTGTCTTCTAATGGTTTATACCTTGATCATTATGGCAATAAAATATTAGTAAACAAATCAAAGTCATTTTCAAGATTTGTAGCGGTATCAGTTGATCAACTATTAATTGATGGATTAATTAACAACATTGCAAAGGTACCAATATTAGTAGGAAAGCAAATCAGATCTTTACAAAGTGGATATGTGCGTTCCTACCTTTCGACATTCGGGATTATGTCTTTAATCCTCATTGCTTTATTAATTTTATCTATAGGAGGCTTGTTATGAAAATGGCAGTTCTTTTCGGAATATTTGCTCCTATTTTGTTCTCTCTTGTTCTTACTCTTATTCCAAAAGAGAGAAAAGAATTGTTTTTTCCTCTAGCTATTTTTGGCTCAACTATTCCAGTTGCTACAGCACTCTATCTTTATATAAACCAACAACCAGATCGATCAGTAGATGAAATACGTATTAGAGAACAATTTGAGACAATCTCTTGGATTAAGCCTTATGGGATTGATTGGGTGTTAAGCGTTAACGGAGTTTCAATAATAATGATTCTTTTAACTGCAATTTTGGTTCCTTTAGCTATTCTTTCTTCTTCGTCAACTTTAAGGGAGACAAAAGGTTTTTTGATTTCTATCTTAGTTATTGAATCTGCTGTAGTAGGGGTCTTCACTAGTGGAGATTTGTTATCATTTTTCCTTTTCTTTGAGGCGATCTTAATACCAATGTATTTTCTAATTGGAATATGGGGAGGAGAAAATAGGAAATACGCAACAATTAAATTTATTCTGTATACAGTATTTGGCTCCATTTTCTTATTTGCAGGGACTGTTATGGTCGGACTGTTAGTTGGGCAGCAGTTCGGGAGACTTGGTTTTGATTTTAACACCGTACAGATGCTAGTGCTTTCTGTCCAGCAAGAGAAGATATTATTCCTTCTTTTTACTTTTGCTTTTGCAGTAAAGATTCCAATTTTCCCTTTCCACACATGGCTTCCAGATGCTCACGTAGAAGCCCCTACAGCAGGAAGCATTCTTTTAGCTGGGGTTTTACTTAAGCTTGGGACTTATGGGATTATTACAATTTCAATACCTTTTTTTACAGAAGGTTATATAGCATATAGAAATTATTTAGCGGTACTGGGCGTGATAGGTATTATCTACGGAGCTATTGTAGCAATCCCACAAAAAGATATAAAAAAACTAGTGGCATATTCATCTGTAAGCCATATGGGCTTCATCGTTCTAGGAATAGCTTCAGGAACAGGTTCAGCTATGAAGGGTGCATTACTACACATGGTTAACCACGGTATAACAACTGGTGCACTGTTTATGCTTGTTGGCTTTCTTTATGACAGGAGACATACAAGAGATATGTCTGAATTAGGAGGAGTCAAAACTGTTATGCCACTGTATGCAGCTACTTTTTTGATTACATCATTAGCATCTATTGGCCTTCCTGGGTTAAATGGGTTTGTGGGCGAGTTTCTAATTCTGGTGAGTTCATATGATCCTTACAGTTTAGTTTTTACTCTTGCACCAATATTTGCGGCAACGGGTGTTGTTTTGGCTGCAATATACATGCTTGGGGCATACGAGAGAATATTTACTGGCCCAATAATGAATGAAAAGAATGAATCCCTCAATGACCTAAGTCTTAGAGAGAAGCTTGCTATCGGTCCTTTAGTTACTCTTATGTTTTTGTTTGGGGTCTATCCTTATGTTCTTGAGAGAGCAGTTAATGAATGGCTCTATCGCTATCATTATGGCCTTGGCCTGGAAAATATAATATTTTCCAGTTATTTCGAGAGCATGTCTGTTTATATACAAGGATTATTCTGATGATTACCGAAGCACTAGGAATTAACTATTACGTTATAGGTCCAAGCTTATGCCTACTAATGACGGGTGTGCTATTTATTATTTCTGATCTATCACTAAACCTAAAGTCTCGATACTTGGGCATAGTATTAACTACAGGAATCTTCTTTACTGGTGTAACAATATATTTAAAAATAGGAGAATTTGCAAGAATAGGTCTTTCTAGCCACTTTTCCTCAATGATTCTTTTAGACGAATTTGCCCTACTTGGTGATGTGCTCCTATATTTTATTGCTATCTGTACAATTCCAACGATTTGGACTTCTTCATCTGTATTAGGAGAGAAAAGAACTGAAGCAGTAGTTTTAGTATTGATGAGCTTATCCGGATTTATGCTTATGACCTCATCCGAGCATTATATTATGTTGTTTATTGGACTTGAGATAGGGTCTATTAGCCTATATGCTCTTGCTGGTCTAAATAGGAAAGACTCATACAGCAATGAGGCAGCACTTAAATATTTCTTATTCG
>JAYZKG010000047.1:0-9398 GCA_036163695.1 Actinomycetota bacterium | reverse complement strand
TCATTAACTGGATCTTTAGTAACCGAGATTACTCCGTCAATATCAAATGATGCATCAGCAACATAAGAAATAACTTCGATATCAGAAGTTAAATTTAATTCTTCACCTATAGCAAATGAATTTCCTGCTCCAGCTAAATATTTAATATTTTCCATGAATAATATCCTTCATATTTTTTTCAACACTTGCAGAATCATTGGATTCAATATACAGTATATTGTCAATTTTCTTAAACCATGTTTTTTGTTTCTTAACTAATCTCAGTGTCTTTAAGTTAATGTTATTAATGATTTCTTCTTCATTTTTTCCAGATAAAGCTTCAGTATACCCAATTGCCTGTTGAATGGTTCGGCTGGGGTTTATAAGGCTGGAAACTTCTTCTATCAAGCCAATGTTTATCATTTTGTGCGTCCTATACGAAATTTTTTCTTTGATATCTGGATTGTCCCAAAATATACCTATTTTTTCTTTTGGTATATCAAAATTTATAATTTCTTCGAGAGCCTCTTCATTGTTTGACTCAAGTATTCTTATGAGTCTTCTTTTATTATTTGTATCAATACCTTTACCTTTTGGGAACTTCCTAAGATACATTTCTTTAAGATCTTTGAGAGGAAGGGTTTCAAGGTACTCTCTATATTCTTTATTTGTTTTCTTTAACTTATAGCTATTAACTATTGCATTAAAATATAATCCAGTACCACCTACAGCGATTATATCTTCTTCATATGAAGCTTTGTCTAAATTCATATCTGCTAAATATTTGATATAGTCAAAAACACTAAAATTTACATCTTGTGTGACGATATCAATACCGAAATATTGTACTTCTTGTTGCATTTTCCTATCAGGCTTGTCACTTAAGATATCAATCCCTTGATACACAGCCATGGAATCTAATGAAATAATCTTCATATTGTTTTCTAATGCAAGTTTATGTGCAAGAGCAGTCTTACCGGATGCAGTTGTTCCAGTAATAAAATATATCAACTAATTAAATCTCCATACAGCACAAATGGTGTGTTCTTGGTGATTAATACTTTTTGTATAGTACCTGGTTTAGTTATTGAATTAATTATCACGATATTATTATTGTCACTTCTTCCTGTTGACTTATTTTTATTATTCTTAGAAGGTCCTTCAACAAGTACCTCTTGATAAGACCCTACAAATCTCGACAGTCTTCTATTACTTATTGAAGTTTGTAAATCTTTTAATCTGTTAAATCTATCATCAATGATCTCTTGAGGAATGTATTTGTCTACAAATGTTTCAGCTATTGTACCTGGTCGTGGAGAAAATTTATACATAAAGATAGAATCAAAACCAGTATTTTCAACCACTTCTAAAGTATTAATAAAATCATCTTCAGATTCTCCTGGAAATCCAACAATTACATCTGAAGTTATGGATATGTCATTCGACGCATCTTTAATCAATTTAACTTTACTCATATATTTCTTTTGTGTATATCCTCTTTTCATATCAAACAATATTTTGTCACTACCACTTTGTAATGGTAAATGAATGTGATTACATATTTTTTTATTTGTATCAATTACATCAATTAATTTTTCATTTACATCTTTAGGGTGAGGTGACACGAATCGTATTCGTTTGATTTCATCTATTTCATTTATCATCATCAGTAATTCTAAAAAATATGGACTTATTTTATTTTTTATTTTCAAATCCCTTCCATAGGAATTTACGTTTTGACCGAGCAACATAATTTCTTTATAACCTTGTTGTGATAATTTAACAGCATCTTCAAATATCTCGAGTGGTCTTCTACTCTTCTCTTTACCCCTAACTGAAGGGACTATACAAAATGTGCAATTATTATCACAACCTACCTGAATTGTTAGCATTCCAGTTGTAGAAGAACTATGAACTGATTCAATGTTTATAAATGAATCTGAAAATTTTTCTGTAATTTCTGTAATAGGTCCATTTTGATCAGAATATTGTATGAGATTTAATAAGTTTCCTATATTATTTGTTCCTAAGACAACGTCAACCCACGGAGCTTTTTTTCTTACAATATCTTTATCTTTTTGAGAAGCGCATCCACCTACTATTAATTTTCTATTACTTTTAGCATTTTTCCATTTTTTTAATTCACCTAAAGTTCCGTATAGTTTGTTATCTGCATTTTCTCTTATAGTGCATGTATTAATAAATAAAACATCTGCGTATTGATAGTCTTCTACTTTTTCCATACCGTCAGATTGCAAAATGCCAGATACTTTTTCTGAGTCATATTCATTCATTTGGCATCCGAATGTTTTAATATAATATTTAATCTCATGACCGTTACTTTTAGTCTTAAGATTTTTTAGTTCAACAGTTTGTTTCATTAATAGAAATTATAATTTGAAATTACTATTCCTCTATTACTTTGTCTTCTTTTTCAGAATTAATGTCTTTTTCATCACTATCTTCATCTTCAGATAGTCCAACTTCTTTAAGCACGGCGTTTTCTAATTGAATAGCTACATCTGTATTATCTCTTAAATACATTTTTGCCTTTTCTTTCCCTTGTCCAAGTTGTACTTCATCATAGGTAAACCAAGCTCCTGCTTTATTAACTATTCCTTTATCTACAGCAACATCAAGAAGGCTCCCTTCTCTAGAAATTCCTAAACCAAACATAATATCAAATTCAGCTTCACGAAATGGTGGAGCAACTTTGTTTTTAACTAGTTTAGCTCTAACTCTGTTACCTATTTGCTCAGCTCCTACTTTAAGCGTTTCTATTCTTCTTACGTCAATTCTTACTGAAGAGTAGAACTTTAATGCTCGTCCGCCACTAGTAGTTTCTGGAGATCCCCACATAACACCAATCTTTTCTCTGATTTGATTAATGAATATGAGTGTTGTACCAGATTTACCAATTGAACCAGTTAGTTTCCGCAATGCTTGAGACATAAGCCTTGCTTGTAATCCTACGTGTGTATCTCCCATTTCGCCCTCAATCTCGGCTTTAGGGACTAACGCAGCAACAGAGTCAATAACTATGACGTCTACACCACCTGATTGAACTAACATGTCTGCGATTTCTAATGCCTGTTCGCCCGTATCAGGTTGAGATACGAGTAACTCATCTACGTCAACTCCTAGAGCACGTGCATAAATGGGATCTAGTGCATGCTCTGCGTCTATGAACGCTGCTACCCCTCCTGCTTTTTGTGCTTCTGCAGCTATATGAAGAGACAAGGTTGTCTTTCCGGAACTTTCCGGACCATAAATTTCTACTACCCTTCCTTTTGGAACTCCTCCAATACCTAATGCTAAATCTAGTGAAAGTGCACCTGTGGAGATGGATGGCATTTGTTTAATATCTTCAGATCCTAACTTCATTAAGGATCCTTCGCCGAATTGCTTTTCAATTTGTGATAAAACGTTATCTAATTTTTCGTCCCTGTCTTTATTCATTATTTATCCTTTCTATATTCTACATAATAAAATATAACTAAGACACATTTTAGTCGAACATTTGTTCGAATACAAGAATTAATCTAGCCATTTAATAAGGTTAAATAAACATTGATTAATTGTTTGATTAGTTATATCTTCCCTATTACCCAGAAACATATATCTTTGTACTTCGGTTTTGATATTATTTACAACTGCTATAAATACTTCCCCGACTTTATATTCCGAAGAATTTATAGGGCCAGCCTCCCCCAGTACAGCTAATGCAATAGATGTATCCGCTTTGATTAATATCTTTTCAGACAATAATCTAGAGAGAATATTCCAATCTTCTGGTATGGATTCGAGGTCTAAAAACTTTGCTTTTGCAGAGTTTTGATATAAAATGTTTGAACTAAAGAGAACCTTTGATGAGCCTGGAACAGATGTAATTGTTCCAGATAGTTTACCACCTGTAATACTTTCAACAATTGATAAGGTTGTTTCAGAATTAGTCATTTTTTTATATAATGTCGTCTCTAAAGAATCGTTACTGTAAGATACAATATTCTCTTGATACAAATCATTTATCTTATTTAGAAAAGATTCTTCTACAGATTTCTGGATACTATATTGGTCATATCGAAGCTTTATAACACCGTATTTTGGCAAATACGCTATTTCCATATCTTGAGGCTTAAATTTATTTATACCCTCAGCAAGACTTGATTCAGGAATACCATATAAAGTTACATATTTATATTTAACTTTTTTCTTCACAGATTTATTAGAAATTTTATTAATTAAATAGTCATCTACCATAGGCTTGAACTCTCTTGGCGGACCGGGTAATAAATATATGTCCGTATCCATATATCTTAATTCAGCACCAAGTGCTGTCCCTGTAGTATTATTTATACCTTCAAAGTTTTCATAGATTTGTGCTTGTTTACGATTCAATTCGGGCATTTGAGCACCTCTCTGTTGCCATCTTTTTTGCATCCAATCTATATGATCAAGATCTTCAATTAATGAAATACCTGTTAATTCACTTATATACTCTTTTGTCATGTCATCTTCTGTTGGTCCGAGCCCTCCTGATACAATTAATATATCTACATTAGAAAGAATGAAATCCAAGGACTCACCAATATCATCTTTATTATCAGATACAGAAATCTCATATGATAATTTCATACCAATGTTTGAAAGCATTCCTGCAAGATAATTTCCGTTTGTATTAAGTGTGTCACCAATTAGAACTTCTGTACCAATACACATATAACCTATACGCATAATCTATAACAATAGTCGAAAAAATTATTGATATATAAACGAAAATTATGTATTAAAAAATAAAAATTATTTATCTATTGGAGACAGATTAAATAGTAATTGTGTAATCTAAGATTATTGGTAAGCGGAGGATAAATGAAAAAGAAATCTCTAATTTTACTTCTTGCTTTCTCACTCATAGCAATTGCTTGTGGTGGGTCAGCAGAAGAAGTAGTTGAAGAAACTGTTGTAGAAGAAGCACCAGTGGAAACATTGGATTCACCTGCAACAACCGCTGCGCCAACTTTAGATAAAATCACTTTTGGTTTTGTACCAAGTGCGGAACAAACTGAACTACAAGATAATATCAAACCTATGATGGATGTTCTATCAGCTGGGTTAGGTATTGAAGTAGAAGGCTTTGTTACAAGTGATTATTCTGGTTTACTAGTGGCAATGGGATCTGGACAAGCAGATGTTGGAGCATTTAACACTTTAGGATACGTAAATGCAATGAAAGCATTCCCTAGAAGACTAGAAGCAATAGCTAAAGTTGTTCGCTACGGTTCAGGTTCGTACCACGGAACATTCTGGACTAATGACCCAAGTGTTTGTGATTCACCTCCAGTTATTGGAGCATTCGAAAATATCGATGGAGTACCAACATTGGTAGAAGGCTCTGATACTGAGCAGCCTGCTGTAAAGGCTTTACAAGTAGGTTGGAATTATGATGGAACACCAGACGAGGTTATTCAAAGAGGTCTTGCATGTAACGCAGACCTTTCTGTAATGATTGGTGAGAAAGTTGCATTTGTAGAGGAAGGCTCTACTTCAGGATATTTATATCCATCTTTGCAATTAAAAAATTTGGGGATAGATTATAAAAATGATATCACCCAAGTGTTCACTGGTTCTCATGATGCAGCTATAAGTGCTGTATATAATGGGGACACTAAATTCGGTGTTTCTTATGACGACGCTAGGAGAACAATAAGAAAAACAAATCCAGATGTTGGGCAGAAAGTTATTGCAATTGGTATAACGGATGAAATTCCAAATGACGTAATTGCAGTACGATCAAGCCTACCTGCAGATATAAAAGCTAAGATTTATACAATCTTAAGTGAGTATATTGCTACAGACGAAGGTAAAGCTGTAATGGATGAGATATATGGTTGGACAGGATTAGATCCAGCTGATAACTCAGAATTTGATGTTGTAAGACAAGCAGCAGAAGAATTCGGTCTATACGACGACTAAAAATATTTATAACATGGGGTGTAATAACCCCATGTTATTTTTATAGGAAAAAAAATTGATTAAATTTGAAAACGTCTCAGTAACATATCCAGGAGGTGTTGAGGCACTTAAAGATCTTGATCTAACTATTAATGACGGTGAGTTTGTTATCATAGTTGGCTTATCGGGTGCTGGGAAATCAACACTACTTCGTACAACTAATGGTTTAGTTATGCCTACAAACGGAGAAGTTTTAGTAGATGAGAAAAAAATAACTACAGCGAATAAAAAAGAACTCAAAGAAATTAGATCAAATATTGGCATGATTTTTCAAACTTTTAATCTTGTAAACCGAACCACAGTACTTAAGAATGTACTTACTGGGAGATTAAATGCTGTATCAACTCTAAGGAGTACTTTTGGAATGTGGCCCAATGAAGATAAAGATATTGCTTTCAAATCCCTTCAGCAAGTAGAAATTCTTGAAAAAGCTTATGTTAGAGCTTCTAATTTATCAGGTGGCCAACAACAAAGAGTTGGAATTGCAAGAGCTTTAGCACAACAACCAAATGTAATGCTTGCTGATGAACCAGTAGCATCTTTAGACCCAGTAACATCAAGAGTTGTAATGAAATATCTAAAGAAAATTAATGATGATTTAGGAATTACTACTATTGTTAATCTTCACTTTTTAGACTTAGCAAAAGAATTTGGAGAAAGACTTATTGGTTTAAGAGATGGTGAGCTTGTATATGACGGTAAAATTGCTGATGTATCTGATGAAGATTTTCAAAATATATACGGAAGAGATATAAAAGCTTCTGATTTCATTGGAGATGATGAGTAATATAACAACTACTATCCCAAAAAAACCATACCCGTCACCTCTAATTTATATTGGTGTACCTGCAGGACTCTTTTTTTCAAAATTTGCATTTGAACAAATTGGTTTTAATTTAGAAGACTTCAAAACAAACCTGAACAATCGATACATAGTTACGGATCCTTTATTTAATCCCAAATGGGAGTGGGCAATAGAAAACACCGCACAGCCCTTAATAGAGACTATCCAGATTGCAATACTAGCTAGTCTTATAGGTTGTTTTGTAGCATTGCCTATTTCCTTTTTTGCATCAAAAACTACTAACCCAGCAATCTTATCTTTTGTTTTTAATAAAAGCTTCTTAAACTTAATTCGAACAATACCAGATTTATTTTGGGGAATGTTATTTGTAGCAGCAGTAAGCCAAGGGCCTTTTGCTGGAGTTTTAGCATTAACAATGTTCTCGATGGCGATTATGGGGAAACTACTTTCAGAAACAATTGATGCTATCGATCCAGGTCCATTAGAAGCAGCACGAGCTACAGGTGCTTCACAACAGCAAACCGTTTTTTCATCGGCACTTCCACAGGTATTGCCAAATTTTCTTGCATACTTTCTTTATATATTTGAGTTATGTATTAGAGCAAGTGTAATTTTGGGACTTGTAGGTGCTGGTGGTGTTGGTAGAATAATAGAAACTCAAAGAATCTTTCTTAGATTTGATAGAATATCACCAATTATTGTATTCATATTATTTGCTGTTATTTTTATTGAGCAAATAAGTGTTTACGTAAGAAGAAAAGTTTTATGACTGATTTCCCTCAAAAACCTTTAAAAGAAAAAGTTCTAAAATATATTATTACAATAATTGTTGTTTTATTAGCAGTATGGTCTGCCTCTGGTTTAGAAATATCATTAGAGCGTTTATCTAAAGCACCTAAGTTAACTTGGACACTAATTAGTGCTCTTTACCCAATTGATTTATCAGATGAAGCTTTAGATAGAATAATTCCAAAAGTGTTTGAATCACTATATATTGCATGGACTGGAACAATAATTGGAGCTATTTTTAGTTTTCCTGTAGCTTTTCTTGCTGCAAAAAATACTTCACCTAATTTCCGTATTCCCTTCTTAAGTAAAACTAAAGATTATTTACTCCATAGCAGTCAATTTATGAAACAAATCTTAAATATAATCAGAGCTTTCCCAGAACTTTTGTTAGCATTTGTTTTTCTTCCAATAACTGGACTTGGTGCACTAACTGGTACCTTAGCTATTGGGATTCACTCTATAGGAACACTTGGAAAGCTTTCCTCCGAAGTAATAGAAGGTATTGATGAAGGTCCCCTTGAGGCTATTAAAGCATCCGGTGGTAGCAAGAGTAACGAATTAATTTTTGGTGTCATACCTCAAGTAATGCCTACAATAATTGCTTATTGGCTATATAGATTTGAGATCAATCTTAGAGCTTCTGCTGTACTTGGCGTAATTGGCGCTGGTGGTGTCGGACAAGAGCTTATTAACCAACTTAGATTTAGAGCTTTTGATAGAGCAGGGACAGTTCTTGTAGCTACAGTAATTCTAGTTTTATCTATAGATACGCTTTCGGGAGCACTGAGGCGAAGGATAATAAAAGGGAAGTCAGTTAATATAGAGGACTAGTTTAATCCTTTTCAAATACATCTTCTTCTACGGGACTAGCTTCATCTTCAAAGTCCTCAAGTGTAATTAAAACTTCTCTTGGTTTAGAACCTTCTGAAGGACCTACTATTCCATTTGATTCTAAAATGTCCATTATTCTACCAGCTCTAGCAAAACCAACTCTTAGCTTTCTTTGCAACATTGATGTTGATCCCATTTGAGACCTAATTACAAGTTCTTTAGCTTCATTAATCAATTCTTCATCTTCTCCATGGGAATCATTAAGGCTACTGGTAGATTGCTTGGACTCTTCCAAGACAGCAGAATTATATACAGGTTCTTTCTGTTCTTTAACCCACTTGACAATAGATTTGATCTCAGCTTCTGTTATCCATGCTGCTTGAAATCTTTCTACTCTTGGGTTCGAAGCAGTTACAACAAGAAAGTCTCCAGAGCCGATTAGTTTTTCTGCACCTGATTGATCTAAAATAACTCTTGAATCTGTTGTTGAAGCAACTGAAAAAGCTAAACGAGATGGGATATTAGCTTTCATAACTCCAGTAATTACATCAACAGAAGGTCTTTGTGTTGCTACAACTAAATGAATTCCGATTGCTCTAGCCATTTGGGCTATTCTGACTATTGATGATTCCACTTCTCTACCAGCTACCATCATTAAATCATTTAATTCATCTATAAAGATAACAATGTAAGGAAAACGATCATAATTTTCTTCATCTAATAAACCAGCATCAAATTTATCGTGATATCCAGTAATATCACGAACTTGACTATCTGCCAGAAGATCGTATCTTCTATCCATTTCTGAAACTGCCCAGGAGAGAGCATCAACAGCTTTTTTTGGATTAGTTATAACTTTTGTGAGAAGATGAGGAACACCATTGTATTGACCGAGCTCTACTCTTTTTGGATCGACCATAACCATCTTGACTTCCTCAGGTGATGTATTAAGTAGAAGAGAACTAACGATAGAATTAATACA
>JAYZKG010000046.1:0-18495 GCA_036163695.1 Actinomycetota bacterium | reverse complement strand
CTACCTTTTCCTACTGCTGTAACTTCAGCAGAGAATTCAGTTGCATCAGTTGCGTGATATACAATTGTATTCACCACACCACCAGCTGCTTCAAAAGCTGATGCGGTTGCTTCAGCAAGACCTCTACCATAAGAGTCAGCTCTAGAGATAATAGAGATACTCTCTCTTCCATCATCAACTAGAAGACCCGCCAATACCTGACCTTGCAACAAGTCAGAAGGGGCAGTTCTTGCATATAATCCTTTTTTGTCCATCTTTGTAAACTGAGGACTGGTGTTTGATGGGGAAACCATAACGACTCCAGCTCCAATTGCTGTGTCAAGAATTGCGAGTGAGGTACCACTACATGCAGCACCCATAACTCCTTGCGCTCCTTGAGCAATAACATCTTGAAGGCTTGTCAAAGCTACAGCTCCATCACAACCACTATCACCTTCTAGTAAGGTAACAGGTTGTCCATTAACACCGCCAGCTGCATTTACATGCTCAATAGCAAGTGCCGCACCTAGTGCAATACCAGGGCCTAGAAATGCTAAATCACCCGATAGAGGCATAAGTGATGCCAATATCAAAGGATCAGCGGTTTCTACGGGCGCAGCTGTTGTAGCAGGCGCAGCTGTTGTAGCAGGAGCTTCAGTAGTTTCAACTACTTCCTCAACTGCTTCATCAGCACTACCACCACCGCAGGCTGCTGCGAAAATCGCTAATACTGCAATTAATGCAATCGCTTTGCGATTTCTCATATATTTTCCCTTTCAGTCACTGAAAAAAAAATTCCTACATCAAGCAGGAATTGTTCTTTAACAATAGCATTTTTTTTGTACAACTCAAAAAATATATATGTTTTTTATACTCAATAATGTATGAATATTGAAGAAATTTTAATTTTTCTTAGGAATCAGAACTACTTAGATGTTTCCTTATATATTTTGTTGATTTACGCTCTAGTAAATGGATGGAGAAAAGGATCTTTTCTCAATATATATTATTTATGTACTCTAACTCTTGGCATAGGGTTGGGGTTTAGGTATTCAAATTTTTTTGGTTTATTCATACAAAAGTGGCTTAATTCTGAAACTCAGATATCAAAAATTATTGCAGGAGTGATTATTATACTTGGCGTATCAACAGTATCTTCCGTATTACTATCGCTTTTACCAAAAAGATTAAAAACAAACCCAATTGATTTTGGCAGTAGATTCTTTGGGAGTATTTTTTCATTCATTTGGGTGAACTTGTTTTTATGTATTTTTTTTAGTTTCATTAGTTTATTTTCACTTCCCAATACTGTGAAACAAATTAATCAAGAATCAAAACTTGTTAGTTTTTATGTTAGTCCTAACTCTTTCCCTCAAGAGGTATTGTCAAGAATTACTGGGACGGACCTTCTACTTTCGATAAACAGAATTAAAGAGCTAACTGGAAAGACGTCTTATGTTGATGGTTGTTTAGAAATAGTTCAAGCAAAAGAAATAGATATTAGAACTAGAGATGACTTAGCACAAGACTTAATCTCTTCTGTTAATAAACACAGATTGGACCTCTCTGTTGATTTTTTAGAGACAAGGCAGAGCTTATCCGACATAGCTGAAGATTATGCAATGAAGATGTATAGGGATGGATTTTTCTGTCACCTAGACCCTTCCGATGGATCAAGCGTAAATGAAAGATTGAGAAACAATAATATAAACTTCAATTTTATTGGTGAGAATCTTTCTCTTGCTGCTTCTATGGATTTAGCTCACGAAAGCTTGCTTCAGTCTTCAAGACATAAAGAAACTATAGAAAGTTCACTTTTTAGACACATTGGGATAGGTGTAGTAGAAGGACCAATAGGCTTTATTGTTGTACAGATATTTACTGGAGGGTAGCTTCGTTGCCTACAAAAACATATAGAGATATTTGGGTTAATTCCTATCCAGTATTTTTTGCCCTGGTACTTGAGCCAGTAGTAGCACTAGTAGACTCTTTTGTTGCAAGCAAGTTAGGGCTGCTTTATCTCTCAGGGGTCGGGGTCGGAGAATCAATTTATGGAGTATTAGTTTGGGGATTTATATTTTTAGCATATGGGACAACACCACTTGTTTCATCATTAAGATCAAAAGGAGATTTTGAGAATATAACCAAGTTAATAATCTTTGGCCGTAAGATCGTTTATTTTTTTGGCATTTTAACTTTTGTAATTATTTATTTTTATTCCGAGAACTTAATTTCATTATTTGAACCTACTTCTGAGGTTACAGAATTTGCTAGAAGCTATATTTTACCTCGAACATTTGGGAGCATATTCTACTTATATGTTTTACATACTGCTGCTGTCCTTAGAGGATTAAGAAAAGCAAATGCAACCCTAGTTTCTGCAGTTATTGCTTCATCAATAAATATTATTCTGGACTTTCTTTTTGTATTTAGTTTTGGTCTTGGATTATTTGGAATAGGGCTAGCAAGTACTTTAGCCTTTCTTTCTGCCTCTATTTACCTTCACAATGTATTAAGAAAAGAGGTTTCTTCATTCCCCCCTAATATGAAATCTTTTAACGTAGATATACGAAAAAATTTCTTTTCTATGAGTTTTGCGATACTTTTGAGGTCTTTTTTTCTAGTTGGAATGATGACATTAATGAAAAATTTTGCATCACGAATATCTTCAGAAGCAATAGCTTTGAATCATATTTTGTTATATGTATGGACTATATTCACTATGTTGATAGATTCCGTTGCCGTTGCCTCCCAAACCCTAGTTGCTGAAAAGATATCAAAAGGATATACCTATTGGAAAACTGATCTAAGTAAATCCTTAGTCAAGATTTGTTTTGTTTTAGCTATAATTGTTTTTTTAGTTCTACTTATTTTTTTGGTTGACTTTGTAGAGCTTTTATCAAACACAAACGTACTTAACTCAGCTACTGAAGAATTAAGACTCCTTGTAGCTGCAAGTTTGTTTATTGGCTTCTTTGCCTTTCTTTGGGACGGTGTCCTCTTAGGGCTTGGGTCATCAAATCATTTTGCAATCATCACTATTGCAGGTTCGGTAGTTGGAGGAGCTTTATTATTTTTCACATATGTTAATAACCTAGGCCTTTATGGACTTTGGTTTTCATTGTGTGTCTCATTATTAATAAGAAGCTCAATGGGTTTTTATTTTCAAAAACTAAAATAGATTTATTTTAGACATCCAGTAATAGCTTCTAGAAGCTCCTCAACTAGATCTTCAGGATCTTCAAGTCCAGCAGAGAGCCTTACTAAGTTACTTTCTACAGCTGCGTCTGTTCCGTCAGCTCTTTCATGAGTCATAAAAGCTGGAATCTCCAATAAACTTTCAACTCCTCCAAAACTTACAGCGAGTTTAAATAGATCTAGGTGGTCAGCAATTTTCATTAAATCAACTTGATCAGTAACAAAAAAACTTATCATACCTCCGAATAAGTCCATTTGGTCGAGAGCTTTTTTATGGAATTCATTTTTTTGCAAACCTGGATAGTTTACTTTTTCTACTCCCTCACAACCATCAAGTTTTTCGGCTATTTGTAAAGCATTGTTAGAGTGCACTTTGATTCTTGCTCCCAATGTATATAACCCTCTCTGACACAAGTATGAGTCAAATGGTGACAAAACTGTACCTATTTTTTTCTGTGTTTCTAATAAGTATTCGTGGATTTCTGGATTTTCAGTTATTACTACCCCTCCCATCGTATCACTATGACCACCGATGTATTTGGTTGTAGAATGCATTACTATATCAGCACCATGTTCTAGCGGGCGTGTAATAAATGGGGTAGAAAAACTACTGTCACAGACTAGAAGACCGCCTTTTTTATGGACTATTGATGCAACCTCCTTGATGCTCACAACATTCATCAAGGGATTAGAAGGTGTCTCCAGCCAAACGATTTTTGTCTCCTTATCTAGTGCTTCATCTAATTTGTTGAGATCGGTGAAGTCAATAAATTCAGATTCAATATTATTTTTAGGAGCAACCTCTGTAAAATAACTTACGGTACCACCATATACACTATTAGTAATAACAGCTCTGTCTCCAGGACTCAAAAGATGTGAAATTAAATCTGTAGCAGACATTCCAGTTGAAACTGCAATGCCATGCATTCTTTCGTAGTCCTCTACTCCCTCCAGCGAAGCTATAGTTTTTTCAAAAAGTCTCCTAGTCGGGTTACCTATTCTTGAGTAGACGAAATCAGCATTCATTTCTGGAGTATCAGTTGAGTAAGTTGTAGTCAGATGTAAAGGAGGCATGGCATCGTTTGATGAAATCTTAACTCCACTTTCGGTGTGGATGGCTCTAGTATGGATTCCTTTTTTATTTTTCTTCATAATCTGATTAAGTAATTCTATATGCTTGATAAGTTTTTTGTTACCTACTTTATTGGTTTTTTATAGATCTCTATCTAGGTAATAACTTAAGACTTGAAGTTCTTGGGATAAGTCGACATTTCTTGTTTGGACATGCCCGATGTTATCTATTCTTATTGGTGCAAAGTTTAATATGGATTTAACACCAGCATCTACAAGGTTAATAGCAGTTTCTTGTGCAAACTCAGCCGGTGTTGCAATTATTCCAATAGCTACAGGGAGACTTTTGAAATCTTCTTTTATTTTCTCAACAGGCCTGACAGTTAGACCTGTAATTTTAGATGAAATCTTTTTTTCATCTGTATCATATAAGCCAACTATCACGAAGCCCTTTTCCTCGAATCCTTTATATTGAGCTAGTGCAGTTCCTAGGTTTCCAGCACCTACAATTACCGCATTCCATCCCTGCCCAAGTCCAAGTTCTATTCTCAATTGGGTTCTCAAAGTAGAAATTTCATAGCCCACACCTCTAGTCCCAAGGGTTCCTAAATATGAGAGATCTCTTCTAACTTGAGCTGGCTTAACTTTTGCTAGTTCAGCCAGCTTTGTTGAAGACAGCCTTTTGTTGCCTTTAGGAATATTTCCAAGGCAATTAAGGTAAATCGGTAGCCTCTTTACTGTTGCTGGGGGTATTTTATTTTTCACTAATGCACAATCTAAAAGAATTAAATAATTATGAGAACTAGAAAAAATAAAAAAAATAAAAAATCTTCTATTAATTAATAAGTTGTTTAGATATCAACACTAACTTAATTAATGTGGGAGATTCATTTAGTCAATACGACATAGTTATTATAGGAGCAGGGCCTTCGGGAACATTAACCGGCATAGCTTACAAGAACTTAAATCCAGATCTAAGAGTTGCAATTGTTGATATGCAAACTTTTCCTAGAGACAAGTCATGTGGTGACGCAATTGGGCCGGGGGTAATTAATGCTCTAAAGAGGTTTGGTTTAGACGATATACTTTACGATCAAGAGCCAGTTATTTCAACATCGCTTTCTGGAACCGGCGAGGTTGAGATCAATAACTATATACCTGAAGTTAAAAATAAAGATGACTCGATAGTTTATGTAATTCCACGAAAAGAGTTAGATCATAAACTTTTAGTCAAGGCATTAGAGCTCGGAGTGGAAGACTTCACTGGATATAGATATTTAGGAATGGAGTCTACTAAGGAGGGCTGGTCTATTGAATTATCAAAAAATGAGAAAATATTAAGATTAAATTCGAAATTAATTGTAGGAGCTGATGGTGCAAACTCAAGAGTCCGTAAAAGCTTAGGAGTTAAATCTAATGATGATAAAGACAAAGCACTAGCAATTCGTGCATATATCGATAGTCCTAACTTTGTTTCACACTTTAATGAGAGATCATTATTTTTTGAGATCAATTTATCAGCTGAGAGAGGGTATGCTTGGGCTTTTCCGAGTAATAGAGATTTAGTAAATGTTGGGATAGGTATACCAGTAAATATATTCAAAAAGGAAAACTTAGATATAAATTCACTCCTAGAAATCTTTATTGAACGCCTACGAAGTAAGGGGATAGTAGTCAATAATGTAAGAGATGCACGAAGTTATGTTCTCCCCTTTGCTTCGTCTTTGCCAAAGTTTTCTCATAATCATGCAGCCCTAGTTGGAGATGCAGCATCAATGATAAACCCTATGAGTGGGGAGGGGATATTTTACGGAATGGAAGCAGGCTATATTCTTGCAAAACACACACATGATAAATTAAGCTCTAAAAAACTAAATGAGAGCATAGGTTTATATGAAAAGGAATTTAGAAAGAGGTTTAGTAGACATTATCTTAGCTGCACAATAGCAAGGCGTGTTTTAGAAGTTCCGTTTATGACAAAAAGACTTTTAAATGTTGCGAAATACAATCAACATACAATAGATTTTATTATTGAGTTATTGTTTGATGAAGCCCATCTGACTCTAAAAGAGCTATTTTTATTGATAGGAAAGTTCCTTTTACCAATAAACCTATTAAAAATAGGCTCAAAAAATACATCTTCTACTTAATTAATTAAAGAAAAATAAGTAAAATAAGATTAGAGATTGTGAAATATTTCACAAATTAAAGGGGGTAATTTATGGAGCAGTGGATACCTATATTGGTTATGTTTTTTGTAGCTCTAGGGTTTGCACTTGCTTCCTTGGGCATTTCTTATCTTTTATCACCAAAAAACCCAACGACTGAAAAGCTAATGCCTTATGAGTGTGGTATTTCTCCAGAACATGAGCCGTCTCAAAGGTTTCCAGTGAAATTTTACATGGTTGCAATGCTTTATATTATTTTTGATATAGAAATAATATTTCTACTACTTTGGGCTACAAGATTTTACCAGCTAGGCTGGTACGGCATTCTTATCGTCGGAATATTTACCTTATTTGTTCTTGAAACATTATATTACGTCTGGAAACGAGGAGTACTTGATTGGAATATTCCAAGTCGACTCAGATATTTTCAAGAGAATAAGGAGGCAGCATAATGTTTGCTCCGGATAATATCTTCACTACTTCATTAGATAAGGCAGTTAGATGGTCTAGGACTCAGTCAATGTGGCCAGTTACTTTTGGCTTAGCATGTTGTGCTATAGAGATGATGGCCGCAGGTTCTTCAAAATACGACCTTGCTCGTTACGGGATGGAGGTCTTCAGAGCTTCTCCTAGACAAGCAGATTTAATGATTGTTGCTGGAAGAGTATCTCAGAAAATGGCTCCTGTTTTAAGACAAGTCTATGACCAAATGGCAGAACCAAAATGGGTTATTGCAATGGGGGCATGCTCTTCATCTGGAGGGATGTTTAACAATTATGCATTAGTCCAAGGAGTAGATCAAATCGTTCCAGTTGATATATATGTTCCCGGCTGTCCTCCGGGCCCCCAGTCTCTCATGCACGGAATACTTACTTTACATGAAAAAATTATGGAAGGAGAAATAAACAGGTAATGAAAGAAGAGGTATTAAAAATTCAGATTGAGGATCTACATTCCAAGGTTGAAGAGCTACATAATGAAGGATACGAAATGCTAGTTGACCTAACAGTAGTTGACTGGTATCGCAAAAGAGACTCAAGATTTGAATTAGTAATAAACCTTCTTTCTCTCTCTAAAAAAAGAAGGATTAGAATAATTTCAGCTTTCCCAGAAAATAATTTGGAGTGCAAAACATTAACTGATATTTATCCCGGAGCAAATTTTTATGAAAGAGAAGCTTTTGATATGTACGGAATAACTTTTGAAGGACATCCAGACCTAACAAGAATACTTATGCCAGATGATTGGGTTGGGCACCCGTTAAGAAAAGATTTTGGTTTAGGAAAAATTCCTGTTCAGTTCAAGAATGCACCAAAGGTTTAAACTATGAAAGAAAAAGATACAACTGAAAAGCAAGGTACAGAATTTTGGGCAACCAATGCTGAACAAGGGGGTTGGACGATAACATCTACTGATGAAGGGAGTCAGAAGATGGAAGTAGAAGAACCGCCTAAAGAACTTGATATCCAAATGGGGAAAGAGATAGTTGATGATTATATAAATTCAGAAGAACTTTCTTCTGGAGATGAGCGAATGATAGTCAACATGGGCCCTCAACACCCTTCTACTCACGGTGTTTTAAGACTTCAGGTTGAACTAGAGGGGGAAGTTGTAAGAAGAGTAAAACCAGTAATTGGGTACCTCCACACAGGAATGGAGAAAACAGGAGAGTCCCTCACTTATTCTCAGGGTTGTACAAATACAACAAGGATGGACTATCTATCTCCTTTATTTAATGAGCTCGTATTCTCATTAACAACTGAGAAGTTACTAAAGGTTGAAGTTCCAGATAGAGCAAAGCAAATAAGAATATTAATGACAGAATTAAACAGGATATCTTCTCATTTGGTAGCTCTTGCTACAGGAGGAATGGATATAGGAGCAATATCAATGATGATATTTGGATTTAGGGAGAGGGAGCTAATTCTTAATTTTTTTGAAAAGACTACTGGGTTAAGAATGAACCATAATTACATAAGGCCAGGAGGAGTGGCTGCTGATTTGCCTGATGGGTGGGAAAAAGATGTTCAAGAAATATTAGAAATAATCCCTGTAAAACTGAAAGAATATGACCAAATGCTCTTAGATAATCCGATTTGGAATGGTCGTTTAAGAAATGTTGGGATACTAACAACTCAAGAATGTTTTGATTTGGGGATTACAGGTCCAAGCTTACGTGCAAGTGGAAGTAGTTGGGATTTAAGGAAAGTGCAACCATATTCTGGGATCGAAAATTATGATTTTGAGATTCCAGTTCTTCAGGATGGGGATGTTTTTTCACGTTGGAGAATAAAAGTACTAGAGATAATTGAAAGTTTAAAAATAGTTGAGCAAGCAATGGATACAATGCCAAAGGGTGATTACAGAGTGGATGACAAAAAAGTTACACCTCCTCCAAGAAAGAGGCTGGACGAGTCTATGGAAGCTCTAATTCATCACTTCAAATTATTTACAGAAGGCTTTAAGGTCCCCGAAGGAGAAGAATATGTTGCGGTCGAGTCTCCAAGGGGAGAGCTGGGGTGTTATATTGTTTCAGACGGTTCAGCGAAACCATATAAGATGCATATAAGAGGGCCTTCTTTTTGCAATCTACAAGCACTACCAGTGATTATGGCAGATAGTCCGATTGCTGATGCAGTAGCATCAATAGCCTCACTTGATCCAGTAATTGGAGATGTAGACAGATGAGCTGGAAAAGAAATGTAATTACTGAAGCAAAAAAGCTTATTGAAATGTATCCAGAAAAAAGATCAGCCTTAGGGCCTCTGCTTTACTTAGCTTTAAGAGAAGACGGGTATATTTCCAATGATTCAATAAAACAAATCAGCGAACTTATAGGGATAACTGAAGCACAGGTTCAATCAGTTTCCACTTTCTATTCAATGTATAAACAAGATCCTGTTGGTAAATATTTAATTAGTGTATGTAAGTCTGTCTCATGTGAAATAAGCGGGAGTAGTTCAGTGATTAAAGAGTTAATGGAAGCAACAAATCTAAACCACCTAGAAACGGATGATGAGAAAATTTTTACGATAGAAAAAGTTGAATGTATTGGGGCATGTGGAGGTGCGCCTGCGGTACAAGTAAATTACGAAACTATTGAGGGGGTAGAAGAAGGCCAGATATCAGATCTTTGTACTTGGTTAAGGGAGAATCAACCCGAAGTAGTTAATTCTGATGAGCTACAAGAGAGGTTTGGAGGCAGAAAATCATTTGACTGGGCTATAGAGGATAAGTTTGGAACGACTGGTCCTTACCCAGGTTTTCAAAATTACAATACTGTGGGGGAGAAATCTTGAAAGAAAAAAGACTCCTAACGAAGCACATGTATGAGAGTCCTGAGGATAGTCATACAATAAAGTCATATATTAAAAATGGTGGCTACAACACACTCAAGTCTGTACTTAAAGATCTTGACCCCCAGAAGGTGTTAGACGAAGTTAAAGAGTCAAACATTCGTGGTAGAGGTGGAGCAGGGTTTCCAACTGGTACAAAGTGGGGTTTTCTTGCAGAAGAAGAAACTAGGTATCTTGTAATCAATGCAGATGAGTCTGAACCCGGAACCTTTAAAGACAGAATACTGTTAGAGAGAGACCCACACCAGTTAATTGAAGGGATGATAATAACATCTTATGCTTCAAATATTTCTAAGTCATTTATATATATAAGAGGTGAGTATCCAAAGTCTGCAAGGAGAGTACAAGCTGCGGTTAAAGAGGCTTACGATAAAGGTTTTCTCGGAAAGAATATTTTAGGTACTGATTTTTCTTTAGATATAGTTGTTCATTTAGGAGCTGGAGCATATATATGTGGAGAAGAAACAGCCCTATTAAATAGTTTAGAAGGAAAAAGAGGAGAGCCTCGACTTAAACCACCGTTCTTTCCTGCTGCAATGGGTTTGTATAATAAACCAACCTTAGTTAACAATGTTGAAACTATTTCTTCTATCCCTTGGATACTTGAAAATTCAGGGAAAGCCTATGCAAGATTGGGGACAGAAGGTTCAACTGGGACAAGGGTCTTCAGCCTATCCGGACATATAAATAGACCAGGAAACTATGAAATAGAGATGGGCGGAACTTTTAGAGAATTTGTTGAAGATCTTGGTGGTGGAGTAGTTGATGGGAAGAAAGTTAAAGCATATATTCCTGGAGGTGCATCTGCACCTTGGTTCACTGGCGATCAGCTAGATATAAAAATGACAATAGACGATGTTGCAGAAGCTGGTTCTATGTTGGGTTCAGGAGCAGTAATCATAATGGATGAAAATACATCAATGTTAAGAGCAGCTAAAAGCATAGTTAGTTTTTTTGCCCATGAATCATGTGGACAATGTAGCCCGTGTAGAGAAGGGACAACATGGATGGAGTCAATACTTGAACGAATTGAAAGCGGAAGAGGAAGAACATCAGATATAAGCCTATTACTAGATATTTCTGACAACATATCTCCAGGTTTAGAGTGGCCACCCAAGATGACAACCATTTGTCCTTTAGGGCCGTCTGCTGTTTCTCCCATTACTTCTTTAATGACTCATTTTAGGGATGAGGTGGAATCATTAATTCCAAGCAAGGTGCTGTTATGAGCGAGAAAATAAAAATCAATGTGGACAATAAAGTTTTTGAGACAGAAAAAGGGAAGCTTCTTATTGAAGCATGTGAAGATAATGGTTTAGATATCCCTAGATTTTGTTGGCACAAAAGAATGGAACCCGTTGGAATGTGCAGAATGTGTTTAGTTGAGGTCGAAACTCCAAGAGGGAAGGCATTAGTTCCTTCTTGTACTCAAGAGGTAACCGAAGATATGGTTGTTGATACAACTTCGGAAGTAGTAAAAAAAGCTCAAGAAGGTGTTCTAGAATTCTTACTAATAAACCATCCATTAGATTGTCCCGTATGTGATAGAGCAGGAGAGTGTCCATTACAAGATCAAACGATGGCTCACGGTCCAGGAGAGAGCAGGTTTATAGAGCCAAAAAGAAAGTTTGAAAAGCCAATTCCAATATCTGATCTCATACTTTTAGATAGAGAAAGGTGTGTGCTTTGCGACAGGTGTACAAGATTCTCTGAGGAGATTTCGGGAGATCCTTTAATCCAGTTTGTTCAAAGAGGGAACAATACTCAAGTTCTTACTTTTCCTGATGAACCATTTAACTCATATTTTTCAGGAAATACGGTACAACTTTGTCCAGTAGGTGCTCTAACTTCAACATCTTATCGTTTTAAAGCAAGGCCATGGGACTTAAAAGAGTTTTCCTCAGTTTGTACTGGTTGTTCAACTGGTTGTTCTATCGAGCTAAACACATCTCAAGAGAAAATGTTAAGAATCCTTGGTGAAGACAATGAGCATACAAACCAAGGTTGGATATGTGATAAGAGCAGGTATGGGTTTGAATATATTCATTCAGAAAATAGGATAGTAAACCCTCATGTCAAAGAAGAAAATGAATTTGTCGAAACAAATTGGAATGAAAGTTTAGGGAAGCTCGTTGAGCGAATCGATAGATCGTTGGAGTATAACGAAGATTCCGTTGCTTTCATTGGAGGGTTCCTAGACACCAATGAAGAAAATTATGCAATGAATCACTTATTCAGAAAAATAATTAAAACAAAGAATATTTATATGAGTGATAACTTCTCTCTTTCTAAGAAAATACTCTTAGGTGATTACAGCCGAGCAGTTATTGATGACCTAGATACTGCAGACACAATAGTTTTATGGGGACAAGATATAAAGGAGACACTACCGACTCTCTTTCTAAGAGTAAAAAAAGCAGTTAAAAATGGAGCAAATCTTGTAATTATAGGACCGAAAAGAACTCCCTGGTCAGAGCTTGCAACTTTAAATATTATTGCTGCTCCTGGAAGCGAAATGGAAGTATTAAACAAATTAAAATCAAAGCGGTCTAAAGAATTCAAGTTATTTTCAGAAAATATAGAAGGAAAGAGAGTTACCTATTTACTAGGAAAGTCAACAGTTTATCAAAGCGACTATTGTTTAGAGAAATTTATCTCCTATGTCAGTGAAGTTTCAGAAGCAAAGATTCTACCCCTTGCAAATAAATCAAATACACTAGGTGCAGTTCATATGGGATTATTCGATTTAGAAACAGACTTATCAGATTTCATAGAAAAAGCCCGAGAAAGAAAAATTAAAACATTAATTATTTCAGGCACAGACTTTCTATCAAGTTCTATTTGGAGCAAGGAGCTAAAAGATGCAATGACTTATATAGAATTTATAGTTTCTCTGGATATGTTTGTAAACGATACAACACAAAGGACAGATATGATTCTACCTTCTACAACATTCACAGAGAAGGATGGTACCTTTACAAATCTTGAGGGAAGGGTTGCTCGTCAAAATAAAGCAGTACCAACACCAGGACAGGCGAAATCAAGTTGGGAAATAGTTAACAATATACTAGAACTTTTAGGAGAAGAAACAATTGGAGAATCTGAAGTCGAGATTAATAAAGAGATTTCAAATAGTATAGAGGGTTATTCAGATGCAACATTATCTAATTTGGATAAACCCTCAAACAAAGAGGGTATCCTTGTATCTCAGCATGTGAAGTTCCAAATCGAAGACGATATCGAAGAAGAAGAGGACGAAGAAGAACAAAACGAAGGGTATAGTTTGATCTTTTATGAAAAACTTTATGGGGATAGAGCAATGCAAAGAAACTCTCCATCAATATCTTTCCTAGGTTCAAATAGGGTTATACAAATTTCCCCTAAAGATGCGAAGCCCCTGGGGATTGAAGAAGACAATAATATTAAATTAATTGTTGATGATGAATCCATAATATTAAAAGCCAATATCGACAAAACTGTTGAGAAAGGAACTATAGCAATTCCAATCAACAGGAGAGGGACCAACCATCTTGCTAGATTCACACATGGCAAGATAGAAAAGATTTCAGAAGGAGAGATGCTTAATGTCAATTGAAATAATTATTTCTATTGTAAAAGTATTTTTTACTCTTGGCTTGTTATTAACCAATACAATATTGCTTATTTGGATTGAGAGAAAGGTTGTTGCTGGGATGCAGTCTCGAGTTGGTCCAGATAGAGCCGGGCCATTTGGAATTCTTCAGACTGTTGCAGATGCTATAAAGCTTTTACTTAAAGAACAGATTTTTCCTCTTAATGCATCAAAGGCGATGTATTTACTTGCCCCAATTATTGCACTTGTTCCTTCTTTCTTAATATTTATGATTATTCCTTTAGGCCCGGATCTTGACTTAATAATAAATGGGGAAGAAATAAATGTTCCACTAGTTGGTGCTGATCTCAATGTAGGAGTTCTCTTTTTCCTTGCCGTATCCTCTGTTGCTGTATATTCAGTCGTTCTTGCTGGCTGGTCTTCTGGATCAAAATATCCACTGCTAGGAGGGGTCAGAGCATCTGCGCAGATGATATCCTATGAAGCAGCATTAGGTCTTTCAATCGTTCCTGTAATCTTATATTCCGGGTCAATGTCTCTAAGTCGAATTGTTGCGAGCCAAGAAGGATACCTTTCTAGCCCCTTTGCAATACCAATTATTGAAAATATTATTGAAATGGTTCCAAAATGGAACATTTTTCCTCAGTTTATTGCCTTTGGAATATTTTTTATTGCTGCTGTAGCTGAGGTTAATCGTGCCCCTTTTGATTTGGTTGAGGCAGAGCAAGAACTAGTTGGAGGTTTTCATACGGAGTATTCAGGTTTTAGATTCGCTATGTTCTTTCTTGCAGAGTATATAAATATGTTCAATATGTGTGCAATTACAGCAACTTTTTTCCTTGGTGGATGGTTGGGTCCAACTTTTTCGAATTTCCTTCCTCCGTTCCTCTCTCTGTTTATGCCATTTATTTGGCTAGGTGCAAAAACATTCTTCCTGCTTTTTATATTTATTTGGATAAGAGCAACTTTGCCTCGCTTGAGATATGACCAGCTCATGGAACTAGGGTGGAAAGGACTAATCCCTTTTTCTTTAGCATGGATACTCCTCTCATCAGTTGCTTTAGGTATTAGAGAGTTCGGATTTCCTTGGAGTTAGCATTATGGAAGCATTATTTAATTTACTAAAAGGACTGGGAGTAACATTCAGGGAGCTCTTTAGAAAATCTGTTACAGATAAGTATCCGAAAGAATTTAGATACAAACCAGAACGTTTTCATGGAAGGCATGTACTGAATAGACATGAAGATGGTAGTGAAAAGTGTATAGGTTGCGAGCTGTGTGCTGGAGTTTGTCCTGCAGATTGTATATATGTAAGAGGGGAAGACAATCCCGAAGAAAATCCAATTAGCCCAGGAGAGAGGTATGGATTTATTTATGAGATAAATATGTTGAGGTGTATATATTGCGCCTTATGTGTCGAAGCATGCCCAACCGAAGCTATAACGATGACTTCATTGTTTGAGATGAGTGTCTCAAATAGAGAGTCAGCAATTTTTGACAAGGACATCCTCCTTGTGGACGAAACAGGACAACCGAAAAGCCATGAAGAACAAACCGTATTAACTAATGTTTCTGACTTACAAGAATCGGACGGATGGATGGTAGCTACCTCTCCTAATGGAAAAGCTGAATATGAGAACACTGTTGGATGGTCTGGCTCTCTTGGTAAAGGAATTAAAGATCCAGAGAAAGGACAGTTTGCTGAAGAGTCTGATAAAAAAGAGGAGGAAGAATGATAGAGCTTGGAGGGTTTGTCATTCTTGCTTCACTGATATTATTAGGTGCTGTAATAGTAATTTTTGCAAAAAACCCTGTTCATAATGCAATGGGCTTGGTTCTAACTCTACTTTCTTTGGCTATTCTATACCTCACAATGGCTGCAACATTTATAGCAATGGTTCAGATATTGGTATATGCAGGTGCGGTTATGACACTTTTCCTTTTCGTAATAATGATGATTGGTGTAGACAAAGAGGAAGATAGAAAGGAATCTATACAAGGACAGACATTTTTAGTTTTAGGTGTGGTTTTTATTCTTATGGGCTTACTAGCATACGTAAGTATCATTTCAGGCTTTAAATGGGATTTATTGTTCCCTGCTGCAGAATTTGTTATTGAAGGAACTCCAGATTCAGTTGCATCAATCCTCTTTACTGCTTGGGTTCTTCCCTTTGAGGCAGTCTCTATTTTATTAATTGTTGCAACAGCTGCTGCTATTGCACTTGCCTATGACAAAAGTAAAAGAGAGTTGTAGATATGGATATTCAAATAACTACAGATTGGTACCTTACTTTAGCAGCAATCCTTTTCTCTATTGGCGCTATTGGGATGATGGTAAGAAAAAATGTTCTAATAATGTTTATGTGTGTAGAGTTGATGCTCAATGCCGTTAATTTAACTTTTGTTGCAGCATCAAGGCATTTCGGTTCCTCTGACGGGCAGGTTGCTGTACTTTTTATTCTTGTAGTTGCAGCTGCTGAAGTAGTAGTCGGGTTAGCAATCATCGTTTCGATATTTAGCAAGAAGCAGTCAGCCTCTGTAGATGATTTGAGTTTATCGAGGGGATAATATGCTTGAAAAAATACTGCTCTTAACACCTCTCTTATTCCCTTTAGCTACTGCTATATTTCTAAATTTTGTCGGGAAGTATATGAAGGTAAATCAAATTGCTGCTATTTCTAGCCTCGGTTTATTAGGATCCTTATCCGGAGCTTTTTTGCTTTTTATTCTTTTGCTAATAAATGATTTCCATTCATACACAATTGAATATTATCGTTTTTTTGGAGGACAATGGGAAGATATTTTTTTTGAATTGAGATGGGATGGACTGGTTGGAATTATGGCCATTCTGATTACTTTTTTAAGTTTTATAATCCAACTATTCTCTGCTTCTTATATGGCAGAAGATGAAAAAATTTCTAGGTACTACACATATTTTAACTTTTTTGTTTTCTCTATGTTACTTCTCGTAATGTCAGGAAACTTCTTATTTATGTTTGCAGGTTGGGAACTAGTTGGTCTTAGCTCTTATTTATTAATTTCTTTTTGGTATAAAAAGAAAGAAGCTTCAAGGGCTGGGAAGAAGGCTTTTATATTGAATAGAATTGGAGACTTCGGTTTCTTAATTGCCTTGATGATGATTTATAACAAATATTCTAGCTTTAATTTTGAATCAATTTTTGAGGATGCTCTGAATTACCAGTCAGACACAACACTAATATGCTTCTTCTTAATGATTGGTGCCTTTGGTAAGTCTGCACAATTACCACTTTATAGTTGGTTGCCTGATGCAATGGAAGGCCCAACTCCTGCAAGTGCCTTGATTCATGCTGCAACAATGGTTACTGCTGGGGTATTTATGCTGGTAAGAATTGCTCCTCTGCTTGATAGCGCCCCTCTAGTAGCATTTTTTGTTGCAACAATAGGAACAGTCACAGCCCTATTCGCAGCTTTTGTTGCAATTACACAATTTGATATAAAGAAAGTACTAGCTTATTCGACAATTTCACAATTAGGTTATATGTTTCTAGCAGTTGGTTCGGGAGCCTATGTCGCAGCAATATTCCACTTGGTAACCCATGCTTTTTTTAAAGCACTTTTATTTCTAGGAGCAGGAGCGGTAATTCATGAAATGCATCATGAACAAGATATAAGAAACATGGGAGGTTTGCTCAAAAAAATGCCTGTTACCGGGTATTCAATGCTTATTGGTACATTAGCAATATCTGGCATACCTCCATTAGCCGGATTTTGGTCTAAAGATGAAATACTGGGTTCAGCATTTGTTGCCGGAGGTATATATTTACCTTTATGGGGGATCGGACTAGTTACTGCTGTAATGACAGCATTTTACATGGGTCGACATTGGATATATATCTTTTTAGGTGAAGGGAGAACAGAGAATGCTTTGAATGCTAACAAGGCACCTAAGTTAATGAGGATGCCATTAATTGCTTTAGCTTTTGGATCTGTATTTATTGGATTTATTAATACACCTTTTTTCCATGGAATTGAGATAATTTTACATGAAGTCATTCATGATGTTAGCGTAACCCACCCTCCAAAAGGCCTTAGTTTTATTGTTCTTGCATCAATCTCTGTTCTTGCTGGGTTAGTAGGATTATTTTTAGCGAATATAATATTTTTACAAAAATTAACTAATCCATTATCTCAGATTAAGGAGTTCAAATTAATACCGAAAAAAATTCGCAGCATGATAGTAAATATGTTTGGAAAGGAAACTTTTCTTACCGTACAAGGAAAGAAACTTCTCTTATTGTTAGAAAAGCTTTCATTTAACGGTTTTTACCTTGATTACTACGGAGAGAGACTCCTAGTAAGTAAATCAAAATCTTTTTCAAGATTTATGGCAGTATCAGTAGATCAGCTATTAATTGATGGATTTGTTAACAGTCTTGCAAAAATACCAGTATTTATTGGGAAACAAATACGACCACTACAAAGTGGTTACGTTCGTTCTTATCTTTCAACATTCGGAATAATGTCTTTGATCTTACTTGCTTTATTGATTCTCTCTATCGGAGGCTTGCTATGAAGATGGCAGTCCTTTTTGGAATATTCGCTCCTATACTTCTTTCTTTCTTCCTTGCACTTATTCCAAAAGATTGGAAAGAGCTATTTTTCCCTTTAGCAATTTTTGGCTCTACTATCCCAGTTGCAACAGCTGTGTATCTTTACTTTAATTTTCAAGGTCGAGATGAAATCCCTTGGGTTAAACCTTATGGGATCAATTGGGTCATAGAAGTTGACGGGGTTTCAGCAATAATGGTTCTTCTCACTTCTATCTTGGTCCCTTTAGCTATTCTTTCTTCCTCAGCTTCTTTAAGGGAGACTAAAGGTTTTCTTATCTCAATCTTGGAGGATTTTCTTAGTGATTAAGAGGATGCTTTTTTGCTTGATTCTTGTCTTTGCTTGGTTTCTCTTGATGCCATCAACAGCACAGGCAAAGATTATTTCTAGTGAAGGCGAGGAAGGAAGACTTTTTGTGCGAAGCCTTGAAACACTTAGGGATCTTGATTATCAAAGTTGGCAGGTCGTTGCCTACCGTTCAGAACCACCAAGGGAAGAAGTCGTGTTAAGGATAGTTGGCTATCCGGGTAAGTTACGCCTT
>JAYZKG010000045.1:0-27853 GCA_036163695.1 Actinomycetota bacterium | reverse complement strand
TTAATTTAATTCTACAAAATTTCCTTATTTAGAATTTTGGTGGTTTTCCATATTTGTTTTCACTTGGGTCTCCTTTACTAAATAATATTCTAAGTAGCATAGCTTTGCCGACTATACCAGAAGTAAGTAATCCATAACCAATATCATGAAGCCTTCTATTCACAAGAATAAAAAAATACGGTAAAAAAGAGAAAAAATATAAATTATCTTCATCAAATGAAGAAAAAGAAGATGATAAATTATCTGCTATTAGAACTAAAAATGTTCCACCAATAATTAGAAGGAAAATGAATTGTAGCCTGCTCGTCCTTCCAGAGTATATCTTTTTTAATAAGTACAAGTGGGCCTAGTTAGATTTGAACTAACGACCTCATCCTTATCAGGGATGCGCTCTAACCAGACTGAGCTATAGGCCCTATATAACAATTTACAAGAGTTAATAGTATATATAATTTTTATTTTTTACTACTAATAGAGTCTAATTTAAGGGATAATATTTAACCAAGGGGATGTAGCTCAGTTGGCAGAGCACCTGCTTTGCAAGCAGGGGGTCGTCGGTTCAAATCCGATCATCTCCACTTCAATTAGAATAAATATTATGAAATCTAAAGGCTCAAAAGGAATGATGGTTGTTTGGATTTTCTTTGCAATACTTATAACTTTTTATAGACATTGTTACCTTCTCGATATGTGTTTTTGATGGAATACCTAATTGCTCTCATACTCGGCTACGCTATATTTCGATTTCTTAGCGGATCTATCTCCTCTCTTGCTTCCATACCAGACGAACCTGATCCTACGGATGTACTAGAAGTGTCCCAAAGGTTCTCTTGTGAAACGTGTGGCACGGAAGTAATTATGGAGCTCCAATCAGTTACTGCAAGTGATGCACCAAAGCACTGTAAAGTAGAAATGACTCCTATAAAAGACTAGCGATACTCTGTTGTCATTAAAAACCCAACTCCAATAAGTCCAAGACCGCTCCAGAGATACCATTTCGAAACAGAGCCGGGCAATAATTTAATATAGTTTAACACTATTAAAAGAACTCCTGAGGTCATTAGGCTTACCATTAGGCCTACATACCATCTCGGAGAGGGCCCCTTACCTGCTGCATCAAGGGTGTCTAATTTTTTAGACTTTGTCGGCCCTTTCGTTTGTACACTTTTACTTTTTCTAGATTTTGAAACAGGCATATGAGAAATCTACTACTTTCTTGTCAGTATGACAATCTCTTTTTCTTCGTTTACATTGATTAATTTATCATCTTCCATTTTATACAACAAAGCCAACATTTCTCTTTGACTACTTTTAGTAAGCTTTTGAACATCTGAAAAGTTTAACTCTCTTGAATTAAGCAATTGTTTTAGTATTTTTCCTCTCTTCTCTCTTGAAGAGCCTTTGAACGGAGATTGTTTAGGACCTTCTCTTACCTCTATAAACTTACTACAAGTATTTTCTATAGGGCATAAAGAACATATAGGCTCTTTACTTTTACAAATGATTGAAGAAAGGTCCATTATTGCTTGATTCCAATTTCTAGGGTCTGAAGATTCAATTAGTGTGTCTAGGTTATCTTCTATCCAATTCTTGTTTACATTTTTCCCATGATATCTTCTTAGTACTCGCATTATATTTACATCAACCGGGATAACTCTTTCGCCATACGCAAAAGCTTCTATAGCGTTTTTTGTATATTCACCAACCCCTGGAAGGGAACTTAGATTTTCTTTATATTCTTCCCACCCATGCTTTGCTATCAGTTTCGAGGTTTCATGGAGACGTAAAGCCCTATTGTTATAACCTAAGCCTGACCAATCTCTAAGGATTGTTCTAGCCCTCTTTCTCGCCATAGATTCTGGATTAGGATATTTACTAATGAATAATTCATAATATTCGTTAGCCCTTTCCAGTTGTGTTTGTTGAGATAGCACTTCAAGTAGAAGAATTTTCCAAGGGTCTCTCGATCCTCTCCACGTAAAATTTCTTTTATTTTTTTTATACCATATCAGAAGGTATCGATTAAAGTCTTGGAATTTATTCTTCAAAAGTTATTTCAATTAAGCTATCTGGATCTATAAGCTCTCCAGGACTTGGGAACTGTTCGGAAACATTACCTGATGTACTCCCTGTTACGGAAGGTATCAGGCTTAAATCTGAGAGAACTTCTTCAACTTCAGCATACGAAAGACCGATTAAGTCAGGTACTTCGATTTGTAGACCAAGAGAGACAACAACAGTTATTATCTCTTGAGGGCTTACTAGTGTTCCTGCTTCAGGTATCGTGTATGCTACAAGACCCATTTCTATATCTGCTGAAAACTCATCAATAAGTTCATATTCAAAACCAAGCGTTTCTAGAATTTGCATAGCATCTTCGGGAGACTTCCTGCTCAAATCTCCTAATTCAATTTGGCTTGGTCCGGAAGATATAACAAGATCTACAACTGATTCTGGACCAAGTTTAGTTCCTGCAGGTGGATTTTGTGATATTACAAAACCTCTAGGAACATTACCGTCGTTTGCCTCTAATTTTTGACCCACTACGAAACCACTTTGTTCAATTACATAGATAGCCCGATCAAGCTCAATATCTACAACATAAGGGACAGGGAAAGCTTCTGGCCCAACCGATACAATAATAGTTACCAAACTTTCAGCGGATAAACTAGTACCAGCAGGGGGCTGAGTTCTAATTACAGCACCTGTTGGAACATCAGGATGGGCTGCATTTTCTATTCCAACTTTAAAACCAAAATTCTGTAAATCATTTAATGCTTGTGCTTGGTCGCTCCCAGTTAAATCAGGAATCTCAATGGAGATAGGGGTGCCCCCATCACTTGGAAGGCCTTCAAAAACATTTGATAGTGTCCAAAAAACACCTAATAAAAGGCCTATCGAAGCTAATAATGCTGGGATAGAGAACCTAAGTTTTACTGAAGGAGAAGCAAGGTCAACTAAGCTTTCCTGAGTTTCTTTCTTTTTTAGTTGACTATTTTGTTGAAGAAGAACAGCTCGGAGATCCTCTGCTGACCTAAATCTTTCAGAACTATTTTTATTTAGTAGCTTTAGTACTGCATTTTCTAAGCCCTTGGGAATATCCTGTCTAGATGAAATTAATTTATCTGGCTTATCTGTTAAATGTTTGGTAGCAATGCTTACTGGAGAGTCTCCTTCAAACGGAGGCTTTCCTACCAACATTTCATATAAAACAATGCCCAGAGAATATAAATCAGACTTAGCAGAAACAGGCTCCCCTTTTGCTTGTTCTGGGCTTATGTATGTTGCTGTCCCTAAGACAGAACCAGTTTTAGTTATATCGCTGGACTCATTCTGTATTGCAACGATTCCAAAATCAGTAACCTTCACTCTACCATCTGATGTAATCAAAATATTACCTGGTTTAATATCTCTGTGAACTAGGCCATTTGAATGAGCTGCTTGTAGGCCATTTGCAACTCTGGAACCAATATAGACTACATCGCTAACACTTAATTGTTTTTTCTTAGCAAGTATTTGGGTCAAAGAGTTTCCTTCGATATATTCCATTACAAAATATGGAACATCTTCTATCCCCCAGTCAAAAATTTGTACAATATTAGGATTGTTTATGTTCGATGCAACTTGGGCTTCTCTTTTGAATCTTTCGACAAAAGTTTCTTGACCCACATATGAGGGCTTAAGTGTTTTAATTGCCACAAACCTCTGTAGCTCCTTATCTAGAGCTTTGTACACAAAGGCCATCCCTCCTTCTCCGAGGAGTTCGGTTATCTCATAACGATTTTTTATTATGTCACCTATATTCATTGTTCTACAATATTAACTATTACCACACTAACATTATCCTTTGGATCGTTAGCAATTACTTCTTTTACTAATGCGTCTGCTATTATTCCTTCGCTAAGTTTCCTCTTAATATATGACTCACTAACTTCATTATAAAATCCATCAGAACAGAGAAGAACCACATCCCCAACACTTAATTGAAAATCAACTATTTCAGGTTCTAGTTTCTTTCCTGTTCCTAGAGCTTGGGTTAGCATATTATTAAAACCACTTACTACGTGATCTGTAGAAATTTGGTGGAGACTTCTATTAGATAGGATATAACACCTAGTATCCCCAATATGTGCGAGTTTTAATTTTCCACTATTTTCAATCGAAATGAGAGTCATAGTGGTTCCCATATTGCTATGCTCAGGGCTTGAAATTTGGTACTCTAATATCCTTTTATCAGCATTAATAATGACGTTCTCTAAGTCAGGATTATTGGTCTGAATTTTCTCAATTGCCAATTTACTTGCTATATTTCCGCCAGTATACCCACCTAATCCGTCACAAACAGCAGCATATAGAGTTTCAGTGGTTGACCCAGAAACACTAGGATATATTGAGTCTTCATTTTTTTCGCGAACAGGACCACACTCAGAAGCAACAGTCCACACACATTTTATTTCTTTTTTCATGTACTTTGTTAATCTTAGTTGTTAAAGAGAAATTTTCTTTAGGTCAAGTAGCTAAATTGGTTTACTGCTAAGAATCTTAGGATTCTGTGGGTGATTACTCATAGGGGTTCGAATCCCCACTTGTCTACAAAATGAACAAGAGAATAAGAAATATAGTTATATATAGGATTCTCCCCGGGGTTCTTCTGGGAGGGATATTATATTCTGCTTCCATTTATTACGAACAGCGTCAAGAACTTGAAGAGTATAATTTATTCTTAGAGACATCAGCTGCAGTTTCGGAAACCCACTATCTCGCATCTGAGGCATTTATTCAAGTATTAGATTTTGATTTAATTAGTAGGGAAGTATTTGAATCAAAAATATCGGATATAGTTAACGATGCTCAAAAAGGATATGATCTTTTGTTTTATGCTGAGTTACCTTCTTTGAACATTAAGGAAAAAGAGTTGCTAGAGATTGCCACCAGTTCTTGGTTAAGGGGTCTTGAAATTTTTGAGTCTTCAATATTAACACTCGTTGACGAACCCAACTCACAAAAAATAGAAGAGAATATTGCTACAAGTATTGCTGAACTTTCTATTGGAGATAAAGCTTATGCCGAGTTTCTTTCTCTTATGGAGTTGAGGAATGAAGATTCGTATGTTCCTTACTTGTACAAAATTGAGTATATTGGTGTAGAAGATAGCTCGGCTCGTTTTGCAGACCTATTGGTTGAAAAAGCAAAAGATAGTTCTGCAGGTCTCTTTTTAAGAAGAGATCTTTCAGTGACTGGAGTAGAGTTTACACCTAAACAAATAGCAGAAACAGAAGAGGGATACTTTGTCTTCAATAAGGAACCAGTTATTTTAAATATTGTAATTACAAACGAGGGGAACAGAACAGAATACGACGTTGTTCTATTAGTTTTAGTTACCAACAACTCCTTAGATACTGTTTATGAAAAAAATGTAAAAGAAGCAAGTTTAGAACCAGGTAGGAGCAAATCAATCCAGGTAGACCCTTTAGAGCTTGAACCTGGAGTTGAATATGAGTGGTTGATAAAAATTGAAGAAGTTGAGAATGAAGAAGAAATAGATGATAATCTTTACAGAGTTAAAGGTTATGTGCCTATAGATAATTAAAAAATGATAGATCCAAACATATTAAAAGACAATAGAGAAATACTAGAAGAGAACATAAAAAGAAGAAAGCTAGATGTTTCGTTAGAAGAATTAATCACGCTAGACGAGCTACGAAGGAAAGCAAAAAACGAAGCAGATGAGATAAGGTCTAAACAAAAGAAACTAAGTAAAGAGATCCCCTCTCTGAAGGGGGCTAAGAAAGAAGAAGCTCTCGAGGAAGCCGGGGCTTTGAGCAACAGTGTTAAAGAGTTGACAAAAAAGGCAGACGATGCAGAGAAAAATTTCTATGAGAAATGGGTAAAAATTCCCAATATTGTTGACAAAACATCCCCCGATGGTTCTTCAGAAGATGATAATAAAGAATTACGAATCATTGGAGACATTCCTTCAATTACAAAACCAAAAAATCACCTTGAGCTAGGTGAGAACCTAGGAATAATCGATGTGGAACAAGCAGCAAACGTATCAGGTTCTAGATTTTCCTACTTACTAGGAGATGCAGTATTGATAGAGTTTAATTTAGTTAATTGGGTTATAAGTCTTTTAAATAATAAAGGCTTTACTCCTGTTGTCCCTCCCGTTTTAGTGAGAGAAAATGCCCTTTATGGTACAGGTTTTTTCCCCGATGATGCCGAGCAGGTTTACTCGATTCCTAATGATGATCTCTATTTAGTTGGAACATCGGAAGTTTCTCTTGCAGCGTACCATGCTGAGTCAATTTTAGAAGATGATAAACTTCCTCTTCGCTATGCCGGTTTTTCTACTTGTTTTAGAAGAGAGTCTGGAACTTACGGGAAAGATACTTCCGGAATATTCAGAGTTCATCAGTTTGATAAGGTTGAAATGTTTTCATTTTGCAGTACAGAAAAGTCCAGGGAAGAGCATGAGTTTTTATTGTCTATAGAAGAAGAGATAATGCAGGCACTAGAAATTCCATACAGAGTTGTAGATGTTTGTGCAGGAGATCTAGGTGCTTCTGCAACAAAAAAATATGATATTGAAGCATGGATTCCTAGTCAACAAAAATATAGGGAAGTAACCTCTTGTTCAAATACAACAGACTATCAATCTAGGAGATTAAATATAAGAACAAAGAAAGATAAAAAGTCAACCTTCATCCATACATTAAACGGTACAGCACTTGCTGTTGGCAGAGTTCTCATTGCTTTGCTTGAAAACAACCAGAATGAAGATGGAACAGTATCATTTAACGACAGTGTCGCGAGTATTGTTGGGTTAGAAAAATTAAGCTAGAGCTAAACTAGCCATCATACTTAATCCCAGAGATATATAGATAGTTCTTTCAAGTACAGCACTCTTACTTAACCACATCTGTAAACCTTCTCCAGTAAGAAGCCAGACTCCTAAGGAGAAAGGGAGGATAGAAAAGTAGATAAGCGAACCTTCTACCTTGGTAATATTAAATGCTGTCAATCCTGAAATTGCCATGATAACTCCTTTTGGATTAACCCATTGGAATAGACAGGCTTGGATAAATGTCAGTGGTTTCTCAAGGCCTGTCTTTTTTTCAGAACCACTTTTTGTTGTTCCAATCTTATATGCAATATAAGTTATAACCACATAGCCAAAATATTGCAGGTATTCAAAAACCTGTTCTGGAACGAACGATAATAAATAGCCTCCAATAAAGAACAAAAAGGTAAAACCAAGCCAGATCCCTAAGAAATGTGGAAGGGACTTCTTCCTTCCGAACCGCATCCCTGATGCCATTAGCATGGAGTTGTTGGGTCCTGGAGTTATAGAGGTAACAAGTGCGAAGATAAAAAATTCTAACATTAAAAAATCCTAATAGGACAATGTAGATAGTTGTAATATATTCTCTCTAAGAGCTAAATCAAGAGAGCTACTATTTGTTAAGAGTATGGTAGATGAGACTATCCACATTTACGATGTAGTATTATTTTAGAGTATATGAATTATCAGAAAGACGAAGATAAAATGAAAGTTGCTTTGGACCAGGCATATAAAGCTCTTGAACTCAATGAGGTGCCAGTCGGGGCAGCTTTATTTGATAGTAATGATGAACTGATTTGTTCAGATCACAATAGAAGAGAGATAAACCAAGACCCGACTGCGCACGCAGAAATTTTAGTACTTAAAGCAGCATCTGAAAAGCTAAAGTCATGGCGGCTCGAAAACACAACTCTAGCAGTTACTTTGGAACCAGACCCTATGTGTGCGGGAGCTATTGTGAATGCAAGAATAGGGAGATTAATTTATGGAGCTCCAAATGAAAAAGCAGGGGCAGCATGGACCTTATTTAACATTCCACAAGACCCTAGACTGAACCATTATGTGGAGATGATAGACAGTGTTTTACTTGAGGAAACAGAAGAATTATTATCTTCTTTCTTTGAAAACAGGAGGTAACTAAACTTACATACTGAAAATTTTTTTGGAGGGATCGCATAGTCTGGCCTAGTGCGCACGCTTGGAAAGCGTGTAAGGGTTTATCCCCTTCGAGGGTTCGAATCCCTCTCCCTCCGCAAAAAATTTTTATCGGAGGGATGGCCGAGCGGACGAAGGCGTTAGTCTTGAAAACTAATGTATGTTTTGCATACCGTGGGTTCGAATCCCACTCCCTCCGCAAGCTTGGAGAGGTGGCTGAGTGGTCTAAAGCGCTCGCCTGCTAAGCGAGTGGGGGGCGAAAGCTCCCTCGAGGGTTCAAATCCCTCCCTCTCCGCAAATGCGCCTGTAGCTTAATTGGATAGAGCATCTGACTACGGATCAGAAGGTTGGGGGTTCGACTCCCTCCGGGCGCGCTCGAATCTGTCTGAAAGAAAGGGCTTGTATAATTAGATTATGAAGAGATCAATAATTTCTATATTAATTTTATTATTAGCTAGTTCTTGCACCTCTGATTTAGCTGATACAGAACAGGTGAACTGGTGTATTAGTAAGGCAAACATGCTTGCACAACTGACTCCAGCTGATAAAGAATATACAGGAACAACCTTCGGTGATGCATGGGACATATTAGATGAAAATGGATTAATATATGATGGAAACAGAGGAAGATATTCTAATGTTAATCTTTACTTCAAAGGTGACGAAGAGAAAGATTTAGAGGCACGCATAGAGTTTCGTGAGCAATATGGTGATTTAGACTTGGATCGCCGACAAGGACTCTTTACTTTCTACCAATTTTTGCTACTTGAAGAAAATGAAAGCGCGTTAATTCACTGTAAGGCTTGGGAGGAGTTGAGTAATTAATGGAAAAAATAAATACAATTTAGCCTTACTCTACATTTCAGTCTATCATTTCCTCTATACAAAAATCATGCTTGGGTCTTGTGGTCCGTAATGTGTTGGGCACTGGTAAAAGTATCTGTCTCTAGCAAGTCCATTTTCAACAACTGTAAATGAATGGGTTGTCCACGTAACTGTCTCAATCGTAAAATAATCATTACAATCTCTGCAAAACCTTTGTTCGAAACTAGATAGTTCTCTAACTATTAGAATATCTTCTCCACATCTATTACAAATTTCATCTGTTATTATTTCGTAACCTTCATTTTGTAAAAAAATTGCTACTATCCACGGGCCCCTAAACATAGCCAAATATATAATTCCTTTACCTGTCTCCTGGTTGATTTCTCCCAAATTTCCACACTTTGGATTACACAAATGTGCATCTATATATAATCGTGATAATAAGTCTCCATTCATTATTCTTCCTCCCATGGGTCATAGTTAACAAAATCTCCACCACCCCAGAAATCAAGCCACCTATCATAGACTATTGGAATAAAACCTGAAAATTTTCCAGGGTTAATTTTGAACCAACCAAAAGGTTGCTTGCACATGTAATAAACTTCACCTGCATCAAAAAACAGGCGATCTACAAATCTGACCTGTTTTCTATCAATTTTTTTAGTTATTAATGGGTGATCTCTTCTAATGTATATCCACGATTCATTAGTTAATTCTAAATAAATACAATTTAACTTTACTCCACACTTAGGGTGGCAACCTACTCCTTCTGGAGGTTGCACACCTGTGATTATGTCAAAGCTTATTCTCTTTAATCTGCCCTCCATATTCTTTGGGGTGTCGAAACAGAGGTTTTTCATAATTTTTTCTGACTCGTGAGTGAGAATATAAGGGTTGTACTTGATAAGCCAAGAATTTTCGGACGCAATATTTGAAACAGTAACTTCTTTGTCAAGCAAATGAAAATAATATTGATCGCCGTTAAACCAAACAGTTATTTTGTCAAAGTAGTCCATTGGTTCAGGAAATTGATTTCTCCAAGGTTTTAAAATTGAGCCATTTTCTTTGTATTCAAATCCTAATTCTCCAAAGCTTTTGTTATACATTGGGTCTTCAATAGAGGGCTGATAAATTATATTCATATTTACTCCTTAATATATTTCAGCAGTAAATAAAAAAACGAGCCACATCAGCTCGTTTTGATGAGGAACTTAATTGTCATTAAGACCACATCCTACTCCACCTTACTTTCCTCTAAGCAGGTTGGCAGAATAATTTCTTATTCACTCCTGATGCTTAACTTTTATAGTATATAGTTTATAAAATAAAGAAGAATTTTTTTGATAAGTATTACTTAATAACTCCACAAAGGTTCTTCTAGATGCCACTCAGGAGAATTTCCCCATTTATTTAGATAAGTTACTTCATCTACTGGATTTCTTTCTGCAACTCCCCATTTACCTAGAGGGTATCCCGCAGTAATAACTGCATTTAGATTCCAGCCTTTATCACTTGGAACTCCCAAAATCTCAAATGCCTCTTTTTGTTTAAACGACATAACCGTAGTTAGACAAGTTCCTATACCATGGGCTCTTCCTGCAAGCATAAGATTCCAGATAGCTGGAAAAATAGATGAACCAGTAGGGTCGTTTCTTGAAAATATTACAAAATGAGCTGGTACTTTATGAAAGTTTTCTGCTAGCCATCCTGCAGATTTACTAATTCTAACAATTTGTTTTGCTTTATCGTCATCACCAACATTCGACGCACCAAGATCAGGGTTGTCTCCATAAAACTCTTTAATGTAGTAGTCCCAAGTCTCTCTATAGACATTGCCAAGCTTCTCTCTGACTTCTGGATCAGTAGCAACTAAAAATTTCCAATCTTGCCTATTCGAACCACTAGGAGCTCTGATAGCAGCATCAACCATAACCTTAATTATTTCCTCAGGGATAGGGTCCTCCTTGACCCTGCGCATAGCTCTTGTTGTATAAAGAGCTTCAAATACATCCATCTTTTTATTTTAGTAAGATAGAATTTAAGGAATACATGGATAAGAAAATCTTTACAGAAGTAAAAGACCATATAGGGATTATATGGTTCAATCGCCCAGAAAAAAAGAACGCTCTAAATGATGAGCTCTGGTTTGGGTTGCCAGAGCTTGTTAAGGAGTTAGATGATAATGACGATGTTAGGGTTATTGTTTTTGCAGCAAAAGGGGATACTTTTTCTTCGGGAATAGACATAAACACACTTGCTAATGCTTTCAAGTTAACTGAAGAAGCAAAAACTACCTCAGGGGATAGATTAGAAGTAATGGAAATGACTAAGAAATTCCAAGATGCCTTTACATCGATTGCAAAGACAGAGAAGCCAACAATTGCAGCTATTCAGGGCTATTGCATTGGTGCCGCAACAAATATGGTTGCAGGGTGCGATATTAGACTATCAACAAAAGATGCTCAATTTTCAATTAGAGAATCAAAGCTTGGTTTGGTTGCAGATGTAGGAGCATTACAAAGAATGCCTAAAATTATCTCGAAAGGATTGTTAAGAGAATTAGCCTATACCGGAAAGTTTTTTGATGCAGATTATGCAAAAGAAATAGGTTTTGTTAATAATGTATTCGATACTTATGATGAATTATTTGATTCTTCAATGGAGCTTGCTCAAGAGATATCCAGAAATTCACCACTCATCATAAAAGGGGTCAAAATGATTCTCGATAAAGGAGAGGAGCTAACTACAGATCAGTCCCTCGATTTAGTAAGAATGTGGAGTACTTCTTTCTTGGTTTCCGAAGACTTACAAGAAGGTATTTCTGCTTTGATGGAAAAAAGAGAACCGAAATTTAAAGGAAAATAACTATAATTCGCTGTGTTTCTTTATAGCGTATCTATCAGTCATTCCAGCAACGTAGTCTATGGCATTCTCAAGATTTGACTGGTCGTTGTGGTAATTCTCAGGCAGAAGTGAAGGATCTTTTTCAAAAGTGTAAACAAGTTTTTCAATAATACTTTTTGCCTTAATTCTTTCTTCCTTAGTCTCTTCTCTAAGATAGACTTTATCAAACATAAAATCTCTCAATTCATTCATACACTTCAAAACTTCTTCATCCATATCAATCTTTCCGCTATTAGATGCTTTAAATACTCCAGCAATTAAATTATTTACCCACTGTTTCCCCGGAGACCCCAACACTTTAGTTATCCCTTTTGGTATATCTTTCTCTAACAATACCCCAGCTCTAATTGCATCTTCAACATCATGAGTTAAATAAGCGATTCGGTCAGAGAAGCGACAAACCATACCTTCTGGAGTTTTAGGCGGTTCTTCATATTTCCATGGATGAAATCTTATACCGTTCAAAGTTTCTACTGTTAGATTTAGAGGTTCAATAGAACTAAATATTTTTACAGAGTTTTCTGAATGACTCCATCCTCCATCAAGCAACTCATTCAGCACATCCTCGCCTGTGTGCCCAAAAGGAGAATGCCCTACATCATGTCCTAGACATATAGCTTCTGTCAAATCAGGATTTAAACCTAGAGTTTTTGCTATCGATCTCCCAACTTGTGTAACTTGTAGCGTGTGAGTCATTCTTGTTATATAGTGATCTCCATCTGGGTTTATAAATACTTGAGTTTTATGTTTAAGCCTTCTAAACGATTTTGAATGTATAATCCTATCTCTATCTCTTTCAAAATCAGTTCTAAAGGTATCTTTTTCCTCTTTGTCTTCACGACCCTCTGTTGTTTCTGCAAGAGTTGCTATAGAGGAAAGGGTAACCCTTTCATTTTGCTCACGCCAGATTCTATCACGTAAGATAAACGAATCATTCATATCTTAAGATTAGGACATAGAGTTGACTAATGAATAGAATTCTTTCCAGTTCTGAACATCTACAACCCCTTCCAAAGGCTTGTTGTAGAGCCTTACAAATCGTACTATCACTTTGTCTGGTTTATTTTCTATGTAATTTTCAAGCTGTCCGGGGGCATCATCAAGGTAGATGTCACAATCAATTCTCCATTTGTCGTCCCTAAAGTGAACTTCTTTACTTGGAATTTTCTTTTCTCCAATCCATTGGTAAGTATCAGAAATTGTCCACCACGGTTTTGAGGAAATAATTACTATTTCATGGCCATCAATACTTAAAGACTTCATAGTTTCAATAGCGTCTTCATATACCTCAAGGTGCCTAAAAATTGTATTTCCATTTATGTTTCTTGCCCAATCCCAGAAATCTTCATCTTTTTCAAAATGGGTAAGTGGTTTAGACAGACCCCATTCGGTTATATCCTCTTCATTTATCTGCTGTCCAAACTCTTCTTTATACTTTGTTGTCCACCCTTTTGTAAAGTTTGCAACAACTCCATCTAAATCTATTCCAATTCTCATTTGACTAAGTTTAATTCTTTAGTGCATTATTAACACAAATACTATTACCATTTAAGAATGACGTATCAAGCACTTTATAGAACATATAGGCCAGAAAAGCTTGCCGAGATGGTTGGACAGGAAGAAGCTGTTAGCCTAATTCAAGGCCAACTAGATAATAATGAGATAACGCATGCATATCTCTTTTCTGGACCAAGAGGAGTAGGGAAAACAACCCTTGCTAGAATAATTGCAAAAGAACTGGGCTGTGACCCTGTATTTGATGTAGCGGAGATAGATGCGGCTTCACACAATAAAGTTGACGACATAAGAGATTTAAATGAGAGTATAAATTTTGTCGCCAGCTCACCAGATAAAAAAAGGATATTTATTCTTGATGAGGTGCATATGCTCTCTAATGCAGCATCAAATGCATTTCTGAAAACACTAGAAGAGCCTCCAGACCATGTTGTATTCATACTTGCAACAACTGAGCCCGAACGTGTACTTGAGACAATTAAAAGTAGAACAACTCATGTAGTTTTTAAAAAAATCGATGAAGAAGAGATCTTCTCAAGACTTTCATCTATAGCAAAGAAAGAAAAGATGAAAGTCAGTAAAGAAGTATTGAGATCAGTAGCAAATTTTTCGGACGGTTCTCTCCGGGATGCAATAAATCTCATGGAGCAAGGGTTCAATACTTTTGGAGAAAAAATAAATGAAGATAACCTACATACAATGCTTGGTAAGTTAAGCAGAGAAGATATAGAGATTTTACTTAATGCTATCCAAACTCAAGACACAACTGCTGTCATTGACTTAGCAAAAGTTACATTTTCAAAAGGGATACAACCAAAAGATTTTCTCATATCTCTTTCTGAATTTTTTAGAAACGTTTTTCACTTAAAGTACTTAAGTGATGAGCCTAGCCTGACTGAGCTAAGTACCTCTATGGAGGAGTTGGTCACAAAAGCCAATGATCAATTTACCTCTCAACAGATAGTTAGAATCCTTGATTTACTTGATGAAGCAAATATAGAAGTAAAAAAAACAAGTTCTCATCAATTAAAACTAGAGCTTTTTTTAGTTAAGCTTGTTAGGCCAGAACTAGGGACAGACCCCAAAACAGTTGCATATAGAGTTGATCTTATAGAGGGTCAGATTAATTCTGTAGGAAGTACTCCGGCTAAAGAAGAAAAGAATGAGAAGGTTAAAAATGAACAACCTAAGGAATCAGGTTTTGAAGATGCAAACAAGGACGATTCTGAGAAAGTAGTAAAGAAAAGTGAACTGAAGGATTTCGATGTCCACTGGCCAAAAATATTGACTGAAGCAAAAGAGATTCTTTCTCCAAAAAAGTATGCATATTTAACTTCAATATTTCCTGCAGTTGAAGCAAATGATTTAATTTTCCAAATACCAGAAGGAAGCGAATTTCTTCTAAGCCAAATTAATAGCGATGAAGAATTAATTTCTTTAGTAAAGTCTTTAGTTGCAAAAAGGTTAGGTGTAGAAGTTCAAGTGAGAGCAGAGATTGTTACGGATGATCTTAAAGGGTCAGGAGAAGACACGTTAAAACTTGCTCAAGAAATGTTCGGAGCAGAGGAAGTTAACTAGCTCTCTTTCAGGTTCAATTCACTCAGTGCAATTGTAATTCTTCTCGACCCTTGATCCTGAGCTCTTTTACATAAATCAATAAAACTTCTTAACTCGCCTGTTCGAAACCTCTTGAGGTTATCATCTGTAGGGATTGAATTTGATCTTTCTCTTTCGAGTAACTTAACTTCTATTTCTCTCGCTCTAGCTAAGTAGGCACTACTTAGTTCAAACAAAGCTTCAACACCATCCTCAATAGGAGGTTTTTCGTGGCCTAGTAGTACGTTTATGTAATTAGATATTTCACTATGAAGCTCTTCTGCTGAGCTTATCCCTTTTGTGAGAACAATTTTTTGCATATTGATATGTTAGTGCTTAATTTGGAATGTACTTATTTGATAGATTCATATTTTTCTCTTAACTTAAATCCTATTTCATCAGGAACGTTTAGGGGCTTATTTTCCCAACCAGTGCCCAAACTTAGACCAGGTTTCATATCTCCATGGTAATCCGAACCTCCTGTTTCAAGGAGCCCAGTTTCCATTGCTAGTTTTGACAACTGTTTTCTTGTAGGGTCGTCATAGCTACTATAGTATGTTTCGACCCCGTCTAAGCCCATTCTTTTTAGTTCACTCAGGTTGCTTGCTAAATCTTTATTTATCCATTGCCTATTTATTAACATATTTTTCTTTGGATCAAGGGTGTGGGGGTGTGCAAGAATTGAAATAACTTTTGAGTCCTTTGCTACCTCGAGAAGTTTACTAATTGATATTTGATGCAAGTCTGTATAAGCAGGTTTTCCATTCCCTAAAAATCTATTGAATGCCTCAGTAATGCTATCAACATACCCCCCATCAACCATTAGTTTTGCTATATGTGGTCTACCAAGAACTTGATTTTCATTTTTTTGTATCTCTTCAATATCTAGTTCTATGTCAAGATTTTTGAGTTTATTTATAATTTCAAGATTCCTCAACTTTTTCTCGTCTCTAATTTTTTTAAGCAAATCATGTAGGTCTGTCTTAGGTTTTACGAAATAAAAAAGGACATGGATACCTGATTCATTATTGTTGACCTTTATCTTCTCCCACTTAGCGGAGATTTCTACTCCTGAGATAACATTTACCTTGCTTTCCTTAACCTTAGACAGCCCATCTATTGTTTCATGGTCTGTTATAGCAATCGTATTTAACCCAATAATTTCAGCTTTTTTTATGATATCTTCTGGAGAATCAGTACCATCAGAAAAGTTAGTATGTACATGTAAATCAATAGACATATACTGCTAAGACTAATACCACTATTGAATCTTCCACAACAACGTTAAACTGTTTTCTTATGAAGCTAATTGTTCAAAAATATGGGGGCACAAGTGTTGCCGATGCATCTGCTATAAAGAAAGCTGCCTCTAAGATTATAAAGACAAAAGAAGAGGGGAACAGCGTAGTAGTAGTTGTTTCAGCAATGGGTTCAAGGACAGATGACTTAATAAACCTTGCAGTTGAGTTAACTGACAATCCAGCACCAAGAGAAATGGATATGCTTCTTAGTACAGGAGAGAGGGAGACCATGTCTTTGATGGCAATGTACTTGAAAAATCAAGGTTACGATGCAATTTCTTTGACTGGATCTCAAGCTGGAATTATTACCACTTCTAAGCATGGACAAGCTGAAATAGAAGAAATCACAGGAGACAGAGTTAGAGAAGGGTTAGAAAAAGGACAAGTTGTAATCGTTGCTGGTTTTCAAGGATTTAATAGAGATACAAGAGAAATAACAACTTTAGGTAGAGGAGGGTCTGACGCAACAGCCGTTGCGCTTGCAGCCTCTCTTGGAGCAGATGTCTGCGAAATTTATACAGATGTTAAAGGCGTATTTACATCAGATCCAAGAATAGTGAATGAGGCAAGACTAATTACGGAAATAACTTATGACGAAATGTTAGAGATGTCTTCTTCAGGCGCTAAAGTTTTAATGGCTCGCTCTGTTGAGTTTGGTAAGCGATATAATGTACCCATAAAAGTAAGTTCTACTTTTATGGACGAAGAAGGAACAATAGTTAAGGACGAGGTGATGGAGCAAGCAATAATTAGCGGTGTTACTCATAACGATGAGGAAATTAAGTTTACTCTTTTTGGTGTTCCCGATCAGCCTGGAATTGCAGCAAAGGTATTCAAGCCTTTGTCTGAAGAAGGGGTAAACGTAGATATGATAGTTCAGAATGTTTCAAAAGAAAATAAGTCGGATATAAGCTTTACTGCTCCATATGATCAAATGTTATCTGTAGAAAAAACATTAGCTCCAATAGTTGACAAGCTTGGTGCAGAGGGCCTTGATAAAGACGAAGACATAGCAAGAGTTTCTTTGATAGGTGCAGGAATGAAGTCTGAATCTGGTATTGCATCAAAGATGTTCGAAACCCTAGGGGAAGAAAAGATAAACATAAATATGATTTCAACATCTCCAATAAGAATTTCCTGCGTTATCGACAAGAAGAATGTTGAAAAGGCTTTGAAGGTCCTTCATAAAGTGTTTATAGAAACAAGTTAAATACAATGAAAAGAATAGCCATTGTTGGTGCTACAGGTTTGGTTGGTAGAGAAATAATTCATCTCTGCGAATCTTATTTTGATAAAGATACAGAATATATACTATATGCTTCTGAGAAGTCAGAGGGCTCCAAGGCAAAGGTAAACAACACCGAACTAACTGTAAAACTTCTATCTAAAGAGAATATTGAGGAAGTAGACTTGGCAATGTTTTCAGCAGGAGGTGAGAGGTCGAAAGAGTTTGCAGATGATTTTATTAATAAAGGCTCTTATGTAGTAGACAACTCTTCTGCATTTAGATCCGAAAAAGACATTCCACTTATTGTTTATGGCGTGAATGAAGAAGTTATATCAAAGAAAGACAAATTAATTGCAAATCCGAATTGTACAACAATGATTTTGGTTATGGCTCTTAAGCCAATGCATAACATCTACAAGCTAGAGAAGATTGTTCCCGTATCTTATCAAGCTGTTTCCGGATCTGGCATAGAGGCAACCAATTCCCTTATTCAAGAAACTAGACTCGGAGAGGGTTTGGATGCAAATTATCAGAAAGGATATTACGGAAGACCAATCGCAAACAATGTAATACCTTTAGCAGGAGCCTTGACAGATAATGGTTATTCTGAAGAAGAGATGAAGTTCCTTAATGAGTCAAGGAAGATACTCGAAGCACCTGATTTAATCGTAGAACCATCCAATGCCAGAGTAGGAGTAAAAACAGGCCATGGCATATTTTGCTCAGCGACATTTAGTCAAGATGTTGACTTGAATCATATTATCAAGAGCATAGAAGACTTTCCTGGGATTGAACACTGGGAAGAAAAGTTACCAACTCCATTAGATGCAGAAGGATCAGAAAATGTTTATATATCTAGGATAAGGAAGGGGTTGTCCAGTGACAAGATTGTTAACTTTTGGGTTGTTGGAGATAATTTACTTAAAGGTGCAGCATTAAATACGGTTCAGATTGGGAATCACTTACTTAACTTATGAAACTTATTATTCCTGACAATATTCCAAGAAGGAAAAGAAGAATACTAGGACCACTAGGTCGTTTACTTATGAAAGTTTGCAATTGGAAGATAGTAGGAGAGTTTCCTACCCATAAAAGGATGGTGTTAATTGCAGTCCCTCATACTGCTATGAGAGATGCATGGTACGCTCTCCTTGCAGTGTTAGCACTAGATTTAAAAATAAATTTTTTTGGAGCTAAATGGATTTTTACTAGACTTCCTAGCCTATTTACCATTTCCAAGAGTTTAGATCGATTGGGAATTCCTTGGCCCCTAGGTTGGCTACAAAGTATTTTCCTTAAGAGGCTAGGCGGAATTCCAGTAACAAGGGAAGTAAACAAAGGCTTAATATCCTCAGTAATTGATACCTTTTCGGATATAGACAACTTCATACTAGCTATTGCAATAGAAGGAGGAGGGTTCTCTACCGAGGATAATCCAAATAAATTTAGAAGCGGTTTTTACTATATTGCAAAAGGCCTAGATATCCCATACCTCCCTATAACTATAGATTTCGGGAATCGTGAATTTAGAATAATGAAACCTGCTTTTGCTAGAGGTACCTTTGAAGAAGAGTCACAGAGGATAAGAGAATTGTTTGACGGTGTAGAGGGAGCTACTAGGACCTTTGCTAAATGAAGAACATCGGAATAAATAATGCTGGTAAGTAGTCACCAACAGGTATATCTTTTATTCCTAGCATTTTAATTGATAGGCCAATCAGCAAGATTCCTCCAACAGTTCCTATATTAGAAACTGCTAGTTCCGTAAGGAAACTATTTTTTAATACAATAGCTAACAAAGTAAAAAACCCTTGGTAAAAAAAGATAGGAATAAATGAATAGACAGCACCCTTGCCCCCTCCGGCAGTAATATAGAATACCAAAAAGCAGTCAAGAGCAGTTTTTATAATTAGTAATTCTAGATTTGATTCAAGTACATCTTGAAATGGACCAATGATTGCCAAAGGCCCAGTTATTACAATTAATGATGTAGTTAGAAAACTAGAAATAAAATTTTCTCTACCGGAGTCTTCTTTTTCGTACTTGTTATGAAGATTTTCCCCTATCTTTTCAACCCTCTTCTCTATTTTTAAATAACTACCTATGGTGGCACCGATTAAAATTGAAGCTAAAGGAATTATAAGGCTTTCTGCTCTTAAGCTTTCACGAACACCAAGAGCTAGAGTTACTAGACCTATGGGGTAGATATTTTTTTCAAAATTACCTAGTTCACGATTAATAATTAGTCTTGTTGTAACACCTACAATAAGCACACCAACAGAGTTGATAACCGTTCCAATGCCAGGAAATATAATCACTTGAAGTCCGTATGGCTCTTGCTCGGAGTGGGCCCTTCTTGATCTTGATACTTACTTCCATAAACTTCCGAACCATATGTTTCAGATGAGGGAGAATTTAAATAATAGAAAGAAATTTGTCCGATTTTCATTTCTGGGTATATTTTTATTGGTAGATTTGCAACATTAGATAGCTCCAAAGTCAGATAACCAGCAAAACCAGGGTCGACAAATCCAGCAGTAGAATGTATTAATAAGCCAATTCTGCCCAAAGAAGATTTCCCCTCAAGTCTTGCTACGATCTTGTTTGACAATTTGACTCTTTCAAATGTGGTGCCTAGAACAAATTCACCGGGATGCAAAACAAAAGGGTCGTCAATTGTAGCTGAAACAACAGCTGTTAAGTCATCTTGTTCAGCTTTTGGGTCTATATGGCTATATTTGTGGTTTTCAAAAACTCTAAATTCTGACCCAACTCTTAAGTCTATGCTTGACGGCTGGATGTAACTTTCACTAAGAGGACTAACTTCAATTGTTTTATCTTCAAGAGCTTTTTTTATATCTATATCTGAAAGCATAATTCTTTCTGTTCTTTGAACATGATAGTCAACATTCTCATTATTTTATCCATTTAGAATAGATAGGATTGACCATAAAGTTATAACAAAACCTATACCACCAAGAAAAATAGTTCTTCCTGTATAAATTTCTTTACCTTCTTTATCTTTATTAACATAAGCAAAAAGATTTCCAAAAAATACCCCAGCACCAATTCCAAGCAGAAGTAAATTTATTGTTAAATTCAATGCAAATGGGTCATTCATAGCTTCATGTGTTATCTTAATAAGATGGTAGACACAACAGAAGTGGTAGATATATTTTTAAGCTCCGGGATAACTAATGTTTCTGATCCAGAGAGCTATTCAATATCAGAGCTTGGTGGAATAACAAACAATAATTTCAAAATAGGGGTATCCGGTAATTTTTTTGTACTAAGGCTTCCAGGTAAAAATCCAGATTTAATTAATAGAAAAGCAGAGAAGAGGAACCAAGCATTAGCTGCAGAAGCAGGTTTAACATTACCTTATTTATATTTTGATGAAATAACCGGAATAAAAATTTCAGATTTTGAAATAAACCTAGTTGCTCTTGAACCTGAACAATTAATAACAAAGGAATATATTAGTAAAGCTTTAACGACCCTTCAAGAAGTACATGAAAGCGAGATGGAGTTTGAACAATGTTTTGATCACTACGCATTCTATAAAGAGATTCATAGAGAAGAAGAATATAAAGAGTTTGCCAAAGTGGGTGATTATTTACTCGAAAAAATAGAGGAAATTGGTCAAAAACTAGTTCCCTGTCATAAAGATATATATGGACCAAACTTTGTTGTTATAGATGGCGATATGTATTTAATAGACTGGGAATATTCAGGAATGGGGAGTAAATTTTTTGATTACGGAGATCTTTGTTTGCAACAAGACATCGAAGAAGAACAAAGAAAAGAGTTATTTGTTGAATTAGAACTTGAAAAAGGAGGAGAAGATCAAATTTTATGGAACTTACACAGATATTTAAGCTCCCTCACATGGGGTTTATGGGCTACAAGAAAAGGAGTTTTAGATGAGGAAACTGATAAAGATTATTTGAATCTGGGAAAAAATAAGATTAAATCTGTAGTTCAGGCGGTAAATACTGAAAATTTTGAAAAACATCTTTCACGTAAATTTTAATTATCGACTACACTGCTTCAGTCTAGGAAAAAAGGAAGAAATAACAATTTATGGGATCTTTGATAAAGAAGCGGCGTAAAAAGATGTCTAAACATAAATATAGAAAACGTCGTAAATCAAATAGACACAAGAAGAAAGCAGTTTAGTTAAAGGTTCCCGTCACCTTTTAAGAAGTCTTCGATTTGTTCTACAAGATTTTCTTCTGATACATCATTGAGTTGAAACTCAGCTTCTTCTAGCTTTGCAACATACTCTGCTAGATCTTCTGAGTTTTCCATAGCTTTAGTTATTTTAGTTTCAAACTGCTGTCCCTCTGCAAGTATTCCAGAATCATCTATATCTAAATTCAATATGTTAGACATTTTGTTTAGTAGTGCACTCATTCCTTTTGGGTAACCTCCTGAACTTAAATAATGTGGGACAGCTGCCCAAAGTCCTGATGTATCAACATCTCTATCTCTAAGAGATTGGCCTACAACACTAGTAATCCCAGTTGGCCCGGAGTAATCTGTAGAAAGTATGTCATATCTTGAATGAAAGGTAGGGTCATCGCTAACTCCAAAGATAGGGACTGGTAAGGTGTGTGCGACTTGTCCAAAAAATGCACCAAGAGTTACAGCTTCAGTGATGCCCAATTCAACTAGAGCATCAGAAATAACATCGGAGTAGCTCTTCCATTTCATTGCCGGCTCTTCGCCAAAAACGAGAACTACATCTCTTTCTTTAGAGAAATTTTCTATCACATAGAAAGATGTTTGTGGCCAATGAAACCTTCTATCGCCTATTCCTTGTATTTCAATTACTGGTCTCCTCATTTGGAAGTTGTAGAAGTTTTCAGAATTCAACTCTGCAAAAGGTTCAACATCATAATTACAGCTCAAATGTTCAATACAACCACTAGCAATATTAGCTGCATCACTCCAACCTTCGAAAGCAATTATTGCTACAGGATTTGTTAGAAGTGGCTTTCTCATCCAATTAATTTGCTCCATAAATGGAGGTTAATTAAAAGAAAATTATAGAAAGAATATATTTATGTTTTTATTTTTCTCGTAGAGTTTATTACAACAGAAATGCTAGACAGAGCCATTGCAATTGCTGCATATCTTGGCTCAATCCTCCCAAGAGTTGCGAGTGGAATCATTGAAACATTGTATATTAAAGCGAAGAAAAGATTTTGCTGAATTCTTTTAAATGATTGTTCTGATATTGTGAAAATTGTTTTTAGTTTATTCAGGTCTCCTTTTAAGAGAACAATGTCTCCTGCGCTTCTAGTAAATTCTGTACTTGAACTGGTTGCAATTCCAACATCAGCTTGTTTCAAAGAGGGGGCATCATTTATGCCATCTCCTACGTAAGCGATCTTAAAGTTTTTTTGCAGATCAATGATTTTTCTTTGTTTTTCTTTGGGAGACAAATCTCCAATTGCATCTTCAATATCTAGAAGCTTCGCGAACTCACTTGTTTTTATCTCATTATCTCCTGAGAGTATTGATAATTTAAATTTACTGCTTAGGTCCTCAACAGTATAGTTTTCAGCATTAAGTTTTTCTTCTAACTCTATTTCCATATCGACATCGTTTATAGAAACATCTACATGAGTATTCACCCCACCAGATTTCGTTGACTTATTTATTCTAACTTTACTCTTTTCAACAACACCCTCTATTCCAACACCAGGGGTCTCAGCTATGTTAGTTGCTTGTTTTATTGGAACTCCAGCTTCTTCTGCCTGTAGTAAAATACTCCGTGCTATCGGATGGTTTGAGTATTGCTCAACAGAGGCAAGAAACGACAAAATTTCTTCATCTGAATATTTTCTTTGGTTATGTATTTTTTTAATTTTGAATATGCCTGTAGTGAGCGTCCCGGTTTTATCAAATACTAGAGCATCTATATCATTGAGTCTCTCTAAAACGTCATACCCTTTAAAAATAATTCCGTTTGAATTAGCAACAATTGAACTTTTATAAAGAACCAAAGGTGTAGCGAGTCCCAACGCACAGGGGCATGCAATAACTAAAACCGAAATTGCAGCTGAGAGAGAATAAACAAAATTTTCTTCAAGAAGAAGAGATCTAGTTAAAAGGGTCAAACAAGCAATAATCATAATTCCAGGAACAAAGAAAGACGTCATCTTATCTATCGAATTTTGAATTGCTGGCTTTGAAAATTGTGCTTTCTTTACCATTTCAGCAATTTGGTTGAATGTTGAATTTTCTTGAGTCTTCGTGACCTTAATTCTTACTATATTTGATAGATTTATACTTCCAGAAAGAACAGTGCTTCCGGCTTGCTTTGGAGTTGGAGTTGATTCTCCAGTTACTATGCTTTCATCAACAATAGTATTACCATTTAGAATTTCTCCATCTAAAGGAATTATCTCTCCAGGATGCACTTCGAAAGTATCTCCACTCAAAACCTCGTTAGAGTTAACAAGCCTATACTCTTCACCCTGAAAAACCCTTACTATATTTGGGATATTCTTCCTCAAGGCATCCGATATGCTTATAGATCTTTCTATTGACATCTCTTCTATCGTTTTTCCTATTAACAAGAAAGATATAATATATCCTCCTGTGTCCATGAAAGAATTAGCTTCCTCGAGAGGAAGGAGAGATGCAACTGCTGCACTCAGGCTTCCTATTGATATCAAAGAATCCATAGTAAAATTTACATTTTTTAGATTTCTTATACTAGAAATATGAAATTTTCTTCCCATAAAAAGAATTACAAATAGCCCAACTAAATTTGCTTGAAAAACTAGACCTAAGTTAATCAGAGGACCTATTGATAGAGTCAGAGCCAAAGAAAGTGAAGGGAAAAGAAACTTAACATACTTTTTCTCCTCGTCCTTTTCTTCTTCATGTATTTTTGCCTTGTATCCTGCCTGGAAGATGTCATTTATAACTACATCTATATCTATATCTGAATTTAGATTAATTTCTGCTTGCTTCAGCGGAAAGTTGACATTAGCTTTATCTACCTCCTTTTTATTGTTTAATATTCTCTCAATTCTTGCAGCACAAGCGCTACAGGTCATACCTTCTACATCAAGGACTACACTATTATTGTTCTGACTCAACGGTATACCCCTGATCTAGTAGGAGATTTTCAATCTGATTTATATCTAGTTCACTAGAGTGATCTATAGAAACAGTTTTTTTATCGATACTTACTTCAAGTGAGTTGATATTTTCAACTTTAGATAAAGCTTTACTTATTGTATCTACACAATGTTGACAGCTTATTTCTGGTATTACTAATTTTTTAATCATACACTCTGTATATTAATTGAACCAAGATTATGAATGGGTATGCATTTTTTAATTACACAGGAAAACCCATTAGGGATTCAGTATTGAGTAAATATTTATATTAAGCTGTTTCTTGGAGAATCCTACCCCGTACCCTCGGGTACTTTACTGGAGCATGATTAAAACAGTGGTCTCTCTTGTTGTAGATACTCAACTGAGTACTACAGGTCTCATCTTTACAAACTCGACCTTCATCGAAACTCTTGGACGGCCTTATGCCACCCTTAATCTGGCTTGCTTTTAAGCCATCTGTCATAGCTTTCCTTTACTTTGTGAATATATTCACAAGCTTACACTATAAAAATAAAAAATCAATAATAAATGAACTTTTATAAAGATTTTTGCTTTAAGAAGGAATTGTTGCTCCAGTCTCTTCCAAGAAAGTCTTTAACTAAATCGTTTGCATCTTTGGATCCACCAGGACCAAGTATTTTTTCCCTATAATCTTTACCAACGCTGCTAGATAGGACCCCTTCTTCCTCAAATCTGCTGAATAAGTCATCTCCTATAACTTCAGCCCATAGGTATCCATAATATCCAGCATCGTACCCTCCTAACATATGGCCGAATGATGCGAGATGGTTGACCTCTTCAAATGGGTAGAAAATTGGTGAAACATGTGCTTTTTCTACAATCAAGTGATGAGAGTTTTCATAGTCTTCTCCATGAAGAAATTGATCTTCTAAACCAAGACCAACTTGTCTAAGTGTATGAAGAGCAACTCCAATATTTTTAGATTCTTTTAATTTCTCAAGAATAGATAAATCTAATTTTTCTCCGGTCTCATGATGTATGGCTAGTCTCTCTATACATTCGGTTTTCCACACCCAATGTTCCATAATTTGAGAAGGGGCTTCTACAAAATCCCACTCGACACTTGTGCCAGACATTCTTGTATATTTGTTTTGTCCAAGACAATGGTGTAAGACATGACCAAATTCATGAAATAGTGTCTCAACTTCATCAAAACTCATCAAAGCCTTCCCAATATTTGGATTAGGAAAATTAGCTACCATTGAGCATGAAGATTTCAAATCAAGATTTCCAGAAGAGATATCCATGACAGCTGCATGAGTAAACTTTCCTTTCCTTGGGTACAGATCTAGATAAAAATGTGCAATCAGTTCCTTTGTTGACGAATCTCTAACTTCCCAAAGCTCAACATCTTCATGCCAAGCATTCGCATTCTCTTTTTGGCTGAATTTAAGTCCAAAAACTTCTTCACAGATTTCTAGCATAACCTCTTTTACATGGTGTAATTCAAAATATTCTTTAAGTTTTGATGTGTCGATGCTACTAACCCTACTTCTTTCTTTAGCAATCAAGTATCTAAGATCCCAAATTGAAATTTTATCTAATGTATTATCCAAAGGAAGTAAGGTATCAATTTCTTTTCTAGCCTTTTCTTTAAGTATTGGCAAAAGAGTTTTATACATCTCTTCAACATTTTTTGGAGACTCCGCCATCCTGTACCGTAGGCGATATTCAGCCCAAGTTTTCTTTTTTTGTAGCTGTGCCTTTTTATATCTTAACTTAGTAGCTCTGTAAAGGATTTCAGGATTTTTTTGTATAGCTCTATTACTAAATGCCTTCCATAATTTTTCTCGAGTCAAACTATCGGAACAGTTTTCCATCACAGCACTGATATGTGGATAGGCCATAGTTACAACAAATTTATCTTCTTTTTTAGTAAAAGAATCTAATTCATGATTTGTTAAACCTATTAGCTCATCTTCTTCAAAAAGTAATTGAGTCCTGTCTTTTGCAATGTTTTCTTCAAACTCTATACCTAAATCTATAAGCTCTTTATCTATCTTCTCAAGATCTTCTCTTTCTTTTTCACTTAATAATTGTCCAGCATCTTCAAAATCCTGCAGAAGAAATTGGTGGTATCTTTTATCATCAGGAGCAAGATCATTTATTCCAATACTATTTATTGCTTCAAACAGGTCTTTATCTAAAGCTAGTTTGAGGTAATAATTCTGGATAAGAGACTCTATTTTAGACCCTTCTTTTCTAATCCCTTCTTCGGGATGTACTTGTGCAAGGAAAGAAGTTCTCCCATCAAGACCGTCAATAATTTGCTCTATATTGTCCATTTTGGAAAGTTTTTCTATATCAGAATTTGATTTTTTGACCTGATTTATGATTTCATCGCACAATTGAATCGACTTTTTATAGTCTTCATTCATCGAATCTATTGAAACTTCTTTATAGTCAAATAGCATTCGTTTATCATAATAACCGATGACAGTAAATCAAAGACAATATCGTATGTTTTATGGGGGGGCAACCTCCATTTTATGTGGACTTTTTTATGCATTCAGCTTCCCACCTTTTAATTTATGGTTTCTTGTTTTCCCTTCATTATTTTTCTTTTATAAGACCTTACTTCAAGAGAGAAACCCATTTATGTTTGGGTTTATATTTGCAACGATCTCATATGGGATAGTTTTATATGGAATTAAATCTATTGGTTATGAAGCGTGGATTCCTTTAACTATATTTATGGGACTAATGTACGGGATATTTGGAAGGCTATTTCAATATGCCTCTAAAAAAATGAATAACAATATATTTATTTTGACATCACTTATAAGCATGTTTGATTTATTAAGAGCTTATTTCCCTTTTGGAGGTTTTCCATGGGGTTACCCATCAACCGTTTTAATTAGTGATTTAACAATTAATTTTTTTAGACAATTTGGACCTATAGGCTTTTCGCTTATAGTTCAGTCATTAGTTTTGATATTTGTTCTTATCCAAATCGACAGAAGAACTAAAGAAAAAAATAATATATTTAGACTCAATTATTTGATAGTCTTCCTCTTTATTATTTCAATCCAAATTTTTTGGACAATTAACGATGAAGATTATGATTATCAAAAAATGTCAAATAGAAAGATTGAGATTTCAATAGTGCAAGGCAATAGCCCTTGTCCTGGAGCAAAGAACAAATGTATAAATGAACGAGAAAGAATCTACCAGAGCCATCTAAACCTAACCAGGGGAATTAATAACAAACCACTTATACTTGAGGATGACGGTTTAAGGTTGATTGTTTGGCCTGAAAGCTCAACGGGATTTAAGAACGACCCCTTAATTAGTGCTGAGACCTTAGATGATATTTCAAAT
>JAYZKG010000044.1:0-20666 GCA_036163695.1 Actinomycetota bacterium | reverse complement strand
TAGAAATGTTCTTATTTGACAGGGAGGACAGGCCTGATTCTCCATGTCTATTCTCATTATGAAGATATTTTGATAATAAATCAGATAATGAATCTAAATTCTCAGCTTCATATAGTTCCATTCCTATACCTAATTTAGATAAGGATTTGTGTGCATGAATATCTGAAGCAACAATGGCAACGCCACATGCAGCATATTCAAATATTTTCATTGGTGAGGAATATAAAGCTATGTGTTCTTCTTTTGGGTATGGGACTATCCCTATATCAAAATTTGAAATAAGAGAACTTAGCTCAGATTGTTTTTTTTGTCCAAGATACTTAATTTTTATTTTCAAATTTTGTTTTGTTTCGTTCTTTTCTATTAATTTATTTAATTTCACAACTGATTCCTGCGGACCGCCAATAATAGAGACTTCAACGAACCCGCACTGTGATGAATGAGGGTTTTCATTTATTGCTTTTTCAAGAGCATTGATAACTAAATCCATCCCCTTGTCAACACCGTAGGTCTCTAACTGGCCTACATATCCTAAGTGTAGGCAGTTATGATTTTGTGTATCTTTTATATTTGAAGTTAAACTTGGTTGGAAAATATCTAAATCTACACCATTAGGCAAAAATAAAATTTCTGTTTTCAAACCTCTGCTATTGAGATCTTCTTTGCCAAATTCGGAGCTAGAAACGAACAGTGACCTTATTGATGCTTTACTGTCTAATAATTTCAATGCTAGAGCTTGTAGTTTTCTAGCGCGACCATGTAGTTCAAAGATTGTATAATTTGTATCCTTGTATGAACCATATAATAAAATAGGATTTGTTGACCAACAAATTTCTTCTGAATTATCAATAAATTCCTTGGTCTTTTTAGCCCAGTAATAAGCACTGACTGACCAAATAAATCCCTGTATGGTTTTTGGAAGAATTTTGTAGAAAAAATATTTGGTTACATCTAAATGTGTGACTTCTTGAAAGTTCACATCTTGATTTTGATAATACTCTTGTGGTGAAAATGGTAGGGTTTTTTCATTATTAGTAGAGGGGAAAAAGATAGTTGGTTTATATCCAATATTTAGGTAAGCCTTTGCAACTGAAACAACGTGAACCCCGTATGCCCTCTCTGTCGGAAACCTACCAAAAACAAGAAGATTAATTGAATTATTTCTCATTCGTTATTTTCACCAACATCGCATCATCCGTAACAAGCCAGACAACTCCATCATTATCTATTGTAATATCTCTTATTCTTCTTTCTATCGGTATTCTCCTTAGTGAGGAAATAGTGTTATCTTCCTCAATTTTTATTAGATACAGAGATTGGTCTTTTAAGCTTGCTATGAGGAAATGGCCATGCCATTGTAAAAATTCTTCTCCTTTGTATCTTACAATCTCCGATATTGCAATGGACGGAGTGAAATAATATAGTGGCTCAATTGCACCATCTGCATGTGGACTTTTATATATATCCTCACCTGAATACTCAACTCCATAACTATAGATTGGCCAACCATAGAACTGGCTCTCCTTGATTAAGTTGATTTCATCACCACCCTTAGGACCATGCTCAGTTGAATAAACTAAACCTTTGCTTACCAGCAAGCCTTGTGGATTTCTATGGCCTGTTGAAAAGTTTTTCACCTTCTTTCCATTTTCAATATATATAATCTTTCCAAACTCATTAGATGGATCGAGCAAAAATTCTTCAATATTTTGATCAAAGTCCCCTACAGTAAACAAAAGGCCATCAAGATATTTCTGAATCTTCCCTCCTGATTGCTGGAAATTAACATTCGATATACAAGTTTCCGTTTTGTAGTAGATATTAAAGAACAGACTTCTTTCGACTTTAACCCTCTTTGCATCTGCCTTGAATATGCCTATCCCAAAACAATCGTCGTAGTTATTTGTAATTAAGCTTATATATACAGCTTGATTATCAGGGTCGTATAACGTATCCCTAACACCCATTCGTCCAGAAATATCGCTACCTCCTGAGATTGAGACATAACCCTGATTATCAATTATTTCTTTTAAGTTTGAATCAATTTCAATTATTTTATTTGATTGATTATCAACAATAAGAATTGGGCCTCTTCCTCCAACAATAAACAAATCATTATCAATAATGGATAGATACCCTGAAGGAAGGAGACCTTTCGCAAATAATGGCAAGTAGTTGCCGAAGTTCACAGAAGAAATTGTCAAGTTATCTGATCCTACTGCTATACCTTTTTTAGTAGTTGAACTAGAGAATAGACTAGTGTAGATGAGCTCTGGATCACTACTAATAATCTCAACCAGAGGTGTGTAATAGCTTAATGCATCAAGTACATTCTGGTCACTAGGGTCCATCGGCTTACCTCCTACTTCAAGAGCCTTGGTAAATTCATTAAGCGATGTAGCAATCAGAACTAAGCCTTGATATGGTCCCCTTGAGGGTGTTCGAAAGGCAATGAACTCTCCTATGGAAGAGTCGTTCCCTATATAGTTTTTCCAGTCATCACCCGTGACTATCTCGCCACTAGTTGTTTTTGCCTCAAAAGAATTGACCTCAGAGTAAATACCTCCACCTAATCCAAAAACTGAGCAAGAACTGAGTAGGGAGGTCAATAAGAGAAAATAAATTATTTTTATCTTCATATAGTTAACAGATTAACAATCTTTTTAATTCATTTTGAGTTTAATTTTCAAAATAGATCTATGGAAGATTAAGTCTAATAATATCTCCGTTAGTTGTTCCTATTAATGCCTCCCCTTTTAAGGTTTCTTGAATAGTGGTTATTTTATAAGGAATAACTCCGGGATCGAGAACTCGGTATGCCCTGTCTGATTTATGCTCAATAGCCCAAATTGTTCCTGTACAAAAATCTCCTATTAAGCCGAAGTTTTCCCAAGCAGTGTTATGTATTAGGTTGACCCCTCCTATAATTGCACAATACCCTTTTGCATGTGGGTAAGTGTATTTAGGGGTCTCAGCTCTAGATAACAGTAAACTTTCAGTTTCTTTATCCACTGGAGTGTTCTGGTAGTTTGCATCAAAATAACCCTCTCTCCATGGCCAGCCAAAAAATACTGCTTCTTTTATCTCTCTATATTTAGGGATTATATTAATTTCTTCCCATTGAATATTGCCTACATCTGGAATTATCAGATCATCTCCCGCTATGTAACATGACCATGGGTTTCTAAGACCAAAAGCAAGAACTTTGACTCTTGAGTCGTTAATATCTAAAATTTTATTATCCATTAAATTAGAATTCGAAATATTTAAAACTTTTCCCCATGGAGTGTCAAATTTTGCTGAGTTTCCTGGAGAGTTCAAGTCTCCTAGGCAAAGAGTAAAACTTAAATCATCCTCTATTATTATTTTCCCGCCAAAATGTACCCTTGCTGCATCATCTGTTTCAAATTCAACAATTATACTTTCATCATTTGAGATGGTTGATTCGTCAATTATTTCAAATGATGAAAGTATATATTTCAAATCATCCCTTAAGTAAGAAACTAAAAGATATTTTGTGTTTTCTATTTCAATTTGACCAAATGTATAAACACCCTTTTCGCTTTCACAATTGACCCTCTCTGACAGATCTAATATTGTAGGTGCATTTAGACCATCTGCTGGGTTTGGATTACTCTTCTCTAAAGTTTTATCAATAACTCCATGTATTTTCCCACATTGCTCACTAAAAATATATTCATATGAAGTTAGTGCTTCAATCTTGCCAATATGAGAAATAGTCTTGTAGCCCTCAAGTTCAACGACATAAGAAGCCTGATTGAAAACAGGGAGCTCGATTAAATTCCGATCTAACTTGTTTATTTCTCTTAATTTCAATGTGTATAGATCATATTCTGTTTTTTCAATTTCTTTTTGCTCTTCATTTGGATCACTAATGCCAACAACTAGGTCTAGGAGGTTAATATTGTTTAATTCTTCCCCCTGGAGTACGTTTGTCCCTAGAATCATCCCTAAACAATTTTCATTAGTAGTTACTTCTCTAATTATTCTTACTTCGAAGTCAAGGTCTCTTTCTTCTTTTAGTCTCTCTATCTTTTCCAAGCTTTCATCTAATGTAATTCTGCAGCCTGCAAAATCATCTGGAAGAGTGTCCTGGGAAGGGAAAGAACAGGAGCTAATCAAAAAGAGGAGAATTAAGGTAATTTTTTTTTGCATTACTAAATTTTATCTTTTACCAAAAGATACATTTGGGTATTCCAGAGAAAGGCATGGGGGGTCTTGAGTTTATACCTTCAATTGATGAATTAAATCTATAGAAGCATATAAATGGCTAAAATGGATTGTATTACGAATGAGTAAAGATAGATCAATTTTCCAGTTGCTTTTCAGCATAATTAAGAGCATGAGGACATGGCAATGGCCAAAAAATTTAATTGTATTTACAATTCCTCTTGGTACAGCCTCTACTGATGTTCTTTTATATCAAACGATATTCTATTCGTTTTTTGGGATAAGTTTTCTTGCTTCATCTGTATATTTCTTTAATGACATCATTGATGTAGAGTCAGATAAAACACATCCGACAAAAAAGAAAAGACCTATCGCCTCAGGAGAGATTTCAATAAAATTAGCATATCTGATTTCCATCCTCTTAGCTCTGATTGGAGGAGGTACACTTGCTTATTTGTCAACTCAATCTTTTGCTCTTGGTCTTTTGTACCTTTTCATAAATATTGCTTATACATTCAAGTTGAAATATATAAAGATTGTAGATGTTGTTTCTATAAGTATTATGTTTGTTATTAGGGTTCTTATTAGTAGCTATTCGGTTGAAACTCCTGCATCATATTTTCTTCTTGGTTTTATCTTTTTTGCTAGTACGGGTCTAGCTATATCAAAAAGAGTATCGGTACTTAATGATCAGAAAATTAATGTGAACACTTATTATAAGAACCACTTAAGTGAACTTTACAATTCAAAAGAGTTAATTACAGCTCTTAATGTAACTTTATCTTTATCAGTAATTACATTCCTATTTTGGATAAGTAGTCTAAGAGGAACAAGCATGCTATCAGGGGATTCACTTTTTTTCTTTTTTGCAGCAATATTAATGATCTCCATAATAAGAAAAATAATAGCTTTAAGCAAAATTGGTCTTCTTGAAGATTTTGTTGTGGGGGTTATTAATGAAAAAAAACTACTTGCCCAGATTTTGGTTGCGTTAATTCTATTAATTTTAGGTTTATATGGATAAAAAAAAGATTTGTTTAATTGGAGCAAACTCTGATTTGGGAGTTGAGTTCGCAATGATGTGCGAACCAGAAAAGACATTACAGATTTTTGGAGTATCAAGAAAAGAACCTCGAAATAAATCTCTATACGAGGAAAGCTTAGTTATTTCAAATTATGAATCGGATAAGGAAATTATTTCTAGCTTTGTTTCAAAAAACAATGTAACTGACGTTATTTTGTTGAATGGATTTATAGGAAAAAATAATACACCGGTAGAAAAAATTGTACAAATCAATTTATCAATCCCGCTTAGTTTAATTAACTATATAGATGAGAATACTAACAAAAATATTACTTACACTATAATTTCTTCTCTTGCTGTTTCTAGGCCGAGAGCAAAGAACTATATTTATGGATTGTCAAAATATATCCTTGAAGAGTCAATACGAAATAGGGATGTAGGAAAGTATATAATCTTTCGGTCTGGTTTTATAAGAACAAAAATGACAGCAAACCACAAAGAACCTCCTTTTGCAAAAAATCCAGAAGAGGTTGCGGGTAAACTAATTAAAACAATAATAAATAACAAGAAAAGGGTGTCTGTAGTTTATTCTTCTTTACCAATTTTATTGCTTTTTAATGTATTTAAAGTGGTTCCTTTATCTCTCTTAAATGCAATAGAAAAAAGACTAATTTAAAGAATTGAGACTTGAAGAAACTAGGTTAATATCATCTTCTGATAGATTCGTAGATGATGGTAGCCAAACTATTCTCTTTGCTATCTCTTCTGAATAAGTTAGTCCTGTTCTCTCTACTTCTCTAAACATTGGCTGGAAACTCAATGGAGGGTAGCCTTTTCGAATTTGTATATTTTGTTTAAGTAAAGAGTCTCTGTACCTCTCCTGTTCTTGACCCTCCATTAATAGATAGTCTATAAACCAAGGTGTCTCAAAGTCTCTAAGTTTAAGGTATCGGCCTTCTGACAAGGTTGTCTTTTCTACATACTTAGAAAAGATAGATTTTTTTGATTCTATTAAATAATCCAGTCTTTCTAACTGAGATAATAAAAGTGAAGCCTGTAGGTCAGTAAACTTAAAATTCAAACCAAATCCTTTGTGAAAATCTGATGCTTCTTCTTCTCTATTAAAAGATTTGTAATCATACATCTTCTGATAGAAGTCTTCGTCGTCTGTCAAGAGCAACCCTCCTTGCCCAGAGGTAATTATTTTGTGGGGAGTAAAAGAAAGAATGCTCATGTCACCCAATGAGCCACATTTTTTTTCAGAATACTCAGATCCTAATGCATGGGCTGAATCTTCAATTAAAATAACTCCGTTCTCTAAACACCACTCTTCAATTTCTAAGCCATTCCCTGTCCTTCCATTAAGAGGTACAAAAATTACGGCATCAGGTTTATCAACTTTCTTTAATAGATCTATAGACATGCACAGGTTTTCATCTACATCAACTAAAACAGGTGCAGCTCCTGCCCAGATAACAGCATTTATTGTTGCAACCATAGTAATGTTTGGCACTGCAACTCTATCTCCTGGTCCTAACCCTTGTGTTTTTAGAGCCATATATATAGCAACTGTTCCATTGGGGACGGCGACTGCATGGTTTCTTCCCAGATACTTTGAAATCTCTTCCTCTAATTTCCTTGTTAATGAATGCTCAGTTAGCCACCCGCCTGACCTCAAATACTTATCAACACTATCTATATCTTCTTCAGTTATAACTGGCTCTATTTGATTAATCATTTCCTTCTATTCTTGTTCTATCAACTTCTGGACCAAAATAGGGTCCATTCTTTGTCTCCACTACAACAGCGTCTTCTATTATTTTATACTTATGAGCTCCCTGCAGTTGAATTATCAATTGCCCTTTATTAAGAATCCCCTTCCAAATCAACTCTCCTTCCTCAGTGAAAACTGTACACTCTACCTTGCCTTCTATTACATAAACGACTTCGGAAGTTCTATGACTCACTCTTTCGTAATAGTTATGATAGTGAGTAGCGAGCTCGGTTCCTTTTTTATAATTCCATAGTCCAGCTTGTATATAGTCTGAATTTTGTGTAACAAAACTTAAACCTTCTGGTGAATCTGCTGTATTTAGAATAATTGCATATCTTTCACCAGAGTATTGAATTTCTTCGAAAAAATTATTCATTATTTTCCATATACCATTCTACCGTGGTCTTGATTCCAGTCTCAATATCGACTTCCGGAGCCCACTTGAGCAACTCCTCTCCTAAGGACCCGTCAACAGTTTTTGTTTTTACACCGTCAGGTTTTGATGTGTCAAAAGTAAACTGCCCCTCCCAACCAGCGATAGACGAAATTCTTTTAGAAAGGTCTTTAATAGAAATTCCTTCGTTTATCCCAACATTAAACAGGGTATGGGGTTTCTCTAAATGTAAAGATTTGATTAAAGCCCTTGCCCCATCATGAACATATAGCCACTCTCTAACAGGATTTCCTGTCCCCCAAATTTCTACCTCATGATCTCCATTCATTTTGGCGTCACATATTTTTTTTACCAAAGCCCCTAAAGCATGGGATCGTTCAATATCAAAATGGTCTTTTGGGCCATACATATTTGACAACACAACATTTGAAGATTCTATCCCGTACTGTTCATTAAAAGAATTTGAAATAGCTACAAGGTTTCTCCTGGATAGTCCATAGTAAAAAACTGAACTGTGAGGAGGGCCTTTCCAAAAATCTTCCTCTCTGTATACTTGAATATTCCCGGGATAAGCACAATTTGAAATAGGATTAACTATATGCTTAACCTGGTTGTTTTTAGCGGCATTATAAAGGTTAATTATCATTTGAGTATTGCTTACTAGCATTTCAACTGGAAACTTGTACCCATAAGAAATTCCGCCAACAAAAGCGCTGCAATTAATTATCTTCTCTATCTTATTCTTATTCAAGAAAACATCTATTTCATCTTGGTCAAATAAATTAACTTTGGTTTTTCCTTCTATTTCGAAAAATTGAATACCCTCTTTTTCGAGTAGTAACTTAACGTGCTTGCCTACAAATCCGTTTGTTCCTAAAACTAGTAATTTAGAGTGCATTATTTAACGACAGGGTATTCCCATGTTGGCTCAATCAAGCCTTCTTTTAGTAGGACGGCTTCCTGTTTCGCCTCGTGAATATCATTTTCAACCATCATTTCTACTAAGCCATCTAGCTGCACCTTTGGTTCCCAGCCTAATTTGTTTTTTGCTTTTGAATAATCACCAAGAAGGTAATCAACTTCATTAGGTCTGTAATAAGTCTCTGATGTTTCTACGTACTTTGACCAATCAAGACCAACTGTATTAAATGCTTTATCTAAAAAATCTTTAACCGAATGTGCCTTCCCTGTTGACAGTACCCAATCTGAAGGTTCTTCGTGTTGCATCATTGCCCACATTCCTTCAACAAAGTCTCCTGCATAACCCCAGTCTCTAACTGCATCTAAGTTTCCTAGTGTAAGCTTTTCCTGGATTCCCTGCGAAATTCTCCCTACAGCTTTTGTAATTTTTCTTGTTACAAAAGTTTCCCCCCTTATTGGAGACTCGTGATTAAATAATATCCCATTAACTGCATGGATTCCATAAGATTCCCGATAAATTGTAGTCATGTTGTGTGCAAAGACTTTTGATGCAGCATAGGGACTCTTCGGTATAAATTTTGATTCTTCATTTAATTTTTCACTACTACCTCCTCCGTACATTTCAGAAGAAGATGCTTGATAGTACTTCATTTCCTTTTTGGAACTCCTGATTGCCTCTAGGATAGAGACCGACCCAAGAGTTCCTACTTGGGTTGTATAAACAGGATTCTCAAAAGATACTGCAACATGAGATTGAGCTGCTAGGTTATATACCTCGTCAGGACCAATATTGTTTATTAAAGAAGAAATGGATGCTGAATCTAATAAGTCAGAATAATGTAGAGCAAGGTTCCCTTCTCTTTCATATTTTGAAAGGATATCATCTATTCGTTTCGTATTAACACTAGAGGATCTACGGACAGTACCATGAACCTCATATCCCTTTTCAATTAATAACCTGGCAAGATAAGCTCCATCTTGACCGGTTATTCCGGTGATTAATACTTTCATAATATAGTTTGATAATAGTAAAACTTAGGAGAATTAATTAAGGTAATATATGATTTTAATGCTAATAAATAATATAGACAATCTAAATAACGCAGTTAGGGATGTATTCGTTGAGTATGGACTAGACTCTGAAGTTAATTTTTTATACTCTCAATACCCCGACCGTAGTGATATACAGTGTAATGAACTTTTAAAACATAAGGATCTGGATTCTCTTAACAGCTTGATTAATAAACTAAAGGAAAATCTACTTAAACTCGAGGAAGTAAGTGGATGTGAGATTGAAAAAGATTTATTTATTAACATAACGCTATCAAACAATTATTTGGAAGAAATTATAAACCAATGGTCTTTTGATTCAGAAAATTTTTCTAAATCACTCCAAGACCAAAAAAGCAAGAAAGTCTTAATTGATTATGGAGGACCAAATATTGGTAAAGCTTTACATGTTGGTCATTTAAGGTCTCTTTCAATTGGGAGAAGTTTGTATAAGATGAATATATTAGTAGGCAACAATGTAGTCAGCGATATACATCTAGGAGACTGGGGAATGCCGGTTGCTTATATGATTGCATTAATTGAAAAGGAGAAAATAGACTTAGATAATATAGGGTATGTAGAGCTTGAAGAGATATATCCCCGATCTGTTAAGTATGCTGAAGAAGATAAGGGCTTTTATGAAGAAGCAAAGAGGGTTGCTCTCGAGTTAAATAAAGAAAATGAAGATTACCTCCAGTATTGGAATAAAATATCGTCTATATCAATTCAATATATTAAAGAAACACTTGAGACAATTGATCATTCATTTGACATGTGGAAAGGAGAAAGCACTGTAAATAATTTAATTTCTCCAATGGTAGAAGGGTTAATTGAAAATAAAAAAGTTATTGAAAATGATGGAGCAAAAGTGGCAAACCTAAACATAGACCCGCCAATATTAATAGAGAAATCAGATGGTTCGTCTCTCTATATGACAACCGACTTGGCAACAATACTCGAAAGGGAAAAAGAAGGTTTTGATGAGGTAATCTATGTTGTTGACAATAGACAAAAGAACCATTTTAAGCAGCTCTTTCAATGTGTAGATTATTTTAATTTCTCTAAAGCAAGACTGGTCCATGTTGGATTTGGAACAATAAATGGAGAGGACGGGAAGCCTTTGAAAACAAGAGATGGTGATGTATATAAACTAGATAAATTATTCAATGATATTAGTGAAAAATTATCTACTAAAGAAACACCTGCGGAGTCCGTTAGTAAACTAATTAACAATATCTTGACTTTCTCAGATTTAGTATCTAATCGGAATACAGACTATAAGTTTGATATAGAAAAGTTTACAGATACAAATGGAAAAACAGCAATCTATCTTGACTATACATACGCAAGAGTAACTAAGGTTTGCCAGGATTTACTCCAACTAAATAGGGAGAAAGACAAGTATAAAGATATTTTAATAACAAATACAATAGAGAGAGACCTCATAATTACAGCACTTAAGTTTAAATACTTTCTGGACATGTCTATCTTTAATAATGAACCACACCACCTAGCTAACTATACATACGATCTTGCTAGAAAAATCAATGTCCTATATGAAGATGAGAAGTTGAGCGAACTCCCGTGGGAAGAAGCTTCTCCTAAACTTGCTTTGTTAAAGGTTTCTTTGTTGATATTAAAAACAGGAATGGAGTCACTAGGTATTACACCTGTAGGAAAAATTTAATTAAATAAAAATTAAGGTACCTAAAATCCAGATTGTACCTGTTAGAGTAAATGAATATCTATTCAGAATCTCTAGCTTGCTTGAAGCCCACCAAATCAAAAAAGTTCCAATGTTCACAAAAACTAATCCTGAGAATGCATAGGCCCTTAATATCAGATATATATTTTGCATAATTGCATTTCTTCCTGCAAAAAGAGCCGAGGAAAGAAATAAAATTAGAATTGAAAGAGTTACGGTTACGAGAATTCTCCCTATAACGTTTTGAAAGTCTGCAGAATTATCCTTTTTTATTAATTTAAGCTCAACAGGTATAAATAGGATGAAGAGTGCAGCAAAAAACAAAATTAAACTCCACATTAGAGCTTCTCCACTCCAGCTTGAATATTCCCTTTCAACAAATGAAAAGGCTTCGAGAAACAAATAACCTGAGTACCCTAATAGAGAAGAGGCGAAGCTTAAAAGAAATAAAGAAACTATATTTAATATATTTTTTACAAACTCCCCTTGAAAAGGGTTAACATTTATCTTTATATCCTGCATTTGTATATTTTATTACAATTTCCACCTATTAGACCTATAATTTAGAATAATCGATATATTATGTTTGAAATTACTCCTAATCCCAACGCATTGAAGCTGAGCTTAGAGCACGCCTTTGAAGTGGGTATGGATTACTTTGAAATTAAAGAATCAAATCCAGAAATGATAAACAAAATACTTTCTATAGAAGGTGTCTCTTCAATTTTTGTAGGTCCCAACTTTTTAACACTTTTGAAAGTTGTTGAATATGATTGGAAAGATATAAAAACAACTATTGAAGAGCTATTATAATTAGAGTGTAAATATGGAAGACTTTAATTCAGACCCTAAACCTGGAAGACTTGTGCTTCCTATTGTATTAATTGGGATGATTGCTACAACATATACTTTTGTTAGGAGTATTGACGAAGAGCCAGTTGTTGAAGAGGCTGTTGAAGAACAAGTCCCTGAAGAAGAAGTTGAGATAAAAACTGAAGAAACTACTACAACTACTACAACAACTATTCCCAGAGAGGTTCTTGACTACATAGAGGAACTTATCTCAGAAAAGAGTACTGCTGATCAATTAGGACAGAAGGTAATTGAAGCAAATGAGAAGTGGGACAACAAAGATATTACTTATCAAGAAGCTCAGGAAGAGTTTAAAGAAAATATCTCAGACGCTGAACAATTTTCAGACACTATTGCCCAACCTGGACCTCCGGATTCTAATACTACATTAGTTAATGCACATGAAGAAATAAAAACAATAGCAGAAAATATCTTTCAAGACACACAGGAGATTTTTGAAGGCCTGATGGCTTCAGATACTGGAGAAAGAAGAAGTGCTGCTATCGAATCGTTCAACACAAATATAGAACTACTAAAACAGAAGATTGATCTTATAGTTTCTTCAATCTCAAACAGTTAAGAACTAGCTGAAGAACATATCGTATCAATCATTAACATTGCAATAACGTATGGATCTCCATTAGCATTCGGTCTTCTATCTTCTAGGTATCCTTTTTTATCAACCTCAACTTGCCATGGAATTCTGATTGAAGCACCTCTATCACTAACTCCATAAGAAAACGTGTCATATCTTTGTGTCTCATGCTCTCCTGTTAGTCTATCTTCAATACCTTCTCCGTAGTTTTTTACATGAAGTTCTGCATTTTTTCCTAAAGCTTCACATCCGGCAATTATTGCTTCATACCCACCATCTTCTCTCATTTGTTTAGTAGAGAAGTTTGTATGCATTCCAGCTCCATTCCAATCTCCTTTTACAGGTTTTGCTTGGAGGGTAGCAGACACATTGTAGTCTTCTGAAATTCTATAGAGCAACCACCTAGCAATCCAGATCTGATCCCCAATTTCTGGAGCCCCAACAGGGCCTATTTGAAATTCCCATTGTCCAGGCATAACTTCAGCATTGGTACCTGAAATTTCAATTCCAGCATCGATACATGCAGTTGCGTGTGCTTCTGAGATATCTCTTCCGTAAATCTCATCTGCACCTACACCACAGTAGTAGCCCCCCTGAGGAGCTGGGAAACCAGTTGGTGGGAATCCTAAAGGCTGTCCATAGTGGGAAGAATCATAAGATTGGTCAAAAAAAGTGTACTCTTGCTCCATACCAAATAAGCTCTCATACTCTGCAAAATTTTCAGCAGAAGCTACACAGCCTGCTCTAGTGTTTGACTCATGGGGTGACATATCAACATTTAATACTTCACACATAACTAAAATGTTGTCTCCACCTCGTATAGGATCTGGATACATCGAAACTGGCCTCAGAACGCAATCCGAATTATCTCCGGTAGCTTGTTCAGTACTAGATCCATCAAAACCCCAAATTGGTGGCTCTTCACCTTTATCTATTATTTTTGTTTTACTTCTTAATTTAGATGTTGGTTTTTTTCCATCAATCCAAATATATTCTGCTTTTATTTTCATAGGAAGTAATCTAACATTGTATTTATTTATATTTGTTACAAAAATATTAATTTTTTGTTACACGAAAAGAAGAGGTTCGTAAAATGGTTAATACTTACATAAACTTAAACGGAAGACATTCTTCATTTATAGAAAAACTACGAAAAATAGAGATCAATGAGGTAGGGGACCTGAAGAAAAGCTCATTTGATACTTTGCAATTTGCCATAACGTCTCATGATTTACTGGAAGAAACAAAAAAAAACCTTTCAGACTTAGAGAGTTCAAGTAGCCCTATTCCAAAACTAATCGTTGTAGAGAGTGAGCACTTTCAAAAAATTACAAACCTCATAAACGATCCATACATAGATGCTGTAAACATAGGAGCAACGGAAGAAGAGTTGAAAACGAGAATATATTCTCTTGTAGGAAAAGTAGAGGGAGAGAAAATAAATTTCAACAATCTTGATATAAATCTTAAAACATTCGAAGCGTCTCTTGATGGGGAGGTGATGGATCTAACATTTATGGAATATCAGCTTTTGAAGTTTTTTATAGAAAATCAGAATACAGTTTGGTCTCGTGAACAACTTTTAGAAAATGTTTGGGGATATAGCTATTTCGGTGGAGAAAGAACTGTTGATGTTCATGTAAGAAGATTGAGAGTTAAGTTGGGTTCATACTCTTCCTGGATAAAAACAGTCCACTCAGTAGGTTACAAGTTTAACTGAAGCTCTCTCCACACCCGCATGTACTTCGGGCATTGGGATTGTCGATAGAAAAACCTCTCTCGTTCAAACCATCTTTATAATCTAGTGTTGAGCCTTGTACATGTTGAAGACTCTCTGAGTCAACAACGATTTTGATACCCTCGTAGTCTTCAACAACATCGTCCTCAGATATTTTTGAATCAAAGTACATATCATAAGAAAAGCCGTTGCATCCGCCTGGACGAACCCCCATTCTTAGAAAGCTATCAGTTGCATCTTCTTTTTCAGCAAGTTCTTTTATCTTTAACACTGCTGATTCTGTAGCTATAACTGGTCTGGATGATTTAATATTTATTTCCATAAACGTATTATATATCAAAAATTATGTAAATAGATAATCTTGTTTTCTTTCACTTTCTGTGAGCCCACCCCATATGCCAAAAGGTTCCGATATACTGAGGGCTTCTTCTAAACAATCAATCTTTACAGGACAACCGCCACATACTGCCTTAGCTTTTACTTCTCTTTTAACTCTGTCGTCTTTTTTTTAAAAAGTGGCAGGAGGAAAAAATAGATTACTACTGTGCTGTCTACACAGAGCATCTCTCTGCCATAAAGCTGTGTTTATCTGTAAATTTTCCACCCACAAATCAAAATAACTAATATGGACAAGAAACAAAATGTTTTTTTTCGCGAAGTAATTACTTGAATTTACTTAAATGGTAAGACTTCCGTCTTCTTCTTGAATTGTATACGTTTCGCCTGATTTCAGTTCTTTACTTTCTGAGTGTTTAATCTTTACCTGAAGATTATTAACATTAAATAAACTAGATTCGTTATCTATTTTTCTTATATATTCTGCTTTATTCCCTGCTAATGAAGTAATTGCTGAGTTGTCGGTAGTTAAACGTGACCTAATCACGGTAGGGATTGCGACAAAATAAAAAATTGCTAAACCAATAGACACCAAGACTAGTGAAAATATACTAACCGATACAGTGTGGTTAATCCCGTCTCCAAATAGAGAGTCCTTAAACAAAACTATGGATGCTATAAATTGAACTAGAAAAGCTGATACGCCCATAAAAGAAAAATATCCACGTGCTAAAACTTTTATATACATCAGAAAAGATATAAGTAGAATTAAAATTCCAAAATTATTCACACCTAACTCATGAAATGTCATTGATGAAATTAAAAGTAACAAGCCTCCGATGAAAGCCATTATTCCTGGACCCATTGCAAAAAGTTCGAGAACAATAAGAGCTAGCCCGAGAACAAAGAATAGATAGGAGTAAGCTGGGTCTGAAACCGCTATATATACTCTGCTTAGTAGTGACGGCTTATAGAAATCTATTTGGTTAGAAAATTCTTCATTTAGACCAAATTGAACAAATTTGAAATCATATGAATTATCTCCTTTTGAGTTCTGTTGAAATAAATTACTCTCTATAGATTCAGACCCTAAAGCATTGAGGAAACCTCCAAGAGAAGCCGATACTAAGTATCCGTTATAAACTCCTTCATTTTCACTTATAGAAATAGAAGATTCATCAAAGTTACAATTGCTGGCTCCACAGAATCTATTTATCAAGATCTCATCAGCAAAATCTACGTTAAGAATTACAGTTCCTGGTGTGAAACCTATGTAGTCGAACTGATTTAGGAGCTTTGCATTAATAGAGGTCTTGTGCGGCCCTACCCAAATAGCTTTAGGAAAATTTTCTTTCTGAGATATTGTCATAAGCAAATTATTAAACCCCTCTATTGTTCCCTCTGTATAATCATCTGCACTGTACTGTATAACAAACAAGTCTGTGTCAGAATAGGCTTTTTGTTCAAAATGATTCTCTAAGGAACCTAAGTGTGCACTAGAAAAAAGTCCGTCTATCTGAAATACATTTATCTGAGATATATTTATCGTAATAAAAAAAATTACTGAAGTTACTTTTAACATTGTCATCTCGCTTAAAATAACAGAATAGTACTCTTTTAAAACTGTGAATATTTGTATAGCAACTAATGACGAATGGGTTAAAGAAAGCCTCCAGAAGAATCTAATCGGCAACTATGCCATTCATCATGTCTCATCTGAAATTACTGAGATTAGTGAAAGATTGTTTGGTCTAGACTACTTTTTTGTAGATATGCAATTCTGTAATTCTGGTGGTCCAGCAACAATACGAAAAATAAAGGAGCTTTTTTCAAAAAATGATGAACCGCTTCCACAACTAGTTTTGCTTGCAGATAGAGAAGTAGATATTTTCCAAGGGAAAAGGGCTGGAGCAAATGATGTAATAGTTAAGCCCTTAACTGCTTCAAAAATTAAAAAAATATTGACCAAATAGACTAAAGTGATATACAATTTATTTATAAAATTTGAATACTAACTTAGATTTCGTTCTGTATATATTAATAGGGGCTTGCCTCATACTTTCCGCAGTTCTCTCGGGTTCTGAAACAGCAATTACATCACTTCCTAGAGAGAAAATTCATCAGCTTGATGAATCCAAAAAAAATAAAAGAATAAGAAGAGCAAAAGATCAGATTGAAAAAACTATTGGTGGAATTCTTGTTGCAAATAACTTTGTAAACATATTAATGGCATCTCTTGCAACTATTTTATTTGTCAGAAAATTTGGAGAACAAAAAGGCGGGATTCTTGCAACATTATTTATAACAATTCTCGTTCTTGTTGTTGGAGAAATAACCCCTAAAACGCTTGCAACAAGAAAACCTTTGGAATTTTTTTCTAAGACTTCAATTCTAATTGATTATCTTTCAAAGATTTTTGCTCCTTTTACTAATTTAATTACTGGATCAATAAACAAATATGGAACAAAAAATATTGGAGACATGGATGGGGATAATGAGATAACTGAAGCTGACATACAGGCTCTTACAGCATTGGGGGAGATGGAGGGACAAATCTTACCAGCAGAAAGAGAGATTATTGATAGTTTGCTTGAGTTTTCAGATAGACCTGTAAAAGAAATAATGACTCCCAGAGTAGATGTTCTTTTCTTAACCCTTCCTCTTACAATTCCGGATGTTAGAAAATTAGTTGAAGATAGGAGAATGTCGAGATTCCCTGTTTCAAAAACAGAATACCTAGACGATACATTTGGAGTAATTTATGTGAAAGACCTCTTTGACTTAACTGTTGACACAAGCTCAGATGAAATTGAGACCAAAATTAAAGATGTAATTTATCTTCCTGAGTCTACAAGTGTTCTATCTGCTCTGAATACCCTGCGAGAGAGAAAAGCAAGTTTTGCCTGTGTGATTGATGAGAACGGAGGTATTGAAGGAGTAGTAACAATCAAGGATGTTTTATCTGAATTTGTTGGTGACTTGCCTGATGAACATGATCAAAGGTATCTAGGTATAAATAGAATTGGACCTGGTCAGTGGAATGTTGAAGGGAAAACAGATATAGATGATTTTGAAGAGTTCTTTGGGTTAGAGCAAAACGAGAAAGATATATCTACAGTAGGCGGCTTGTTTTTAAGTCAGTCTGAACAGCTGCCTTCTGAAGGAGATAGAATCAGTATTCATGGACTAGAATTAACTGTTATAGAAGTAGAGAATAGAAGAATTGAAAATCTTACTGTAAAAAAAATAGCTAAGATTTAACTACTCTTCTAGAAAGAAATAAATGTCACAAATTTGGCCATTAATTGCAATAGCTGGGAGTTGGGCTCTCTATGGTTTTTTTGCATCACTACTAATTAGTAAAAAAGTAAAGTACATTAGGTATACGTTTTTATCAGCAATTATCGGGTCTGCTATTGGAGGATATATTTCGAACCTTGTTAAAGTCCCTTCAAATATTTGGTACTTGTCAGAGTTTATTAAGTTCTTGTTTGTACTCCTCATCCTTAATCTATTCGTTTCTTTTATTCAGAAAGATTGATTAAAGTTATACTGATTTATTCTTTGGTACTCTTGCAGCCTTTAAAAGCTTCCCATTTTCATTAATCAAACCGCAACGCTTTGATATTAATTTAGGGTTAAACGAAAATAAGTTTTTTTGCCATGTAGCAATGTAACCATACCCACCAACTACATCTAAACGACTTAGTGCATGAGAAAGCTCATCAACATTTTCAGCTATAACTACTGGTAAGCCTTTATATACTCCATCCCACTCACTTGATTCTTCAATATTTTCTGATTGATTAAGGATGCTTAATAAATCTAGTGACATTTATTCGATTTCCTCAAACACTCTCAATATAGACTCTTCAACACCCTCGTTTTTATAGTCGTCTTCATTAAGAAATGCTTTAGTTTCCCAATTTTTTATCTCTTCCATAAATTGCTCTTCATTCTCTCCAGTCAGTTTTATATTTATTTCTTCAAATTGTTTCGGTAGAAGCTTAAAGAGAGCCATTAAAGATCTTCCATCTCCTGACTTGTCTCCCTTGCTTATCTCAATATTGCCACTAAATTCACTTATAAACTTAACCCACTCTGTACCTGGTCTAGAGTGGAGACCTGGATAAATTAATATCTTAAACTTTTTTTCTATTGCCATATTACTTACCAAGACTAGATAAGAATTGAGCTAATACTTTGTCTTCTTTCCAATAATTTAAATAAAAATCCTCCTTACCATTTGATAAGTTCTCTTTCTTAAAATCAATAAAGCCATCTACTTCGTTAAATTCATTATTAAAAATAATTTCTAGTACCTCTTTCATTGCGGAAACTTCTTCACCATTTTTTATTAAATATTTAAGTGGTCCGTGTACTCTTTCAGATTTTGAAAATTTTATTTCTGGATTTCTAGCAATACGTTTCGTTTGATCTTTTGATTTTTTTGAACTAAATCTTAAATTAATCTCATTTTGATATTCCAATACTTCTTCAACGTTTTGGTTCGAATAAAGAGTATATGCCTTCAAGTATTCGCTATTTATTTTTTCTATAAACTCCTCGTGATCTTTCTGCTCATAGAGCTCATAAATGTATTCAACACCCTTGGATAATCCATAGTAAGCTAAGCAAACGTGTAATCCATTAAGTAACCATAGTTTTTTTGTGAACTCTTTCTCGTAGTCTCCCTTTCTCACAACTTCACTAAGCTCAATCAATTTATCTGTATATTGTTCTTGATCAAAAACTATACTGCCAAAACTTTCAACAATAAGGTTGAGATTTTCTATATTTTGTAATGGGATAATCTTGTCCACAACCACATCGTGTTCCTGAATCTTTCGACTTAAGCTATCTTTTTGTTCCAACACATAAGTTGATGCCCTATACATATTTTCAAATGCAATAAAATCAACTTTTTCTTCTATATGTTTATCTAGTAGATTAGCAATGAGTCCTAAGTTGTTTGGGCCAACTGATGAAGTAACTAACGAAGCTCTATTTAAAATTTCTTTTAACTGTTTATCTTGTTCTGTATGTAATGCTCTGGTTTTTTCTACAAGATTATCTCTTGTTGACTCTCTATCATAACTAGTTACTTTATATTCTTTTTGATTATTTATTTTCTCCACTAAATCAATTGAAGAATCAACAAAAATTACATGGTAGCCATTTTCTTGGAGAAGTGGAGCAATGAATCCCCTGCCCACATTCCCTGCTCCAAAATGGACTGCAATCTTAGTTAAGGTCTTGTATATCTCGTTAACATCATCCATCTCTTGTAGCCGCTTTGCATCTTCTTCGTCTTCAATCTGATTAGCTAATGCACCAAGAATTTCTACCTGTTCTTCACCTATCCCAGCAATTCCGACAACTATATATGCTGTTTCTCCATTCCAGTCAACTCCCTCTGGTATTTGGATAAAAGAGATTCCAGTTTTCTTTATATACTTCACCCCGCTAAGCATCCCGTGTGGAATAGCTACGCCGTTCCCAACAAATGTTGAAAATGATTCTTTATCTAGTTTTTCAAGCATAGAATCGATATATTCTTTTTCAATATACCCATTGTCTAATAGAATTTTTCCAGCAGCAATTGTTGCTTCTTCTTTTGTGGAAAAAGATTTTCCAACCTGAATAGAGTCAGGCAATAGAATTTCCTCAATCATGTAGAAACTATTTCGTTTCCATTCTTTAGGTCTTCAACAAGCTTATTTATAGCTGGGTCATTCATAAACATCATAAATCTAATCACTACTGAATCTGGCTTTAATGATTGTGCTGTGTCAGCTAAACCTTGGTGGCATACATAGATATCTGCATCTTGATCTGCTAAGTGAACAACAGGAGAGTGAACTACTTCTATATCTACTCCAGCTTTTTTTAATTTTTTAATAAGACCGTTTTTTACTATTACGCTAGATCCTGCTCCGGCTTCGCAGGCTAAACATATTTTCTTTACATCTGCTGCTGCTATTGAGTTTTTACTCATAAACTTCCTCCTAATAAAAAAGTTTGGGGAGTTACCTCCCCAAACTTAATTATAACTTAAATAGTTAAATTAGACAGTCGGGATATTA
>JAYZKG010000043.1:0-2991 GCA_036163695.1 Actinomycetota bacterium | reverse complement strand
GAGCTAATTTTCATGAAACAAATGAGGTTGTAAATACTAAACTAAAAAATCTATTAAAGAATAATATCCAACCTATTTTGTGTATCGGAGAAGATATTAACCAAAGAGAACAAAATATACATGTTGAGACTTGTATTAAGCAAGTTAAGGAAGCTCTTAAAGGAATAAGGAAAGAAAATATTCAAAAGGTTGTTGTAGCATATGAACCCGTTTGGGCTATTGGTACTGGGGATGTAGCTAAGCCCGAGCATGCTACAGAAATTGTCACCGAGATTAAAAGATTCCTTACAAGTAAGTCTTTTGATTTAGATCAATTCCAATTTATTTATGGAGGCAGTGTTGATTCAAAAAATGTAAAGAATTTTATGCTTACTGAGAGCATAGATGGTTTTCTTGTAGGAGGGGCATCTCTTTCCTCTGATGAATTCATTAAGATCATCAAATTAACGATATGAATTTAATATTTCTTCGACATGGACTCAGTGAATGGAATATGTTAAATAAATTTACTGGCTGGGTAGACGTCCCTCTACATAAAGATGGAATTGAAGAAGCTGAGAAAGCAAAGGAGATAATTAAAGACGAAGGTTTTAGACCAGATAAAGTTTATACATCATATTTAGATCGAGCACAAAAAACAGCCGAAATTGTCTCAAAAATCGAATACATAAAAGATTGGAGACTCAACGAAAGACATTATGGTTCCTTACAAGGTCTTGATAAGAAAGAGACAGTACTGAAGTATGGTGAAAAACAAGTACATGAGTGGAGAAGAGGATATAAAACCAAACCTCCATTACTCAAGGCCGGATCTCACAATATGGAAACCACTATAGATAGCTATTCAGATTTAGATATTGAAATACCTTTAGGTGAAAGTTTAGAAGATGTAGTATTGAGAGTTAAACCAATTATGGAAATAATTTTAGAGGAAGCCCTTTCTAGCAAAATACTTGTTGTTGCTCATGGAAATAGTATTAGAGCTATGCTCAAATTGATTGAAGGAATCTCAGATGAAGGAATTGTCAAAATAAATATTCCAACCTGTATTCCATTGGCCTTTAATGTAACTGGAAGCTTGAAAGAAAATGGTATAAAAAGAATTGGTTACTTAGGGAATAAAGAAGATGTATTATCAGCTACTAAAGAAGTTGAACTACAAACCAAGATAAACAATGAATAAGACTAATCTGTATATTTATGGATAGTATGACTGCAATATTAATCACTGTGCACATAATTATTTCCATTGGACTGATTGCTTTGGTCCTACTCAATAGTGGGAAAGGCGGTGGACTTTCAGATATGTTGGGAGGTCCAGGGACAACGGGAAATATAGGACAGACACTTGCAGAGAGGAATTTAAGTAGGATAACAGCAATAGTTGCTGTTATGTTCGGAGCAACAACATTGATGCTCTTTTGGTTTTTAGACTGAAGTAAGCGCGGGTGGCGGAACTGGTAGACGCGCAGGATTAAGGATCCTGTGGGGTAAAACCCGTGGAGGTTCGAGTCCTCTTCCGCGCACAGGAAAGATGATATAATTAATTGAGTTTACTTTCGTGTTTTTGAACCACGTTTACAAGACACAGCCACATTATCAACTGTTCTTGGGTAAACTCACGAGTGTATGAAGAGAATAGTTTTTGTTCAAAATGATCCTAAAGTCGAGGAGGGATCAATTTTTAATTCAGAAGTAGAAATCCTTAAACTTCAAGCCTGGGACGAACCTTGGGAACAGATTACCTTAAATGATTATGTTATCGTATTAGGAGGTCACATGGGAGCCTATGACGTTGATAAATTTCCGTATCTTAATAGTGAATTAAAATGGATTCAAAATTTCGTTGAGAGTAACGGGAATTTTCTTGGTATTTGCTTGGGTTCCCAACTACTTGCTAATTCAATAGGTGGCAATGCTTACCTAAGTGAAAAAATTGAATTCGGAATAAAAAAACTTAACTATACAAGTGAGATCCCTTTACTTAATAATTTCTCTAATGAGAATGTCTTCACCTGGCATAGAGATACATTCTCATTACCTGAAGAAGTTCATGTCATTGCTTCGACAAACTATCCACAAATATTTGTTTACAACTCAGCTATTGGTCTTCAGTTTCATCCAGAGATAACACTCGCTCTCTTTGATTCCTGGTCAGAATCAGAAGACTCAATAATCGAACTTGAAGAAAATGGATATTCGTTAGCTGATGTACGTGATCAATTAATAATACACCAAAAGGATATGCAAGATAATATGAATAAATTTATTAATCAATGGATTTTCTCCTAACAAAGATATGTTTTTTTATCTTTGTTATTAACAATTCTTAATTAATATAGATATGTCTTATTAGATAAATGGTATATGTATGAGAATAGAAGATGATATCAAACTTACATTTGATGATGTGCTTATTAGGCCAAAACGTAGCACTCTAGTTTCAAGAGCAGAAGTAGACTTAACAAGAAAATTCAAATTCAAATATACAGATGAAGAATGGTCTGGTGTGCCTATTATCTCAGCAAATATGGATACGACTGGAACTTTTGAGACTGCGAAAGTTCTTGGACAGATGCAAGTACTTACAGCATTGCACAAGTTCTACTCAATAGATGATTGGAAAGAAAAAGCTCAAGATATCGATTTAGATTATGTGATATTAACAATTGGCTCCAGTGGAGAGGAAATGACAAAAGCACAAGAGCTTATAAAGCTTTACCCTCAAATTAAATTTGTTAGCTTAGATGTTGCCAATGGCTATAGAGAGGACTTTATCCAATCTATATCAACAGCAAGAAAAATATTCGACGACAAAATAATAATTGCTGGGAATGTCGCTACAAGAGAGATGAGTGAAGCATTGGTTTTAGCAGGAGCAGATATCATTAAAGTTGGTATTGGGCCTGGTTCGGTTTGCACAACTAGAAGTGTTGCAGGAGTTGGTTATCCTCAATTATCTGCAATTGCAGAGTGTGCAGATGCTGCGCA
>JAYZKG010000042.1:0-24835 GCA_036163695.1 Actinomycetota bacterium | reverse complement strand
TATTCTGATTTATCCAACTTGTCATCGGTATATTCTGATTTATCCAACTTGTCATCGGTATATTCTGATTTATCCAACTTGTCATCGGTATATTCTGATTTATCCAACTTGTCATCGGTATATTTCTCTTCATCCAGCTTGTCATCTGCAAATGCAGGTATTTGAATTAACAAAGCTGTAACGAATATATATATAAATTTCTTACTCATGCCTATGTTAATTTTACATGAAGAAATTATTTTGCTTGTTTCATATAAAAAAATAGATTGTTTAAAGTATTCTATGTACGAAAAGAGGTATTAATTGAAATTTTTACTTAACGGATTATCAAGTTTATCAACTAAATATCCTATTGTGGTTTTAGTTTTTGTAGTTGTACTATCAGGTTTTTTTGGCAGTCTTGGAGCACCTGTCCAAGAATCTGGATTTGAAAACTTTTCTCCAGATAGTAAAGAAATAGATGCTAGTGATAAAATCCGAGAATATTTTGGAAGCGAAGGCTCTACAAGTATTTTTCAAGTTATCTTCGAGGGTGAAGATATTATTACCCCTGAAGCTTATGCACTTTGGTCTGAGATAGAAGATGCTGTTGCAAGCTCTGATCTAGCACCCTATATACTCTCACAACCAGGCCAGCCTTTAATGCAAGGGTATATGGCTTCAGTTGCAGCAGCCTCACAATTCAATCCTACCTTAGATCCTGCAGGCCTAGACATTGCAGATTTCAAAGATACATTTAATCAGTCGATATCATATATGCCTCCCGAAGTTAGAGGTTTTGTTACTGCTTCTATAGGTTCCTCATACAATGTTGAAGATACAACTGCTAAAGCTGGATTAGGAATTTTGAGAGTGAACTCTGCTGCTATTGCAGCAGATGCAGAGGGAGTTGGTCAAGGTGCAGTGTTCGCGTACCAAGGAGCTTTGGAATCACAACTTGCAGAGTCAATAACTAAGATAAGCAACGAATTTAATCCAGACAGCGTAAGAGCGACAGGATTCACATTCTCACTTGTCTTTAGTGGAGATCAAGAAGATTTTGCAAACGAGGTTGGAACTTTATTTATGAATGCGGGGATTATTATCTTCTTTGTCTTAGCGGTTATATTTTTTATCAGGAGCTTAAGAGGTTTAAGGAGAACTTTTGCTGACTTGTTTCTTGCACTAGGAACAGTCGGTTTAGCTATTTTCTGGATGAATAGTTCTTCAATTTTATTAGGTCCAGAATATCTTGGCCTAATTGGAAATTTGAATGAAATAAGTCAGATTACACCAATTATCTTGATTGGGCTTGGTGTTGATTATTCTATACATTTTACTTCTAGATATAGAAAAGAGATTAGCGAAGGAAACAAAGTAACAGATAGTTTAGGAACCACGATAGGAACTGTAGGAATAGGGTTAACTCTTGCAACTCTTGCAACAATTGTTGGCTTTTTAACTAATCTTTCTTCACCCCTACCTCCACTTGCTGATTTCGGAATTTTAACTTCAGTAGGGATATTTTATGCATTCCTTCTAGTTCTTACTTTTGTTCCTGCAATGAGGACACTCTTGGATAGGAGAGGGGAAAGGAAAGAAACATTGCCGCTAGAAATGCTCAGTGTTTCTGGTAATTCTTTCTTATCTAAATTTTCAGCATCTACTTCAATCATTCCAGCAAAAGCAAAGTTTGTATCTGTACTACTACTTATTGGAATTAGTGGAGGAGGTTATTTTGCTTTCACAAATATAGATACAGTTTTTAGAACAACAGACTTTATCCCAAGAGATAATCCTTTAGTAGAAACATTAGAGGTTTTAACAGATGAGTTCGGTGGTGGGTTTGGAGAAACTACTACTGTCCTCATTGAGGGAGAAAATTTAGCTACTCCAGAGGTCCATAATGGACTTATAGATGCAACTATTGCTATGGGATCCCTAGATAATATAATTATGTTTGGAGATAATCCTGCTGCGGATTCAATAGTGGGATCAATGGGACAAAGAGTGTTTGACCAAGCAACTGGGATGCCTAATTTTCAAGAAATTCAAATTTTAGGTTCGTATGGATTGGTTATGTCTCAAAGCCAATCCTTAAGTGCATTTAAGGCAAAAGAATCTGGAGACGTAGAGGGGCTCTATGCATATTTGATTGAGCAAGACCCTGAAGCTTTAGGCTCCTTGGTTTACCAGCCAAATGGAGGAGCAATTACAGCTATGCAGGTACAGATTCAAACCAATGCAGGTGCTGAAGGAGCTGCAGAGTTAAGAGATGGTTTATACGAAGCATTCAGCTCTCTGTCTAATTCAGGAGTTAGTGTAGTGGTTACCTCAGACAATATAATCACTCAGAGCATCAGTGATTTAATTTCATCCTCACAGTTTAGGTCCCTAATCCTAGCCATTGTTGCTTCAATGGTTTTCTTAGTTCTTTATTATCTTATTGATATTCGAAGACCTTTTTTGGGTGTCATAACAGTACTACCAGTTGCTGCAATTGTGTTAGGAACATATTTAGGAATGTATTATTTAGGTATTCCACTTAATCCAGTGACATCAACTCTTTCAGCTCTAGCTATTGGGATAGGTGTCCCATTTGTGATTCATGTTACAAATAGGTTTACCGAAGGTCTCTCGAACAGTAGTGATGCTGTATCTGTTGCAAAAGATACCTTAAAAACGACTGGTGCTGCATTGTTTGGTTCTGCATTTACTACAATGGCAGGTTTTGGGATTCTTACTACATCAACTCTTCTACCTTTCCAACAAATGGGTCAAGTTGTTGTTGTTTCTCTTGGTTTTGCACTTGTTGCATCCATATTGATTCTTCCAACACTCTTGGTGTTTTGGGGTAATTATCACATAAAAAAGGAAGCAAAAAATATTTAGGGTTGTCCCAGTATTCATTTCATTTAGTATTTAATTAATGAATATAAATGAATTACTAGACAATGTACAACAGATAGTTCCATTGAATAATGCATTTGAAGATGACAACGTCGGTTTAATTATTGGGAGTGGTCAAGAAGAAGTACGAAATATAATTGTAGCTCATGATCTCACTCTAGAACTATTAGATCACTGTGAAAAGAATGATATAAATTGTGTCATTGTTTACCATCCTCCAATACACAGCCCTCTCGACTTCATAAGGTTTGACAATCCATATACCGAGGTGATAGCGAGGTTTATATTTAGTAATATCTCAGTTATCTCACTCCATACAGCGTTAGATGCATCAGAAGGTGGTAACGCGGATGTTTTGTCAGAAATGTTTAACTTGGATAGAGTAGAAAAGTTTGCTTATACTAATGAGGAATGTGCAGCAGGTCGTATTGGGGAAATCAAACAAATTCAACCTAAAGAATTTTTGACCAAAACTGAGTCTATATTAAATACTAAAGTGTTAAGAACTAATAAATACTTTAACGAATTGAAGAAAATTAATCGCATAGCTTTACTTCCTGGGTCTGGAACATCGTTTATAAATGAAGTAATTGGTAGAGTTGATGTATTTGTTACCGGTGACATATCGCATCACCATTTTCTACTAGCCGATGTCTCAAAGATTGGACTAGTCCAAATAAGTCATATTTCATCTGAGATTCCAGGAATTGATAAGTTTTCAAGTGAATTAGCTGAATTAATAAAAATAAATTTGTCTTACCATAAACCGATTTTCTATGGATGACAGTTTGTACAAGTCTGACCTAATCGATCTGCAAGAGATTGATACTAAGATAGATAGTTTATTAATCGAGAAGGAATCATCTGATAGGGTCGAATCATTAAAGCATGGAGAACAGGAATACAAAGCATTGCAAAATAGATTAAAAAAAGTATCAGATAGCCTAACTCCTTATAGAGAAAGACTAGACAATTATGAAGAAACACTAGAAAAGCAGCACATAAATTTAGAAAACAATTTGGAGAGTCAATCAAAGACCAATGTCCCATCAGAGCTTACAAATTATATTGCTCAACAAGAAGAGTTGGAAAGAAATATAAAGAAAATAGAAGGAGAAATAGAATTATTGAGGGATGAATTCTCTGAACAGTTAGAAGAAGATATGGATATTGGAAATGAAATTTCGTCATTAAAAGAGCAGCTTATAAGTGAATCAAAGCTGGTAATGAAGTTGTGGGAACAGATTGATAAAAAAATAGCTAGCCTACAGAAAGAAAAAGAAGAAATGGAAAAAAGTATTCCTAAAAAGTATCTCGAAAGATATATAGAGCTACGCAAAACAGAAAAAGTTGTTATTGGTTACCTCAATGAAGATCAATGCGGTATTTGTGGTTTTATTTTTAGCTCAAATGAAATATCTAAAATAGAAAATAAGGAAGAAGACCAGTGCCCATCATGTCGAGGAATCTTGATATGAGTTATATTGAGATGTATGCTGATGGTGCTTCAAGGTCAAATCCTGGTCCTTCAGGAATTGGAGTAGTTATATACAAGAATAAACAAGAAATATATACTATTTCTGAATATATAGGAACAAAAACTAATAATGAAGCAGAATACTTAGCACTACTAAAAGGACTCTCCTATTTAATAGGAGAGGGTGAAAAATTCGTAAATTGTTTTTTAGATTCTAAATTGGTGGTAGAGCAGGCAAAAGGGAATTTTGCTGTTAAAGCAAAAAATTTAATTCCGCTTAATCAAGACTTAAAATCTTTAAGTAACCAATTTAATGAAATAAATTTTTTCCATGTCCCTAGAGAACAAAATGCAAGAGCTGATGAGTTAGCGAATGAAGGTATAGATAATTCGAAAGGGTCTGAATGATATTTTGGCATTTAGGTCTTACCTTATTTCTATTTATATGGATTTTTCGAGATAAAAATGCGGATTTGAGATACTTGTTAGTAGGTTCTTTATTACCAGATATAATTGATAAAACACTATACCTATTTTTATTAACAAATAATTCTAGGACTTATGGACATACATTACTTTTTGCAGTCTTTTCTTTATTTGCAATCATGATTCTTACGAGTAGAGACAACCCAAAAAGGAAAAGTTACTTATTGATTCCTATAGCTTTACTTTTTCACTTAGTTTTGGATGAAATGTGGATGTTCAGCGAAACACTTTTCTGGCCTTCATTTGATGGCAAGTTTACAGCATTAAACAGTTCAGCAGATTCTCTTATTGAATTATTTATTATTTCAATAAATAAAACTGAAGTTATTGTAAAAGAAATTATCGGTATGTCTTTCTTTTTTATATCGATTAATCAGAACATGAGTTTTAGAGCAAATTTAGTTGACTTGATAAAGACTGGGAAGTATTAGTTTTTTTCGAAAAACATCTTTATTGCAACAATGAATAAAAAATAAGAGAATATAGTTCTTAGGGAGTTGTCACCTAAGTTAAACGCTATCTCACTTCCAATAACAACACCAAGAGAACCGCCTCCACCAAGAGCCCATCCTTCCCGAATTTTTGCCTTATTGCCTTTAACTTTTGGATAAGCCGCTGCTATTGCAGTTGGGACGGATGTGATTAGAGATGCTCCTTGCGCAACAAGAGAAGGGAGGCCAGCAAAAATTAATAATCCAGGAATTCTTATAACACCACCCCCTAGACCAAGAAGGCCAGCCAGTATTCCAGATGCAAACCCTATAGCTATAAATATAAACATGTTATCCATGGCTATATCTGTAGTTGATATAATGTAGTTCATTCTTAATGCAGTAATGAACAAGACAACAGAAAATATTTTTTTAAGAGCATTGTTGTTTAAGCCAGTATTGATTTTATTTCCAGCAAGTGCTCCAATTATCCCTCCAATAATTAGGTAAGGAATAAATGGCTCAACTCCGTAACCTTTCATCCCGTATCTAATCGAACCAATCGAGGCAACAATTGCAACTGCCATTGAAGATACACCTGTTATCTCCTTCATCTCTAATTTAGCTATATAGACCATCAAAGGGATAAATAATACACCACCCCCTAGTCCAAGAAGGCCCGCAGGTATTCCTCCTAAGAAGCCAATGATGATTAGCTTTGTCATATTTTTTTTAGTGATGGAAGAACCTCTTCACCTAATATCTTTATAGTCTCTTCTTGGTTAGTTGAAGTTATTTGTATTGTGATAATTTCAGAATTAAATTCAGAGACAAGGGGCTTGTAGATGTCGTAAATTTCTTCTACTGTGCCTGCTATAGAATATTTGCTTAATATTTCACTCTTCTCCATGGTATCTGCAGCTTCTCTTAAAATAGCAGGGTCTTTTGCTTCAAGTCTTCCAGGAGCTCTCAACCCCCTCCAGGGTCCGAGTGCTTTCCAAGCGTCGTCATCATTATCTGCAAAAACAGTCCATCGATATGTATGTATTCTAAGGCTGTCTTTACCTAACTCCTTAGCTTTTTCATTAGAAGGTTCTATAACTCTTTCATAAGCTTCTTTAGGATCTTTCACACTAATCATAAGACCATCTGCAAATTCCGCAGCAAGTTGCGCAGACTTCGGCCCTCCTGCAGCAAGCCATATAGGTATGTGCTTTACAGGAGGGGAGTAAAGCTTAGCTTTCTCTGTTGAGTAGTAATCTCCACTAAAGTCTAATTTTTCTCCATCTAGTAAGTTCCTAATAATATGAAGAGCTTCCCTCATACGAGCAGCTCTTTCTGCATAAGGAGGGAAAGTATAGCCCAATGGACCTTCATTTAGGTTTTCTCCTGTTCCAACACCCAAATGGAAGGTCGAATTAGTTAATCTGTCAATTGTTGCGGATGCTTGAGCAACTACACCAGGGTGCATCCTCCATAGAGGAGTTGTTACACCTGTTCCTAAGTCAAGATTTGGGATTACTGATGTTAAAGCCCCTAATGTTGACCATGCAAAATTTGAAGCACTTTGATCATCCACCCATGGATGAAAATGTTCCGAAATGGTGACCATATCAAATCCGGCATTTTTTGCTAGTTCAGCATGCTTTAGTATTTCCTCTGGTTGCCATTGTTCAGATCCTAGAAAGTAAGAAAATTTAACCATGTATATACATTAACTAAATAAAGAATTTAGGGTGGGTGCCTTAATTAAAAGGCACCCATATTTTGTAGATCTATAAGCCGGATTCTGTACATAAACATGCGATAGTCATCTATCTGAGATATTTGTTGCCAAATACCTTATGCAGCCAACCCGTGATTAACGTCGAGCAAACAATCACTTCTTGGCCTTGCTCCAAGAGGGGTTTACAAGCTATTAAAATCACTTTTAATACTGGTAGTCTCTTACACTACCTTTTCACCCTTACCTATTTCTAGGCGGTCTATTTTCTGTTGCACTTTCCGTCAGATTACTCTGCCTGGATGTTATCCAGCTCTATGCTCTGTGGAGTCCGGACTTTCCTCAATTTTTCAATTGCGACTATCCAACCTACATTAAAATTGTAGCTTAATCTTTGCTATTTTGAAATATTATTTACTTCTGTAAGGATTGATAGAAGACTTGCTGGCCCAATGAACTTTTTCTTCACTTCTAAGTCTTTAATTATGTAAGTTTCAGGTACACCAAAAACACCCAAGTCTATAGCTAATCTACTGTCTGGATCAAGTCCAAAAATTATATTCCCTGCTCCATATTTCTCTACAAATTCAGTAGCCTTCTTTGCATCATCTTGGAATAGTACAAAAATTACCTTGTTTTCTAAGGAATCATATTTCGATAATTCTACGAATACTTGGTGCTCTTGTATACACTCTAAACACCATGATGCCCAAATATTCACAACATATAAATCATTACCTAATTCAATTTTATCTCCTGTATACATGTTGATTAGGTTATTGTTCTGAGTTACCTTTATTGAACTATCGTGTGTTACGTTTGTGCATGCACTAAGTATCAAAATAGATAAGATTAATATTTTCGATTTATTTATCATATTTTTCAATATATTCATTAATTATTTCTTTTTCTACAGAAGTCAGGGTATAAGATGATAAAACTCTATTTAATATAGCAAGCCCTTCCTCTTTGTTAAAATTTTGTTCTAGAAGTATGATTCCAAGGTAGGTATTAGCTAAAATATTATCTGGATTTAATCTTATTGACTCTTTAATATATTCTAAAGCAAGCATTGTTTTTCCACTTTCATAAGTCATCCAACCAATTTGAGCTAATGCAGTAGGTTTAAATTCATTAGTAATGTCATTAGACGAAATGAACATATAGTGATGGAGAGCAGAACTAAAATTTCCCTCAGCAAGGTATCTGTTTGCTAAAGACATTCGCATCCCAAGCACTTGTGGATTCTTTTCAACCACTTCTTCCATTTGAGCATTAGTAATTAGATCAAGATCAATAGGAGTTGAGTCATTATGTGTTGTGTTATTTCTTATTCCAAAAAATAACACAACACATAATGAGATAACTACAAATACGCTTGAAGTCCAAGGATTCAATTTCATGTTTGTATTAGAGTCTTTCTAAGAAATATGTAAGAAAACAATATAGATAATGAAATCGGGATTAAGTAAAGGACTTTATTATTTCTTTGTGGATTCATTATTATTTCATCTCCATATCGTTCTGTCCAGTATTCACTAATCTCAGCATCAGTCCAATTCGACTTAATTTGTTCTTCTATAAGTAGCTCCATATCATCTGCGAAAGACGAAGGACTCTCAGATAAGACCTCACCTTGACATACAGGGCATCTTAAGTTATTACTCCAATATTCTAACCTAGTGAGGTCATCGCTATTTAGATTTACTTGATAAGTGATTCCAAAGACCAAGATTGTAATAACTAATAATTTTATATAACTATTTTTTGTTAAATACATATCTTGCTTTCCATATTTGACTTAAAGCGGTTATTAAAAGCCCTAACCAAATTATTTGAATTCCCATGTTTTTTTTAAATATAAGTTTGTATTCTTGATCCTCTATTGACTTAATTGTTATATATGTATCTGAAAATAACCCTCGATCAATTCCTGGTGTACTTATACCTTGTTGAAATGAATTTTTAAACAAATTTATTTTTGGCGATATAGTTTTGTTTCCCTTATCTACATTTATAGCTATAACTGTTTTTTCTTCAAATTCTAAGCTGTATACGCTTCCAATAATATAATTATCATTTTCAAAACTAATTACTTCTCCTGTATTTACCCTATATTCAGAGCTAAATGATTGGGTCATATTAAGAACAATACCTATTGATAATATCGCTATTCCTAAATGTGCAATTTGTCCCGACCAGTATGTTTTGTCTGAACTAAATTTTATATTGTTTTTTATAGATTTAATTACCTTGTAAGTAATAGAAGATATTAACCAGATTGAAATGACAAAAGTTGTAGCAACAGAAGGATTAAAGATTATTAAGAAAGACATCATAAATGAAATTAATAGTGAAATAATTAGATTTATATTTTCTTGTTCAAAAAAAACCTTAAAGTTGGTTCCTTTAATCTTTGTGTTTACACCAAGAATCATTAAAAAGATAAGTAATAAAAATATGGGGCTAACTAATTCATCATAAAAGCTTCTACCAATGCTAATTTGCTTCTCGTTAATTACTTCAAAATATATCGGATATGAGGTACCGATGAAGATAATAAATGCAGCAACAGAAAGAAGCACATTATTTAATGTAAATAATCCAAATTTTCCAGAGAGAGAGCCGACTTTATTTGAATTTTTAAAGTAGTTTTCATTTTTCCACCCCACAAAAATGAGAGATATTAATGATATAAAGAGACCAAATAGTAAGTATTGTCCTATAGGTCCGTTTGAGAATGAGTGTACTGAAATTAATACACCAGACCTAGTTATGAAGGTTCCATAGATTGTAGAACTAAACATAAGTCCGATTAGTACATAATTCCAATTGACCAAGCTATTAATTTTTCTTTGAACAATTGAAGAATGGAGAAACCCTGTACACAATAACCATGGAATGAATGAAACATTTTCTACTGGGTCCCAAGCCCAATAGCCGCCCCAACCTAAAACCTCATAAGACCACGCTGCTCCTAAGCTGATACCTATTGTAAGGAATACCCATGCAACTCTAGCAACACTTCTTGACTTTGATACCCAATCTTCTTTCGATTTATTTATAAAAGAGCCTAGAGTTATTGCAAAAGGAAGTGCTAAACCAACATATCCCATATATAACAACGGTGGGTGTATAGCCATCAGAGGATGATTCTGGAGGAGTGGGTTTGGACCTCTACCTATGGATGCTCTATCTAGATCTTGAAAGGGGAGTAGGGTAGAATTTAGACACCCTATTGTTCCAGATTCAATACAACCTGCAAAAGGATTAGATTGGAAAACTACAAACCCATAAAAGAACAAGATTATAAATGCGAATACTTTATTTTCATAATCTTCATTTAGGTCACTCCTAAATCTTTTTAGATGGTAAAAAAGATAGGATACTAGGCAAAGTATCCAAAGAAGAATAGACCCATCAAGAGCACCCCACAGTGAAGCAAGCTTATATATAGTAGGAGTTGAGGTTGCAGAGTGGTTCGCTATGTATCCAATAGAAAAGTCATCAATTAGTAGTGCAATTTCAAGAAGTAGAAATTGAAATATTGAATTGAAAATAAGTAATCTTGAATACAATTCTCTCTCATAAGGGTTCTTATGACGAATAAGCAATAGGCATATGACTATTGAGATCCAAGTACTAATTATTCCGATGGAAGATATCATCTACTCTCCTCTTCAAGTTCATAAGTTGATCCATCGCTAGATTTATATTCATTGTCGTGTTTTACTAACATCTCATCAGAAATGAATATGCCATCAATAAGAGACCCTTCTAGAACAACTCCTATTTCTTCCTGAAAGAGGTCTGGGATTATTCCTTCAAAATTCACAATTATATCCGTTGCTCCATCAGTGACTATAAATATAGTTTTCCCTTCTGCAGCATCGAGGCTTCCGTTTTTAACTAAACCACCCATTCGGATTCTTTCGTCATTTTGAGATAAATCTAAGTTAACAATTTCAGTTGTTGAATAGTAGTAAATAGTATTTTCTTCTGCGAGATTTAGACTTGCATATGTAATTAGGATTATGCCTAAAATTACAACGTATATAGGTTTTCTAATCATCCTCAGCTAGTACTGGTTTAGAGACCCTCTCTCTATCAATTTTGTTCATGTCATCTTCCCAGTATTTTTGCTCATCTATTAGAACACGACGGAGGTCTGCAATATAATATAATGTTGCCAGGATTACAGAGGTTAATAGAGTAACGAGGATATCTGTTGACATAGGTGCCGTTCCAGTGCTTGCCGTTTCTTGACTTAATATTGTTGCAGGCTGATGAATAGATCTCCACCATAAAACACTAAAGTGTATAATTGGAATTTGGACAATTCCTAAAGTACCTATGTATCCAGATCGTTTAGCAATTTGATGCCTATCATATGACTTCGTTCCTCTAGAAACGATGTAGCCAATATAGACTAAGAGTAAAAGAGCTGTAAGATTTAACCTTGCATCTCCCCAGACCCACCAAGTTCCCCAAGTAAACCTTCCCCACAAGGAGCCAGCAAAAAGTGTAACCACAGTGAAAAATACACCTACTTTTGCACTTGATGCAGCTATTTGGTCAAATTTTGGTTTTTTAGAAATTATGTAACGTAATGAGTAAACAAAAGTAACAGTGTATGCAAGGTATGCAATCCAAACGGTAGGAACATGTAGGTAAAGTAGCTTAGATATTTCACCTTGTGTTTGGTCGAAAGGCCCAAATGCAAGAATTGCTGTTATAGCTACAAGGATAAAAAATTGAAACTTCATTTACTTCCTCTCTAGTATCTTTTGATGTTAGTAATCCAAGAGAAACCTACAAGAATTAAAGCTACTCCAATAAACATCAACATATAAATACTAGTTAATTCAGGAGAAACACCTAGCCAAATAGGAGTCATAATTAGTCCTAGTGGAATAAAAATTGTGCTTAAAATAAGTATTTGTATAAGTTTTGTGTCTAAGTCAGAGATGAAATTTACATATATACTTATCGAACATATACAGATGCTAAACAATATCGTAAATATTAGATATTCAGTTACAGTTGACTGGATAGGGTGGTTCGTTAAAGCTATTGTCAGGTAGTCAAAAATTATCAAAGCAGGGAATAAAATACTTATTTCAGAAATTGTCTTACCAAGGAAATGTTCTGATGCAGTAATATCTCCAAACTTGTTTGTTTTTCTAATTTCGAAGTTGTTATCAGAACTTCTAGTTGCAAACAGTAGACAAAGTGTTATCGACAAGACAATGTGATAAGTCCCAATTATTTCACTAGATACAAAAGAACGACCTTCAATAATTAATGGGAAAATAAGTAGTATGGCAAAGGATATCGGGACTACCACTAGGATTGTTTGCTTCCTCTTTTTTTCAATAGCAAGTTCTTTGATTACTACATTTAGAAAAGGATAATTACGAATTAAGTTTTTCATTTTAGATCAAGTCTCAAATCGTATTTCAAAACCCCTTGTTCTTTTTCAAGAGAGCTGTAAATAACAATTCCGCCAGAACTAATTGTTTCTTTAATAATATGTTGGATAATTTTTACTCCATCTTTATCAAGAAAATTTTCAGGTTCATCTAGGCATACTATGCTAGGTTTTTTCCATATTAGTATTGCTGTCTCTATCCTTTTTTTCATACCAGAGGAAAGACCTCCAATTACATCCTTATTAAATTTATCCATACCTACTTTAGTTAATAGTTCATTTTGCTCTTCTTCTGTAAACAATATACCCTTAGTAAAAAATTTAATGTTTTCCCCAACACTAAGGTCATTAAGAAGAGAAGGAGTATTATCTAGTAATTTAATCCCTCGCTTCGCCTCTATACGGTTTCCTTCTCCATCTGCATTGCCTTCAAATATTCCGGAAATATACCTCAGTAATGATGTTTTTCCAGCTCCATTACTACCAAACACCTTGATCACTGAAGGGCCTTCTATATCTATAGATAAATCTCTTATGAAAACATTTTTTCCATAAGAGAGAGTTAGGTTAGGTATATATATATTTGTATCGCTCACTCTTTCATTTTATAGAATTGAGTTTTTTATAAACCTCATAAGTTGTCATAACATCATCTCTAGCACTATGAGTAGGGAGGGCTACTCCAAAATATTCTGCTAGTGTATTTAACTTATGATTATTAACTTTCTTACCTAATTTTTCTCTACTTAATTCAAGTGTGTCTACTGTCCTATTTTTTATTTTTTTATTTAAATGATAATTTAGAAATTTTAAATCAAAATTAATTAAGTTATGACCTACAAGAATATCGTCTTCTATAAAGTGAAATATTTTTTCACTTATTTCGTTTATATGTGGTGCATTTTGAACTTTATCATCACTAATTCCATGAATGTGTGAGTTCTGTATATTATTTTTTGGTTTAATTAAAGAGTAAAATTCATCAACTATTTTATTATTGAGCACTTTTAGTATAAAGATTTCAATAATTTCAGAATCTTCTGGTTCAAAACCTGTTGTTTCAAGATCAAGAATACAAATTTTTTCTTCTTTAATATTCACTTAGCTCCCACATTGCTATAGCTGCAGCATTAGATGCATTTATTGAATCAATTTCTGCTGATGAATCAATGCGCAATGGAGTGTGCTTACTATTAAACCAGTTATTTGAAAGTCCTTTATCTTCTGACCCAACTACAAGACTTATTCTCTTACTCGTGTGAAATGATTTTATCGATTCTTGGGATTGGGGGTCTAAAAGGATAATCTCTACATTATTATGATTTAAAAATTCAATTGCTTCTTGTGAAGGCAGAGTCACAACATTCATAGAAAATATATGGCCTATTGAAGACCGGATTACATTGGGGTTGAAGATATTTGTTTTTTCATCACAAACAAGAACAGTGTTGAAACCAAAAGCCTTAGCTGAACGAAGCATTGCACCTAAGTTTCCAGGTTTTTCAATCTTGTCAGCAATTAAGATTCTTTTCATATCTTCTACACCCAAGTCTGTAAGTTTTTGTTCGTAGATTGGAAATATTGAAATGAAACCATCAGGTTTGTCTCTATAAGAGATATGGATGAACGGCTTTTCCAAAACCTCTACTATTCTTACACCTCGGCTACGAAAACCATCAATTAGTTCTTTTCCATCTCTATCCTGTACTAGTTCTTTACAGATGTAAAGGCATTCAACTGTACGACCAGATTCAAAAAGTGATTTGTTTTCTCTGTACCCCTCTGCAATAGTTTTCTTACTTTTTCTTCGATTGGTATTTTTCTTCAATGAACTAATAAATTTTATTTCAGGATTAGCTAACGAGGAGATTGTTTTATTTTCCATATATTTCAGCATATATGAGTTTCTTTTTCTCTGACGTTTTCTTCTCATATGTATCTTTCCTAACTCCAATGGGAACTAAACCAAGAACTTCTATTTCTCTAGGTATTTTGAACTCTGATCTTAAGTTAACTAAATCTATATTATGTCCGCCAAGGAAGCCACTGCCTAATCCTTTATCCTCAGCGCCAAGAAGAATGTTCATTAGTGCAGCACCAGCATCAATATACCAATATGGCATATGCCAGTTATCTATGTTCAATGAGGACTCTTTGTCTTCCATGCCGTACCTCTCTTCATAAGCACCTTTATTTACAAGGATAATAATAATTCCTTCTGCCCACGAAACCCAAGGGTCTAATCCCTTTGCTCTATATTTTTCCTCATTAGCGATAGCAGCAATTTTATTTATATTATCGGGGTGCAGTATTGTTAGTATCTCTATACCCCGAGAAAATCCTGCAGTAGGAATCCTTACTCCGTTACTAGCTATCTCTTTTATGTCTAGGTCAAATTTTCCTGTTCTGGGTTGTCTAAATTCTCGTACAACTATTCTTTTTTTTACTAGCGAAGAAAAGTTGCTTCTGCCTTCTTCCATTATTCATTCAAAGACATCAATGACTTTGTCTCCAATTTCATTTGTACCTAAACCCATTTTTCCTGCTGAAAGTGATGGGATTTCAGAGGCAACTTTCTTAACTGCACCTTCTAGTGCTTTACCGTATTCTTTTTCTCCGATTGTTTCCATCATCATTGCAGATGCAGCAATACAGGCTAGGGGATTAATCATATTTTTTCCTGTATATTTGGGAGCTGATCCACCAATTGGTTCAAACATAGAGACGCCATTTGGGTTTATATTCCCACCTGCTGCTATCCCCATGCCACCTTGAATCATTGCCCCCAAATCAGTGATTATATCTCCAAACATGTTGTCAGTGACAATTACATCAAACCATTCAGGATTTTTTACCATCCACATACAAAGGGCATCAACGTGAGCATAGTCAGTCTCAATGTCTCTATATTCTTCAGCAACCTCATAAAAAACTCTCTCCCACAAGTCATGAGCATAAGTTAGTACATTAGTTTTTGCACACAATGTTACTTTTTTTCGACCAGAAGATTTTGTATATTCAAATGCATACCTTATACACCTCTCAATAGCATATCTTGTATTGATAGACTCTTGAGTAGCTACTTCTTGCTCTGTTCCATAATGAACGAATCCTCCAGCGCCTGCGTACAGCCCTTCAGTATTTTCACGTACGACAATAAAATCTATATCTTCAGACGTTTTGTTTGCTATTGGAGTTTCAACTCCAGGATAAAGAACAACAGGTCTCAAATTAATGTATTGATCAAATTTTTTTCTTAGATTGAGGAGTATCCCTTGTTCTAGTATTCCAGGTTTTACATCGGGGTGACCAATCGCTCCTAGTAAGATAGCATCTGATTGTTTGAATTGCTCTATGTCTTTTTCTGTTACTAATTCTCCAGTTGCTAGATATCTGTCTCCTCCAACATCGCTTTCTATAAAAGTTATATCTACATTAAATTCTTTTTGAGTAGTCGACAGTACCTTCATTGCTTGGACTACCACTTCGGGCCCAGTTCCGTCACCTCCAAGAACACTAATGTTATATTTTTTTGTCATTGTTTATTAAGTGCATCTAGAAAAGCCAATACGGAGCCTTGCACAACATCAGTAGAAACAGACCTGCCTTGTTTCATAAGATGCCCATCATTAACAATAGTTATAATCTCTGCTGTTGCATCAGAACCAGTAGTAATACTCTCTACTCGATAATCAATAAGTTTTGCCTCCGATTTTAATATTTGCTTTACTGCTGTAAAAGCAGCATCAATCATTCCATCACCTGTTGCTTCAGATTCTATTTCTTTTCCATCTACATTGAGGGTGATTTTTGCGGATGCGTGGTCATCTTCACTATTTACAGATATAGATACTAATTTAGTAGCATTTTGGCTTGGGGTCGTTTGTCCCAAAATAGCTCTAAGTTCATTTTCAACAATTTCACCTTTTCTATCAGCTATCTTCTTGAAATCATCAAATGCATCATTAAATTCGTCCTCGCTTAGGACATATTCAAGCTTATCAAGAGCATCTTTAAATCCTGCTCGTCCTGAATGCTTTCCTAGTATTATTTTTGCTTCTCCTTGGCCTACCGAGTCAGGGCTCATGATTTCATATGTTTCTTTTTTTCTTAGATAGCCATGCTGATGAATACCCGATTCATGACTAAATGCATTTTTTCCTACTACTGCTTTGTTGTATTGGACAGGATAACCTGTAAATTTTGAAACTATTCTTGATGTTTCAAATATCTCTGTTGTTTCTGCATTAATTTCTACACCGAATTGATCTTGTCTTGTCTTTACTGCCATAATTATTTCTTCAGTCGAAGTATTTCCTGCTCTTTCTCCAATTCCGTTTATAGCACCTTCTATCTGCCTCGCTCCGGCTTCAATTGCAGTTAATGAGTTGGCAACTGCAAGACCTAGGTCATTATGGCAGTGTGTTGAAATAATTACATCTTCATTATTCCCTCTAACTTCTGTGTAGACTCTCTCCAATAGAGCTTTATAGTCTGATGGGGTAGCGTAACCAACAGTATCAGGGACATTAATTGTAGTTGCCCCTTCTTCAACGGCTACTTTCAAAATTTCAATCAAAAAATCATGATCAGTTCTGGTTGCATCTTGAGCAGAGAATTCAACATCCTCACAGTACTTAGTTGCTAACTTAACCGATTCTCTTGCATCTTTGATTACTTCTTCTGGTGTTTTTCTGAGCATGTGTTCCATATGTATTGCAGAAGTTGAGGTAAAGACATGTATTCTTGATTTTGTTGCTGGCTTGATTGCTTCCCAAGCTTGGTCGATATCGTCTTGAACACATCTAGCAAGAGATGCAATGGTCGATCCTTTTACAGAGTTTGCAATAAGATTCACTCCTTCCCAATCCCCAGGAGATGATGCAGCAAACCCTGCTTCTATAACATCTACTTTTAATTTCTCCAGTTGCTGGGCTATTATTAATTTTTCATGAGGCGTTAGAGCAATTCCAGGGCTTTGTTCTCCATCTCTCAAAGTAGTATCAAAGATTACAAGTTTGTCTTGCTTCATACGTCTACCGAAGGGTCTTTATTATCCAGAAATGGCATCATTTTTCTTAAATCTTTTCCAACACCTTCAATTTGATGTTTTGCAGTTTCCTCTCTTTTTTCTTTAACATAAGGGGAGCCCTCTCTTGCTTGGGCCATCCATTCTTTAGCAAAAGCACCTGATTGTATTTCTTCCAATATTTTCTTCATCTCTTCTTTAGTTTCATTAGTAATTATCCTATTTCCTCTTGAGAAGTCTCCAAATTCTGCAGTATTTGAAATAGAATGTCTCATCCAATCAAAGCCTCCTTCATAGAGCAAATCGACTATTAATTTTACTTCATGAAGAGTTTCAAAATATGCACTTTCTGGCTGGTATCCTGCTTCTACAAGTGTTTCGAATCCATTTTTTATTAATTCAGTTAACCCACCACATAGAACAACTTGCTCACCAAAAAGATCTGTTTCAGTCTCTTCTTTAAAAGTAGTGTTTAATATTCCAGCTTTCCCACCTCCAATTGCAGAGGCATACGACATTGCGAGTTCGTGAGTATCCCCTGAAGGGTCTTGATTAACTGCAACCAAGCAAGGCATTCCTGAGCCTTCCTCATAAGTTCTTCGAAGAAGATGTCCAGGCCCTTTCGGAGCAATCATCGCTACATTCAAATCCTCTCTCGCCACTATTTCATTGAAGTGTATATTAAAACCATGGGCAAACAACAAAGTTCCTTTTTCTTTCATATATGGGGCAATTTCTTTATTGTATATATCAGCCATTACTTCATCAGGAAGAAGAAGCATCACAACGTCTGCATTTTCAGTTGCTTCTTTAACTTTCATTACTTTGAGCCCTTGCTCTTCTGCTCGTGGCCATGAAGAGGAATTTTCTCTCAAGCCTACAGTAACATTCACCCCTGAGTCTTTAAGATTTAGTGCATGAGCATGACCTTGGCTGCCAAAACCTATAACAGTAACCCGCAACTCTTTTATCTTTTCTTGATTTATATCTTTGTCATATATTATTTCTGCCATTTTCTCTCCTTAGGATTGAATTCCCTGCATAGCTACTCTTCCTCCTCTTACCATATCAATAATGCCATATGGTTTCATTAGTTCTTGGAATTTGTCTAGTTCAGTAGCTGTTCCTGTGATTTCAAAAATTGCAGAGCTAGTACCAACGTCTACAGATCTAGCATTACTTAATGTTGCTTTTTCTATTACTGGAGTTTGTGTTTCTTTTGTTGTAGAAACCTTTATTAGCATCACTTCAGTTTCCAATGTTGCATCTGGATTAAATTCTACAATTTTTATTACATTAATTAATTTGTTTAATTGTTTCTTGACTTGTTCAACTGCACTTGCATCTGTAACGATTGTCATTTTAGACCTTCCTTCAACAGACGTTGGTCCTACCGATAAGCTCTTAATATTAAAACCTCTTCTGGCTATGGTTGAAGAAACTCTTGCTAGCACACCAGGCTTGTCTTCTACTAAAACGCTTAGAATTCTTTCAGTCATGATCTAATCCGTAACTCTCCTCACTTAAAATAACATTATTATTATTCCCCCCAGCAGGAACCATAGGGAATACCATTTCATCTGGGTCTACTACAAATTCAATTAGTACAGGTTTGTCATTAATAGCTAGTGCCTCCATGAAGTTTTCCTCTATCTCTTTTGGTTTAGTTATTCTATATCCAGCTGCACCCATTGATTCTGCTAGTTTTATATAGTCAGGCGTGTGGTGGGTTAGTTCAGTTGCAGAGAATCTGTTATTGTAGAATAGTTTTTGCCACTGTCTCACCATTCCATGATTACCATTGTTAAATACTGCAATTTTTATAGGTATATTTTCTGTCGTAGCTGTAATTAATTCCTGACAGGTCATTTGGAAGCAGCCATCTCCATCAAGAGCCAATACCAATTTATCTGGAAATGCCATTTTAGCGCCAAGTGCAGCAGGTAGGGCATACCCCATAGTTCCTGCTCCTCCAGAATTAAGCCAAGTATTAGGTTTGGTAAATTTCCAATATAGGGATATCCACATTTGATGTTGTCCTACACCTGAAACAACAATGGTGTCTTTCTCGACAAGTTTCTGTATTTGATCTAATACGTACGGTACTTTCAAGGGACCATCTTCATCTTGCTTGTATTGAAGCGGGTACTTTTCTTGCCAGCTATTGATTTCTTTTAGCCAATCTTCTGTGTCGCATTCTATTCCACTAAGCTCTTCAGTCAATGCAACTATTACGCTTTTTGCATCACCGACAATTGGAACTTGTGGTTCTCTAACTTTTCCTATTTCAGCAGGGTCAATGTCAGCATGAATAACTTTGGCATTCTGAGCAAAGTACTCTGGATTTGCTGTAACCCTATCATCAAAACGCACTCCAATTGCAATTAATAAATCGGATTTCTGCAAAGATGTTGTAGATGAGTAATTTCCATGCATTCCTGGCATACCTAGTGATAATTCATGACCATCTGGAAATGCTCCTCGTCCCATTAGAGTTGTAACGACTGGTATCTTGGTTGAAGTTGCAAGTGTAAAAAGTTCTTTGTTAGATTTTGAGTTAATAACACCTCCACCAACATAGAGAACAGGTTTCTTAGCTTCCTTTATTAGTTTTGCTGCCTCGGAGATGCTTTTTGGATTTGGAATAGTAGTCGGCTTGTAACCTGGCATTTCAACTATTTTTGGCTCAATCCAATCTGATTCTTCATTTAATATGTCTTTCGGAATATCGACCAAAACTGGTCCTGGGCGACCAGTTGTGGCTATGTGTTTTGCTTCGAGCAAGACTTGAGGAATTTCAGCAGCACTTGTTACCAGATAGTTATGTTTTGTTGCGGGCATAGTTATTCCTGTAGTAAAAGCTTCTTGAAAAGCATCGTTTCCTATTGCTGTTGATGCTACTTGACCAGTTATTGCTAACAAAGGAGTAGAGTCCATTAATGCATTCATTAATGGAGTTACTAGATTTGTAGCACCAGGACCAGATGTTGCTATTACAACTCCTAGTTCACCTGTAGACTGAGCATAACCCTCAGCCATATGACCTGCCCCCTGTTCATGTCTAGCCAGAATGTGCCTTACTGGACTATCGTATATTGGGTCATAAGCAGGTAATATAGCTCCACCTGGGAGACCAAATACAGTAGATACTCCCATATATTCGAGAGATCTTATAACTAATTGTGCTCCTGTTAATTTATCCATAATTTCCTCAAAAAAAAACCTCCCTTTCGGGGAGGCGCAACTTATGCATTCGCTTAAGTGCGCTACATAAGTACTACTAGTAAAATTGTATTATTCATTAATTTAAGTATGCCTTAATTAAATTTGTTGTCAACTGTGTAATCTTAAAATAAATGAAAAATAATAGAGAAGAAATCGAAACATTTGTGAACAGGGTTCACAAAAATAAAAGGATTGCCTCATTTAATTATGGAGTTGTTGAGTTACCAGTTGACCTAGATAGATCTTTTGAAATACAAAAGAGAAAAGATCAAAATAAACATGTAGATATGGGATTTACCTTCACAAATCCCGAAATTTCTGGAAAGGCTAACAAGTTTGATTGGGCTAATTCGGCAATAGTGGTCGCATATAACTATATGCAGAATAATTCTTATGAGATAACAACAAAGCCGGGGTATTCGAGGGTAGCTTCTTTTGCAAAGAAGGACTATTACGAACCACTAAGAACTGAAATCAACTTAATTATGGATTCTCTTAATGAACAGGGACACAGAACAAAATCTTTTGTGGATGATTCGTCTCATTATGACAGATTGTTTTTTATTTATGCAGGCTTAGGTTGGCAAGGGAAGAGTACAATGATGCTATCTCCTGGAGTAGGCCCTTGGCAATTAATTGGAACTATTTATACATCAAAAAATTTCATTCAAACTAAGAAAACTAATCAAACTTGTGGAGAGTGCAACTACTGTCAGATCTCCTGTCCTACAGGTGCTCTAAGTGAAGATTATGTCTTAGATGCCAATTTATGTATCGCTTATTGGCTACAGTCACCAAAGATAATCCCTAGAGATATGAGGACTTCTATAGGTAATAGGTTTTACGGTTGTGACGAATGTCTTGTTTCTTGCCCTCCTGGGCAAAGAGAAGTTCAACTTAAGGCAAAAGAAAATGGTGTAAATACCTCCAGAATTTTAAATAATAAAGATGAGGAGTTATTAGCTGAGTATAGGAGGTTTTATATTCCAAAGATGGACCCGATGTACATTAGAAGAAATGCGATTATTGCTCTAGCAAATAACCCTGATGATTCTGCAGTGTCAATATTCAAAAAATATTTATCAAATGAAAATCCTGAATTAGTAATGTATACAATTTGGGGTTTATGGAGAATCTCTAGGGTTGATGTAATTCAGGAATATTACAAGAAAAGAAAAGTTGAAAGCAATATAGTTCAAGAAGAGATTGATTGGGCTATAAAGATGCCATCTTGAAATAATTATCCTATTCTATATATTATGTCTAGAATTTCTGATGACGTAACTAAAGGTGTTGAAAAAGCTGCTGCAAGAGCAATGCTAAGGGCAGTCGGCTTAAAAGATGATGATTTTAATAAATACCAAGTTGGAATTGTTTCAGCTGGTAACGAGGTTACGCCGTGCAACTTAACTGGACCGGAGCTTTCTGAAAAGGCAAAAGAAGGGGTCAATGGTTCTGATGCCGTGGGTTTAATCTTTTCTACTATAGCTGTTTCAGATGGAATATCTATGGGTCATGAGGGCATGAGGGCATCACTCGTTTCCAGAGAAGTTATTGCCGATTCTGTAGAGCTTGTTATGCATGCAGAAAGATTTGACGGTATGGTAACGATTGCTGGATGTGATAAGTCCTTACCTGGGATGCTTATGTCTGCAGGTAGGATAAATAGACCTTCCATTTTTCTTTATGGGGGGAGCAGCTTACCAGGCCAATATAAGGGTAAAGATATATCTATTGTTGATGTTTTTGAAGGGATTGGTTCTGTTGGGAAGGGTTTAATTACTGAAGAAGAGCTCTATGAAATTGAATGTAATGCATGTCCGGGGCAGGGTTCTTGTGCTGGAATGTTTACTGCAAATACAATGGCATCTGTAGGAGAAGCAATAGGAATGAGCCTACCAGGGACTGCAACAATACCTGCTGAAGATAAAAGGTTGAGAAGTGCGGCTGAGGATACAGGAAAAGCTTTAGTCAACTTATTGCAACAAGATATTAAACCCAGAGACATAATGACGAGAGAAGCATTTCTAAATGCAATTACAACTGTTTTAACTCTGGGAGGTTCTACAAATGCAGTTCTCCACTTGATGGCTATAGCATATGAGTCTGAAGTCAATTTGTCTTTAGATGACTTTGATAAGTTAAGTACAAAAGTTCCTCACCTTGGCGATATGAAACCGTTTGGAAAATATCATATGGTAGATTTAGACAAGATTGGTGGAGTGCCAGCAGTACTTAAAATACTTTTAGAGAACGATCTACTCAACGGCTCCTGCTTGACTGTAACAGGAAAAACTATAGGAGAAAATTTAGAGAGCACGATTATTCCTGGATCACAAGATGTAATGAGGTTTCCTAATAATCCAATTTCATCTGATGGAGGAATAGTTATTATATACGGAAGTCTTTCACCAAATGGTTCTGTTATGAAGACTGCAGGTATTGAAGAAACAGAATTCAAAGGACCCGCGAACGTTTTCGATGGAGAACAAGATGCTCTAGAAGCATTATTTGCAAACAAAATTAATAAAGGTGATGTTGTTGTAATTAGAAACGAAGGTCCAAAAGGCGGACCTGGAATGAGAGAGATGCTCCAGATTACTTCAGCAATTAAAGGTGCTGGCTTAGGGAAAGATGTTATGTTGATTACCGATGGTAGATTTTCTGGAGGGACAACGGGTCTATGTATTGGGCATGTAAGTCCAGAAAGTCATGATGGAGGACTTATTTCACTTTGCGAAGATGGAGATGTTATATCTTTAGATATTAATGAAAGAACACTAAATGTAGAGATAGACTCGGAAGAAATTGAAGCAAGAAAAAAAAGGTATATACAGCCAGAACCTAGATATACCTCAGGTGCTTTATATAAGTATTCCAAGTTAGTTTCAGGATCAGATAAGGGCGCAATAACAGGTTAGAATTGATATTCATTTCAGATGTTCATCATGGTTTGAGTGGTCTTAGAGAGTTACCAACAGATAAAGGTCCATTAGTTATTCTCGGTGATTTGATCAATTGGATAGATTATAGAAATGGTTCCGGAATTGCAAGAGATGTCTTTGGTGACGCAAATATACATAAGTTAATTACATATAGAAAGAATCACGATTTCTCAAAACGAAAAGATTTATGGAATGAGCTTTTTTCTGATGATCCAGAAAAGATAAAGGTGCAAATAGAAGAAGCCATTAGTTTACAATACGAGGAGGTATTTAGAGAACTTGTTAATCATGAGGTTTGGATTATTCCAGGAAATGTAGATTCAATATCAGTCATGGAAAATTTAGCTGGGAATAACGTAAAGTTTGTTGATAAAAAAATTATTGAATATGATGGATACAAACTTGGTTTTGCTGGTGGTGGGGTCCCAACTCCAATTAATGCTAGAGGAGAGTTGAGTGAAGAAGATTTTAACGAAAAATTAAATAACTTGAATGAAGCTGATATCATTTGCACACACGCCCCGCCATTAGTTAATGAACTTGTTACAGATGTGATTACAAATAAGTTAGAGCAGGGTTGGGGCTCTCTACTAAAATTTATCCAGATAAATAAACCTATTCTCTCATTATTTGGTGATGTTCACCAACCAAAAGCAACAAGTTGGATGATAGGAGAAACAAAGTGTATTAATGTTGGCTACAACAGGGCTAGTAAAAAATTTTTTGAATTAAAGGATTTAACTAATGGATAGGTATGGAGGAATCGACGTGGGGGGGACATCAATTAAGTACGGGGTTGTCTCAAATGGAAAAGTTGAGTCAAGAGAATCAATACATTATGCAGACAATGAGAGGCTACTATTGTCAGACTTAACAAACGCAATTCGTGATTTAATTGATAATGAAGTTAAGGGTATTGGAATTGGATTCCCAGGCCATATTGATAAATCCTCTCAACATTTCCTAGGAGGGCCAAACTTACAAGAAGATATAAATGTAAATGAAATTATGGAAAAAGAAGGTTTTGAAAATTACAAAATAGATAACGATGGAAATGTTGCTGCACTAGCGGAGTATGAGCTTTTTTATAAAGAAAAAGTTAATAATTTAATTTTCCTCTCTTTTGGCACAGGGATAGGGGGAGGGGTAATCAATGATTCAAAATTGGTTCGAGGAGAAGGAGCAGCAGGTGAATTGGG